>JAUVXG010000030.1 GCA_030603685.1 Pleomorphomonas sp.
CTGTTGATCCCGCCGTCGCACAACATGATCATCTATTCGATCTCGGCCGGCGGCAAGATTTCCATCGCCGACCTGTTCACGGCCGGCATCATACCCGGCCTGCTGCTGGCCGCCTCGCTCATGATCGCCGCCTATTGGGTAGCCCGGCGTCGCGGCTATCCGGCCGAACTGTTCCCCGGCTGGCACAGGATCGGCCCGATCGTCCTGAACGCCATCCCCGGCATCCTTTTGATCGCCATCATCTTCGGCGGCGTCCGTTCCGGCATTTTCACGGCGACGGAGAGTTCCTGCATCGCGCTGATCTATGCGCTGATCATCACGCTGCTCGTCTACCGGTCCATGAGCTGGGAAGACTTCCGAGAGGCAACGCTGGGAGCGGTGCGGACCACGGCCATGGTGCTGATGGTGATCGGCTCGGCGGCTTCGTTTGCCTGGCTACTGGCTCTGCTTCAAGTACCCGCTGCCATGGTTGCCGCCATGCAGGCGGTGTCGGAAAACCCGCTCGTCATCTTCCTTTTGCTGAACCTGATCCTGCTGGTTCTCGGCTGCTTCATGGACATGGCGCCGCTGATCATCATCACGACGCCGATCTTCCTGCCGGTGGTCACCGCCTTCGGCATGGACCCGGTTCAGTTCGGCGCCATCCTGATCCTCAATCTCGGCATCGGACTGTGTACGCCTCCGGTCGGTTCCGTGCTGTTCGTCACCTGCGCCATCGCCAAGATCCCGATCCTGCAGGCCGCCCGCACCATCTGGCCCTTCTATGTCGCCGCCTTCCTGGTGCTGATGATCGTCACCTACGTTCCAGCCGTCTCGCTGTGGCTGCCGCGCCTGTTCCACTGAACCCGAAACGACGAAGGCGGCCCAGACCATCCGAGCCGCCCTCGATATCATGCACGTACCTCTGAAACCCGTCGATCAGATCACCCAGGTGAAAGCGGAGTAGTCGCGCTCGGTGAGCATCTGGTCCATGTTCCGGGCCGGATTGGCAGGCGCATCGCCCAGTATGACGCGAGCCGGCGTACCCACCGCCGTCGAATGAGCGGGCACACTCGTCGTCACCAGCGAGCCGGCAGCGACCTTGGAGTAGGCGCCGATCTCAACCGGACCGAAAATCTGAGCGCCGGCGCCGATCATCACGCCGGTGCGAATGGTCGGATGACGCTTGCCGGTGTGGGTGCCGGTACCACCCAGCGTCACGTCCTGCAGGATGGACACCTCGTCCTCGATTTCGGCGGTCTCACCGATCACGACACCAGTAGCGTGGTCGATGAAGATGCCCTGCCCGATCGTCGCGCCGGGATGGATGTCGGTCTGGAACACCGACGACGACCGGCTCTGCAACACCAACGCCATGTCGCGCCGACCGGTCCGCCACAAGTGGTGGGCGATCCGATGCGTCTGGATGGCCGAGAAGCCCTTGAAGAACAGAAATGGCTCGATCAGGCGACCCGATGCCGGATCGCGCTCGACCACCGCCTTGAGATCGGCATGCACGGCATCCAGAATGCCAGGATCGGCATCGAGCACCCTCAACACGGTTCGGGCGATGACTTCGGAGGCCAGCTCATCTCCGGCAAGACGCTGGCCGAGGCGGCTGGCCAGCGCCGTCGCCAGATCGGACTGTTCAAGAATGGTGGCGGCGAGAAGCGACGTGAGAGCCGGTTCGCGCGCCAAGGCTGCCTCCGCCTCGCCCTTGAGACGGTGCCAATAGAGGTCGACGGCCACCGACCGGCCGGTCGCAACCTCGCCTGCCCAAAGTCTCGGCGCCCTGTCCATAACCTTCACTCGAATAACTTGATCACTACCTGAAATTTTATACGAAAGTCGCATCTTCGCCAAAGCATGGCATTGTCGCAAAGCAACAATGAGTGGAAGTTCGTTCTACAGAATCCGACGCCGTTGGAACTACGTTCCCACACCAACCCGTTCCGGAGATGACGATACCTTGGCCGAACCAAACGGTTGGAAGTACCGACGCTGTCGGCGAAAGGTTTCGACGAGGTAGCGCCGGCAGGAAGCGACGGCGGCGATCGATGTCGCGCCCGGATGGGCCACCAGCCAATAGGTACGAGAGAAGCTCACCTCAGGCAGCACCCGGACAAGCCCTGTCGCGTCAAGCGCCATGAAATCGTGCAGCACGCCGATGCCGGCGCCGGCACAGATCGCCTCGAACTGGCTGGTCGCACCGGCGCAGCGGTAGAAACGCTTCGAGTAGGCCTGCAGCGTGGCGGCATAGTCGAGTGCCGACGAAAAGGTGTAGTCGTCGATACCGGTGACGAGACGATGGCCGGCGAGATCTTCAAGACCCGCAGGCGACCCATGATTGGCGAGATAACCCTCGGCCGCGTAGACGCCCAGCGTATAGTCGACAAGCTTCGTCGCAACGAGGCGCCCCGTCGTCGGCCGAGACAGCTCGATAACGAGATCGGCTTCGCGCCGTGACACCGAGAACTTCACCGGCAACGGAACCAGCTCCACGAGCACCCCGGGGTACTGCGCCGCGAACAATCCCAGCTCGCGGGCAAGAAAGCTGTTTCCAAGACCGTCGGGCGCGCCGACGCGGACGGTGCCGGTGATCTCGCTCTCACCGGACGACACTGCCGCGAGCGCCGCTCGCGTTTCGATCTCGATGCGTTCGGCCAGCGGAATCAGGCGCTCGCCGGCTTCGGTCAAAACGCAACCGGTCGGTCGCCGCTCGAACAGAGCCGCGCCAAGTTCCGCTTCCAGAGCATCGAGACGACGCGCCACGGTGGTGTGGTTGACACCCAGCCTGCGGGCGGCGGCGGAAAGCTGTCCGCCGCGCGCGACCGCCAGAAACACGCGAAAATGATCCCAGTCCATGTCTTCACATTAATGCACAATGGTTTTCCAAGCCAGCATATTGCCGCGCAACCCGATCTTGGTGTTCTATCGCCTCAAGCGGGCAGGACGGCCCAACTCAACCAGAGGGAAATAAGGGAAATGACGACAACCATCGGCCACTTCATCGACGGCGGCACGGCCTCCCCCAGCTCCGGCCGATCGACCCCGGTGTTCAACCCCGCCACCGGCACGGAGACAGGACGCGTCGCCATGGCGAGCGAGGCTGAGGTGCGGGTCGCCGTCGAAGCCGCCAAGGCGGCCCAGCCCCGCTGGGCGGCCACCACGCCGCTGCGCCGCGCCCGTATCCTCAACCGCTTCCTCGGCATCATGGAAGAGCGGGCTGGCGATCTCGCCGCCGTCATCACGGCCGAGCATGGCAAAGTGCTGAGCGACGCGCGTGGCGAGATCCAGCGCGGCATCGAGGTAGTCGAGTTCGCCATCGCCGCGCCGGAGCTCTTGAAGGGCGAGTTCTCCGAGAACGTCGGTACCGGCGTCGACAGCCATTCACTGCGCCAGCCGCTCGGCATCGTCGCCGGCATCACGCCGTTCAACTTCCCGGCCATGGTGCCGATGTGGATGTTCCCGGTGGCGCTCGCCTGCGGCAACGCCTTCATCCTGAAGCCATCGGAGCGCTGCCCCAGCGCATCGTTGCTGATCGCCGAGTGGCTGACCGAAGCCGGCCTTCCCAAGGGCATCTTCCAAGTGGTGCAGGGCGACAAGGTCGCCGTCGACGCCCTTCTCAACGATCGTGACATCTCAGCCATCAGCTTCGTCGGTTCGACTCCGGTCGCCCGCTACATCTACGAAACGGCAACCAGGAACGGCAAGCGTTGCCAGGCGCTCGGCGGCGCCAAGAACCACATGGTGATCATGCCGGACGCCGATCTCGACCAGGCGGCGGATGCGTTGATGGGCGCTGCCTATGGCTCGGCCGGCGAGCGTTGCATGGCCATCTCCATCGCCCTGCCCGTCGGCAAGGCCACCGCCGACACCCTCGTCGAAAAGCTCGCCGAGCGGGCGCAGAAGCTCGTCATCGGCGCCGGGACCGACAAGGCGTCTGAAATGGGGCCGCTGGTGTCGAAGCCCCACCTTGAGAAGGTGCGCGGCTATGTCGACAGCGGTGTCGCCGAAGGCGCGACTCTTGTGCTCGACGGACGCGGGTTCGTCAGCCCAGGCGCCAAGAATGGCTACTTCATCGGGGCTTCCCTGTTCGACAACGTCACGACCGAGATGAAGATCTATCGCGAGGAGATTTTCGGGCCGGTGCTCGGCATCGTGCGCGTCGACGACTTCGATTCCGCCGTCCGGTTGATCAACGAGCACGAGTTCGGCAACGGCGCCGCCATCTTCACCCGCGACGGCGACAGCGCGCGCGAGTTCACCACCCGCATCCAGACCGGCATGGTGGGCGTCAACGTACCGATCCCGGTGCCGATGGCCTTCCATTCCTTCGGCGGCTGGAAGGCGTCGCTGTTCGGCGACCACCACATGCACGGCTCAGAGGGCGTGCGCTTCTACACCCGCCTGAAGACGGTCACGAGTCGCTGGCCGACCGGAGTTCGCTCCGGCGCCGACTTCATCATGCCGACCATGGAGTGATCAGAGCGGGTTGAGCAGGGCGGTAACACGCCGCCCTGCCCGCCTCGGCAGGTGGGACAGGAAGTTGGCGAACACTTGGTAGCCGCCTTCGGTGAGCACACTTTCCGGATGAAACTGCACGCCGAACGTCGGATGCTCCACGTGCTCGACCGCCATCACATCGCCGCCATCGCTCCGCGCCGTGACGCGGAGAGGCACACCCGTCGGTACCTCGATGGCCAGCGAGTGGTAACGCCCGACCTTGAGTGGGTTCGGCAGCCCTGAAAGAAGCCCAATCCCGTCATGTGTCATCGGCGAAGATCGACCGTGCATCGGCTCGCGAGCCCGAACGATCCGCGCCCCGAATGCCGCCCCGATGCACTGATGGCCCAGGCAGATGCCGAGGATCGGCAACCGACCCGACAACAATCGCACCGCATCGGTCGAAACGCCCGCCTCGCCTGGGCCGCAGGGACCGGGGCTGATCACCAAGGCCTCTGCGCCGAGAGTGACGATCCCAGCCACATCGATCGCATCGTTGCGCAGCACGGTCACCTCCTCGCCGAGTTCGACGAGATAGCGGGCGACATTGCCGACGAAGCTGTCGTAGTTGTCGAGAACGACGATCATGCCGGTCTCCGGAAAGCGTCGATCAACCGCTTCGCCTTGAGTTCGGCCTCATCGAACTCGGCGGCGGGATCGGACAGCAGAGTGATCCCACCCCCTGCCCCGAGCGATGCTCGCCCGCCGGCAAACGTCGCCGTGCGAATGGCGATGTTGAAGTCGGCCGAGCCATCGAAGCCGAGATAGCCGATCGCCCCGCAATCGACGTCCCGTGGAACCTTCTCCAGTTCGGCGATGATCTCCATGGCCCGGATCTTCGGTGCGCCCGTGATCGATCCGCCGGGAAAGACGGCGGCGAGCGCATCCACCGCCGTGCAACCGTCCTGGAGCTCCCCCGTCACGACCGATACGAGATGATGCAGCGAGGCATAGGTCTCGACGCCGCAAAGGCTTGGCACCTTCACCGTATGCGGCTTGCAGACGGCGGAAAGATCGGAGCGCAGGAGATCAACGATCATGACATTCTCCGCCCGGTCCTTCTCCGATGCCGCAAGCGCCGCCGCGCGGGCCGCATCCTCGGCCGGATCGGCAACCCGGGCCATCGTTCCCTTGATCGGCCGTGCTTCGACCCGACGACCTCGCACCTCGATCAGGCGCTCCGGCGATGATGACGCGATCTGCGTCATGCCGTGATCGAGGAAAGCGGCGAAGGGCGCCGGGTTGGCGGCACGCAATGCGCGATAGTAGCCCCAAGTGTCGAAACCGGCCGAAAGCTCCGTCTCGATACGGCGCGTGATGTTGGCCTGGAAGATGTCGCCGGCGAGGATGTAGTCCCGCGTCTGCGCCACAGCGGCCTCGTAACCCAGCCGATCGAGATTTGCCGTGAATGTGAGACCGCTGCAGCCGACGAACGGCAGTTCCACCGGTGGTGTGCCCTCGATCACCGCCATGAACTGATCGGCCCGATCCCGCGCCCTTTTGTCTCGCCTGAGGGGCTCCAACTCCGGCCAGCCGGTCGAGATGAGAAAAGCGCGACCGCCCCCGAGATCGCAAGCGACGACCACGTCGTAGAAGTTCATCTCGAGCTCGGCGATGCCTTCCGTTGGCGCCGGTGTCGAGGGCAGTCGCTCCAGGAGGCGGCCGAACTCATAGGCGACATGCCCGATGGCGCCTCCCTGGAAAGGCGGCAATTCCTCCACCGGTTCCTGCCGGTAGAGCGTCAGGCGTCGGTCGAGTTCGGCCAGCGCCCAACGACCGGGCGACCGAGGATCATCCGGGTGCGCCGCGATCTCCTCATCGTTCCAGAACGCCCGCTCTCCGATCACACGGAACGTCGCGAAGGGATCGGCAGCCAGAAAGGCGTGGTTGCCCAATCCGGTGCCGGAGAGAGCGCTGTCAAGAAAGGCAAACCGCGACAGCCGGCGAAATCGCCCGGCAAGGATCATCGGATCGGAGCAGTCGAAGGGTATGACGATCATCTGGCAAACGAAGGCAAAGGCGGGGACCCCTACGGTATAACGCTTATTACAAGCATCTGAAACCATTTATGATTTGCATTCTCAACAATTCCTCATCACGCTCGACAGGCAAGACTTTGGACGTATAACTGCCGTCATGCCAGCCCGCCGCATCATTGTCCCAGCTACCGTCTTCGCCACCGTCATTCTGTTGTGGTGGATGACGCATCAAGCAGGCTGGACGAATGCCTATCTGTTGCCGGCTCCCTCGGCGGTGATCGCGGCGCTTGTCGATCTCGCCGCCTCGGGGCTCCTCCTGAAGCATACGTTGGTCAGTCTCCAGCGCGTTCTGCTTGGCTTTGGCCTGTCGGTGGCGTTGGCGCTGCCGCTCGCCGTGCTGATGTCGGCAAGCCGGCCAGCCCGCGCCGTGCTCGATCCGTTGCTCGAGTTCGTCCGTCAGGTGCCTCCGCTCGCCCTTATCCCGCTCCTGATCCTGTGGCTCGGCATCGGCGAGACGCAAAAGCTCGGCATCATCGTGCTCGCTTCCTTCTTCCCGGTGTTCCTCGGCTTTCGCGGCGGCATCGCCGGCGTTGATCCCAAGCTCGTCGAGGTCGGTCGCGTCGCCGGCCTTTCGCGTCGTGAGATCCTGACGCGCATCGTCCTGCCGTCAGCGCTGCCGGAGCTGGTGGTCGGGCTGCGCATCAGCCTTGGCTACAGCTGGCGGGCGCTGGTCGGCGCCGAGCTGATCGCCTCCTCCGCCGGCCTCGGCTATATGATCATCGACGCCGAAAACCTCGCACGGACCGATATCGTGCTCGCCGGCATCCTGGTAATCGGCACCATTGGCCTGTTCTCCGACCTTATCCTCCGCCTCGCCATCGGCCGCGCCTTTCCATGGTTATCTGCCCACCTGGAGGCCGCCCGTGCTTGAGCTCGTTGAAGCAAGCCGTCACTACGACGTTGCCGGCCGAGCGGTCGCTGCGCTCGACGACGTCACGCAACCCTTCTCAGATGGTTCGATCACCACGGTGGTCGGCCGTTCCGGTTGCGGCAAGACGACCCTCCTCCGGCTTCTCGCCGGCCTGACCGAGCCGAGCTCCGGCAGTGTCCGGCGCGCCCCTTCCCGCAGCATCGGCGTCGTCTTTCAGGAGGCGCGACTGATGCCTTGGCTGGACGTTGGCGCCAACGTCGCCTTTCCCTTGAAGAACCGGCTGAGCGACGCCGAGATCGCCGAGCGGGTGTCGGACTCTCTGTCACTTGTGGGGCTCGCGGAAGCACATCGCGCCATGCCCGCCCAGCTCTCCGGCGGCATGGCGCAGCGTGTCGCCATTGCCCGCGCCCTGGCGCAGCATCCCGACATCCTGCTTCTCGACGAACCGTTCTCCGCCCTCGACGCCTTCACGCGCCGTCGCCTGCAAGACGTCCTGATCGACATCTGGCAGGAGCGCCGTCCGACAGTGGTGCTTGTCACCCACGATGTCGAGGAGGCCGTGCTGCTTGGCGAGAGCGTGATCGAAATGGAGTCCGGCCGGGTCGTCGGTCGGGTTCCCGTCGACATTCCGTTTCCGCGCGAAGCCACCGACGCGGCAGTGGTCGACTATCGACGCAGCATTCTCGCCCGCCTCGTCGGCGGCGCTCCATTCAGTTCCATACCAGAATCCAGGAGAAGTCCATGAAATCGATCGTCCGCCTCGCGCTGGGCGCGGCACTTGTCGCAAGCGCGCTTTCGCCCGCCCGCGCTGCCGACCTCGACACTCTTCGCGTCACCTACGTGACGGCGCCGTTCAACGTGCCGTCGATCGTCGACAAGCACGAGGGATTCCTCGAAGCCGATTTCGGCGCCAAGGGCATCACCATCGAACGCCCCGAAATCACCTCCGGCGCCAAGCAGACCGAAGCCATCGCCGCCGACGCCATCGACGTGGCTTCCGTTCTGGGCGGCGCTTCGGCCATCCTCGCCAAGGCCAACGGCGTCGATGTCCGCGTCATCGCCGTCTATTCGCGATCTCCCAAGGCCTTCGCGCTGATGACCCGCGCCGACGGCCCGGCGACGCTGGCCGACCTCAAGGGCAAGAAGATCGCCGGCCCCAAGGGAACGACCCTGCACCAACTCCTGGCGGCCGCGCTTGCCTCCACCGGTCTCACCATCAATGACGTCGACTACATCAACATGGACTTGCCGACGGCGCGCGCCGCCCTCATCTCCGGCCAGATCGACGTGGCGACACTGGCCGGCAACAATGCCATCGCGGTCGAGAAGGCCGGCGGCAAGACGCTCGCCACCGGCGAAGGCCTCATTCACCCGACCACGGTGATCGCCGCGTCGGGCAAGTTCATTGACGAACACCCCGATCTGGTCGAGGCCTATCTCGCCGCCCACCGCAAAGCGCTGGACTTCGTGGCAACCAGCCCCGAAGAGGCCCTGAAGATCGCCGCCGACGAGCAGAAGATCTCGATCGAGGACGCCAAGGCGCAGTTGCCGCTTTACGACTTCACGCCGACGCTGACGGACGCCGACATCACCAATCTCGAAGCCGACCAGGCCTTCATGATCGACAACGGCATGTTGCCTAGGGATCGGGCGATCGACATCCGCAAGGATCTCGTCGCCCCCATCGCCTTCTCGGCTAAGTAACTCGACGACGTCCGCCGGACACGTTCGCGTGTTCGGCGGAAGCCGTAAACAATCCGATCTTGCGCGGCCGGATTGTCGTGCCTATGCTTTATGAGCCGCCTTTCATGGCGGCGAACGTTCTCGGGGCGGGGTGAAATTCCCCACCGGCGGTAATCGTGCGAAAGCGCGTCAGCCCGCGAGCGCCCGTTTCCTTTTGGAAGCGGGGTCAGCAGACCCGGTGTGATTCCGGGGCCGACGGTATAGTCCGGATGGTAGAGAACGGCTGACGCCACACGTGCGCCCTCCTGACCGGAGGCGTGCGTCATTGCGTTTGCTCGCGCCCCAAGTGCGTTCGATCGACCGATCGAGGACCGCATGGGCGCTTTGAACGACCGCACCGCACTCTCCCTGCCCACCGGCATCATCGCCGATGCCTTCGCGCGCGCCATTGCCGCCGCGGCGGACCTTGCCGGCGCCACCTCTCCCAATCCACCGGTCGGCTGTGCCATCCTCGACGCCGCTGGCAACATCCTAGCCGTCGAGGCGCATCGCAAGGCCGGCGGCCTCCACGCCGAGGCGCGGGCCATCGCTGCCTGCCAGGCGGCAGGAACGACCGGCCGCATCCACACGGTCGTGGTCACTCTGGAGCCGTGCAACCACCACGGACGTACGCCTCCCTGCTCCGAAGCGATCCTGTCGACACCGACCCGGGAAGTGTGGATCGCCGAGACCGACCCCAATCCCCGCGTGGAAGGCGGCGGAGCAAGCCGCCTCGCGGCGGCCGGCCTCTCAGTCCGTCATCTCTCTGAGCTCGATCATCCAGATGCCGGCCAGCTCTCCGCCGAGGCCGAGCGTCTGATCGCTCCCTTCGCCACCTGGGTGACGACGGGCCGCCCCTTCGTCACGATCAAGCAAGCGCTCGACGACACGGGATCGATGATCCCTCCGCCTGGCCGGAAGACCTTCACGTCCGAAGCGTCCCTGACGCTGGCCCACAGCATGCGCCGACGCGCCGACGCTATTCTGACCGGCAGCGGCACCATTCTGGCCGACCGACCGGAGTTCACCGTCCGCCACCTCCCCGACCATCCCGGCAAGAGCCGCATCCTCGCCATTCTCGACCGCAGGGGGCGCGTGCCGGCCGACGACCTCGCCGAAGCGACCCGGCGCGGTCTGCGCCCCATACTCTTCGGCGACATCGGCGACGCTCTCACGCGCCTTGGCAACGAAGGCGTCCACGAAGTGCTGGTCGAAGCCGGCCCCGAACTGATGGGCGCCATTCTCGCCGCCAACCTCTGGGACGAGCTCGTCATCATCCGGAGGACCCGATCCGACCTTCCCGATCAGATCACCGTTTCCCGTAACCGTACCAAGAAAGGCTGAAATCCATGTTTTCCGGCATCATTGCCCGGACTGTCGCCGTAGAGACGGCCAACGCGACCGGCGGGTCGCTGGTGGTGACCATCCCAACCGGCTGGTCCGATCTCGAACTCGGCGAAAGCATCGCCGTCAATGGCGTCTGTCTCACGGTGACCGAGATGAACGAGGCCGGCACGGCGCGCTTCTTCCTGTCTCCAGAAACCTTGGCCCGCTCCAACCTCGGCCATCTGGCCACGGGCTCGGTGGTCAACCTCGAACGATCCGTGGCGCTCGCTGACCGCCTGTCCGGGCACATGGTGCAGGGGCACGTCGACGGCAAGGCGACGCTCGTCGCCGTCACGCCGGACAGCGACGCCCGTCGCCTGGAGTTCGACCTTCCCTCGGAGCTTGCCCGCTACTGCGTCGAGAAGGGCTCTATCTCGCTCAACGGCATCAGCCTGACCATCAACAGCATCGAGCCGGCGAACGATGGCGCCCGCATCGGCATCACCATCATTCCCCACACCTGGGACCACACCAACCTCTCCGCCGCCGCCCTCGGCGACGAGATCAACGTCGAGGTCGACGTCATCGCCAAGTATGTGGAGGTGCTATGCAAGCCCTATCTCGCGCACTGAACCGGCTGAAGGCCGGCGGCATGGTCCTGCTCGTCGATGACGAGGACCGGGAAAACGAGGGCGACCTCGTCGTCGCCGCCGAGTTCGCCACGCCTGACGCCATCGCTTTCATGGCCAAGAAGGCCTGCGGGCTGATCTGCCTGGCGCTCACCGGCGAGCAGATCGACCGGCTCGGCCTCTCCCCGATGGTGGCGATGAACCGCGCCCGCCGCTCCACGGCCTTTACCGTCTCCATCGAGGCGCGCGACGGCATCACCACCGGCATATCGGCTTTTGACCGGGCGCACACAATCCGCGTCGCAGCCGATCCAGCGGTGGCGACCGGCGCCATCGTGTCGCCCGGCCACGTCTTCCCGTTGCGTGCAGCCGACGGCGGCGTTCTCGCCCGCAATGGCCACACCGAGGGGGCGATCGATCTCGTCCGCCTCGCCGGCCTGTCACCGGCCGCCGTCATCTGCGAGGTGATGGGCGAAAGCGGTCACATGGCGCGCCGGCCGGAACTCGACGCCTTCGCCAGGGAGCACGATATCCCCGTGCTCACCATCGCTGAACTGGTCGAGCATCGCTGGGCGACGGAACGACTGGTCGAAGAGGTGGCAAGCGCCGACCTCCCGACCGCCTATGCCGATGGCGTGCTGCGTGTCCACGCCTTCCGCAGCCTCGTCGACGGGGAAGAACACCTGGCCATCGTTCGCCGCCCGTTGGGCAAGACGCCGCTGGTCCGCGTGCATTCGGAGTGCCTGACCGGCGACGCGCTCGGCTCGCTCCGCTGCGACTGCGGCCCCCAGCTTCACGAAGCGCAGCGGCTCGTGTCCGAAGACCCCGATGGCGGTGTGGTCATCTACCTGCGCGGTCAGGAAGGACGCGGCATTGGCCTTGCCAACAAGATCCGCGCCTACGCGCTTCAGGACGGCGGCCTCGACACACTCGACGCCAACACCGCCCTGGGTTTGCCGGCCGATGCCCGTCACTACGGCATCGCCGCGCAAATTCTGAAAGCGCTCGGCATCGACCGCCTGCGCCTGCTCTCCAACAACCCGGCCAAAACCGACGCCCTCGCGAGCTATGGCCTCGACGTTGCCGACCAGGTGCCGCTCGTCATCCCGCCCAACCCGTTCAACCGTCACTACCTCGCCACCAAGGGCAAGCGCTTCGGCCACAGCCTTTGTCAGCATGACTCCTGAGGAAACAATGAGAACGTCCCCCACCCCGCCCCGTCTCGCCGTCGTCGTCAGCCGCTTCAATCCGGAGGTGACGGACGGCCTGCTCGCCGGCACGCGGCGCGAACTCGACGAACGCGGCGTGCCGCTTGCCGATACCGACGTGTTCCAGGCTCCCGGCGCTTTCGAGATCCCGCTGCTTGCCCAGACCCTTGCCAGGACCGGCCGCTATGCCGGCGTGATCTGCCTGGGCTGCGTGATCAAGGGCGACACGGCGCATTTCGAGTTCATCAGCCTCGGCGCCGCGACCGGACTGATGCAGGCAACGCTCGCAACCGGCGTGCCGATTACCTTCGGCATCCTCACCACCTACACGGACGAGCAGGCCGTGCTGCGCAGTCGCGGCGACGCGGCGAACAAGGGACGCGAAGCGGCTGCGGCCTGTGTCGAGGCATTGGCAACGCTTGAGAAAATCAGGGTTGCCTGACCTCAGGAATGCGAAGGCGGCGGCCACCCGGACCGCCGCCTCGCTTTTCCGACCAGAACGCGTCAGTCGAGACCGAGCTTGCCGCGCAGCGTCGACAGGTCCTCGGCCAGCGTGTTGACCGCCGCCGCCAGCACCTTGCGGTCGTCGTCGGTCAGCTTGTCGTAGGTGACGTAGCCCTCGCCGTCCTTGTACTTGGCGAGCGTCGTGTCGACCGTCTCGAAGTTGGCGTCCACCGTCTTCAGGAAGTCGGCTTCCTTGTCTGCGATCAGCGGCCGCACCAGATCGACAATCTTGCGGGCGCCGTCAAAGTTGCCACGGAAGTCCCAGAGGTCGGTATGGCTGTAGCGGTCTTCCTCGCCGGAAATCTTGGTGGCCGCCACCTCTTCCATCAGCACTGCGGCGCCGCCGACCACCTTCTCGGGCGGGAAAGTCAGCGAGGCGATGCGCCCCTCGAGCTCCTTGACGTCGGAGAGCAGCTTGTCGGCCACCGGAGCGAGGCCCTCAGTGGAGTTCTTCTCCCAGAGGCCGTATTCGATGCGATGGAAGCCAGGGAACTCCGGATCGGCCTCGGCCTTCTCGTAGTCGTCGGCCCGCGAGTCGATGGACGCGTCGAGGTCGGAGAACAGCTCGGCGATCGGCTCGATCGCCTCATAGGAAAGACGGGTCGGCGCAAAGAGCTCCTTTGCCTTGTCGACCTCGCCAGCCTTCACGGCGTCGGTGAAGGCGGTGGTGTCCTCGACGAGCTTGGCAAGCTTTTCAGAGACGTAGATCTTGTATTCGGCGATCGGCTCGACGAGGTCGAGGCTCGCCTCCTGGGCAAAGGCGCCGGACGTCAGGACGAATGTCAGCGCCGAAGCGCCCACCAGGCCGGATATGCGCATGTTTCGATCTCCCTTCATGAAATGGATGCGAGTTCAGGCACCGCGCGCGGCGGCGATCAGCGAACTGCCGACGTAGTCGGAAGCGTCGCGAATTCCCGGAAGCGTGTAGAAGAAGCCGCCGCCGACCGGCTTGATGTATTCTTCGAGCGGCTCGCCATTGAGCTTCTGCTGCACGGCGATGAAGCCCCGCTCAAGGTTCGCCTGATAGCAGATGAACAGGAGGCCCTGATCGAGCTGGCCGGATCGGGTAACGCCATTCGAGTAGTTGAACGGGCGCCGGAGAATGATGTTGGCCTTCGACGCCTCGTCGCGCGCATTGGCGAGACGAATGTGGGCGTCCATCGGAGTCGCCTTGCCCTCGGGGTCGCTGGCGTAGTCGGGCACCTCGAACTCGCTGCCCTCGCGGCGATCAAGCGGCGCGCCGTTCATCTTGGTGCGCCCCATGATCCGCTCTTGCTCACCGAATGGCGTACGATCCCAGCGTTCGACGAAGTTGCGGATGATGCGCACCGCCTGGTAACTGCCGCCGACTGCCCAGGCCGGTTCACCCTCCTCCGCCCCCACCCAGACCACGCGATCCATCTCGGCGGCGTCCGAGGAGTCCGGGTTGGCCGATCCATCGCGGAAGCCGAGGAAGTTGCGGGCGCTCTCGGCGCGGCCGTCCGGTCCCGGCGTGATCACCGGCACGTTGCCTTCCTGCTTCCATTTCAGGATCATTTGACGGCTCGACGCCTTGATGATGTCTCTCAGGGCGTGGATGGTCGTGTCCTGCGTGTTGGCGCAGATCTGGAGGGACAGGTCGCCATGGCAGGTGTCGGCATCGAGCGCGTCGTTGGGAAAGCGCATCATCCGCTGAAGATGTCTTGGCTTCAGCGGCGCCAGCCAAGGCCGGTCGTCGAACAGCGAGGCACCGAGCGATACGGTGATGGTCAGGTTGTCGGGACGCACGATTGGCCCCAACAGCCCGGAGTCGGCGGGCGGCAGCTTCGGATCGAGCATGGGCACCGAGCCACCGACGGTGAGGAAGGCTATGCGCTCGGTCAGTGTGCGGAACAACGCTTCCAGTTCGTCGGCGTTGCTCGCCAGCACGTCGAAGCTCGCCACCATGCCGTTGGCCGGGCGGGCATTGACCACGCCTGCCTGATGGCGGCCGAGATGCGGAACGCTGTCGAGCTGGCTCGCAGCGTTGGCGACGGGGGCGTCGGCGACCGAATGATGCATCGTCTCCGCGCTGACGGTGCCCGACAACGAACCACCAACCGCCGTTGCGCCAAGCCCGGCCAGGAGTCGGCGACGATTCAGATGGTAGGGGGACCTTTGGAGATCTTTCGGATCGAGCATGGTGTTCACTCCAAGCCAAGCGCCGGGTTGATCCGGTCTATCGCGTCGGCAAGCGCGACGAGGTCCGCAGCCAACGCCTTGCGGGCATCCGGCGAGACGTCGCTGTAGATGACCGGCGCGGCGTCCGATCCGCTGAGCTTGCCAAGTTCGGCCCGCACCGCTGCGAAAGCATCGGTCGTTGCCTTCGCCATTTCGGGGGACGCCTCGGCTAAAAGCGGGACAAGCAAAGACACCGGCTTTTCAAGGCCATCCACGGCGGCGGCAAACTCGACGAGTTCGTCATTGGCATAGAGGTTGTCGCCGGAGATCACCGGTCCTTCGGCCAGCCGCCGCGCCTCGCGCGCCGCATTGCCGGCAAGGTCGACCGGCTCGAACTTCACCGCCTTCAGACGGTCCCGAAGCGTTGTCGCATCGGCTTCCAGTTTGTCGGCGACGGGCTTCAGTCCGGTGACCGATCCTTCGTGCCAAAGACCGAACTCGATCCTGTGGAAGCCGGTGAAAGCCGGATCTTGCTCGCGGCCGGCCAGATAGGTGGCGACGGGATCGATGGCGTTCTCAAGATCCGCGATGCGGCCGCTGACTGCCTCGACATGCCGATAGACGGTTCGGGCTGCGGCATAGGCGGACTTTGCCGCATCCATGTCGCCGGCGTCGATCGCCGTGGAAAGCGCCCCAACCGCCTGGATCATCCTGTTCGACCGAAGGGCGCGATAGACCTTGTACTCGGACAGAGGGCCAATGAAGGCCTTCAGCGGCGGCTTGACCTTCTCCGCTTCCGAATGAGCCGACGCCGTCACCGTCAGTTTGCCGCGCGGATTGGACAGAAGACCGCAAGTGATGTCGTAGACACCCGGCTTGAGGCGAGCGGCCAACTGCGACCGGAAGCCGGGAGCAATGTTCTCGCGCTCCTCGACCACCATCACGCCGTCGAGAATCTCCCACTCGATCGGGCGGTTCGAGGCATTCTCGATCTCGAAGACGCTGCGTCCCGCTGGAACCGTCAGGTCCATCGGCTCGCAACTCTTATCACCGACGCGAACGGCGATCGTACCGGGCTCGCTCGGGCGCACTGCCCGCTGCGAGGCCAGGTAGAAGGCGCCGCCCCCGGCCAACGCCAACACGCCGGCCCCGATGAGGGCAATAGTCGTCAGTCGCGACGGCGGGCCGCCGGCGCGTTGCGGATCAGACGAAGACATCCTTACCCCTTTTCGGTCCCGGTGACCGGAGCCCTGAAAAGGGTCGGTCGATCGGGCTTCAGGAACAGCACCAGCGTTACCGCGAGGAAGATGACGTAAAGTCCCGCCTCGCCGATCGTCGGGGCCTCCTGATAGTTGAACACGCCGGAGAGAACCGTCCCAATGACGCTCGATACCGGCAGTGTGCTGGACAAATCGTAGACGCGCGCCTGGAGCAGGTTCCATACGCCCGCCTCGTGCAGGCTGCGCAGACTGGCCGCCGCGAGCCCGGCAGCGACGATCAGGATGAAGACGCCCGTCCAGCGGAAGAAGCGCCTGAGATCGAGACGAATGCCACCGCGATAGAGCGCATAGCCCAGAACGGCCGCGACCAGCAGTCCGAGCAAGGCGCCAAGCGGCGCGGCAGCGCCGGGGCTCTGCTGGAACACCGCGAGCAGGAAGAACACGGACTCAAGACCCTCGCGCCCAACGGCGAAGAAGGTCATGCCGATCAGAGCCCATGTGGCACCCTTCGGGGCCTGCATGGCGGCGTCGATCGCCCCGTGCAGCTCCCCCTTGATCGAACGGGCGGCTCGACGCATCCAGAACACCATGCTGACCAGAACGACCACCGCGACGAAGCCGACGATGGCCTCGAACAGTTCCTGCGCCTTTTGAGGGAATTCGGCCGCCATCAGTTGCAAGGCCGCACCGGCAAACAACGACAGCGCCACGGCCAGCATCACCCCGACCCAAACCACCGGCAGGAAGGCGCCACGCTCGGTCTGCTTGAGGTAGCTCGCGATGATGCCAGTCACCAGCGCAGCCTCTATGCCCTCGCGCAACATGATGAGAAACGGCGCCAGCACCCCAACCTCCTGCCGACCAATAAGGTGATTATTGGTTTCAACATTTAGGGCGTGCCTGTCAATAGCGCGATCAGTGTTTTTGCGAGTCACTCGCAAATATGCGTACTTGCTCCAATGGCCAGACCGATTGATTCACAACATGAAGAAGTCCGGACGATTTCTGGGAGCACCATGAATCAACACATGAGGCAGCTTGGACACCAAGTGGACTCACAACATCAAAAAAGCAAATAAAATTCAATGATACCAATAAATTAATGTACCTTCCTAAACCAATGCACAAAGATAAATCGGTGTCCGTCGGCTGGCTGATTTGCCCTGAAACCACGCACTCAGGCCGGAAGCGCGGCCCGGATGAACTCGGCCGCCGCTGCCATATCGTCGGACAGCGGACGATCGTCCTGGTAGGGACCGACGACATCGCGGAGCTGTCGATAAAGGCGATCGGTCCCCTCCGCTCGGCCTTCGGAGCGAAACTCGTGGGCTTGGCCGGCAGCCAGAAGCTCGACGCCAAGGATGGCCTCGGCATTCTCGATCACCGCAAGCGCCTTCAGCGATGCCGGGGTCGCATGGCTGAGATGGTCCTCCTGCAAGGCGGAGGTGACGCCGCCGTCGAGGCTCGCGGGCAGCGCCAGGCGCCGGTTCTCGTTGACCAGTGAAACCGCCGCGTACTGGGCGATCATGAAACCGGAACTCACCCCGCTGTCGGCGGCCAGGAAAGCCGGCAAGCCACTGACCAGCGGGTTGACCAGACGGTCGAGGCGCCGCTCCGACATCGCCGCCACCTCGGCGATAGCGATTGCCAGCTGATCGAGCGCCAGCCCCATGGCAGCGCCGACGGCGTGTGCCTCCGAATGAACCTCGGGTGCCTCCGGTGTGCCGAGGACGGCGGGGTTGTCCGATATCGACGCGAGCTCCCGTTCAACGACATCGGCAGCACCTCGAAAGGCATCGCGTGCCGCTCCATGAACATGCGGCACCGCCCGCATCGACAGGGCGTCCTGCGTCTTGCGACCGGCCCCGGCGGCAACGATGCCGCTGCCGGCGAGCCGATCACGCAGGCTGGCGCCAACGGACTGCAGAGAGGGCGATGCCCGAAGCGACAACGCCGCCGGATCGAAGGCGGCCGGATTGCCCATCAGCGCCTCGATGGTCAGGGCGGCGATCGCATCGGCCCAATCGAGTATCCGCTCCGATCTCTTCAAGGCCAGCGATGCCACCCCGGTGGCGCAGGGGATGCCATTGACCAGCGACAAACCTTCCTTGGCACCCAGCTCCAGAGGAACAAGGCCGGCAGTGGCAAGCGCCTCGCCCCCTGTGACAACCTTGTCCCCGACGCGCGCCCTGCCCGCACCAATCAGCACCAGGGCGATATGCGCCATGTGGCTGAGATAACCGACCGATCCCTTGGTCGGCACCATCGGCGTGACATCCGCATTGAGCAGCCGCACCAGGGCGTCCACCACCTCGAGCCTCACGCCCGAGTGGCCGAGCGCATAGTTGCTGACCGCCGTCGCCATGATCGCCCGCGTCTCGGTCACACCGAGCGGCGCGCCGATGCCGGTGGCGTGGCTCATCAGGATGTTGTGCGACAGCTGCCGCTGCAGCGGCCGGTCCACCACCACGTCGCAAAGCGCACCGACACCGGTATTGACCCCATAGGCCCGGATGCCCCGATCGACGATCGCCTCGACAATCGCGCGGGCGTCCGAGATGCGGCGCTTCGCCGCCTCTCCGAGATGAAGGCGCGCGCCCTCGGCAACGGCGGCGATGTCGCGCCAGCCGAGATGGGTTTCGACGACGATGTCGGTCATGGTGCCCTCAGGCCTAGAAGTTGCCGATGAACTGCCGGAAGCGTTCGGACTCGGAGTTGGTGAAGATGTCCTCCGGCGCACCGTCGGCCTCGACGACGCCCTCGTGCAGGAACAACACCCGGTCGGACACGTTGCGGGCAAAGGCCATCTCGTGGGTCATCACCAGCATGGTTCGCCCTTCTTCGGCCAGCGACCGCATGACCTTCAGCACCTCTCCGACCAGCTCCGGATCGAGCGCCGAGGTCGGCTCATCGAAAAGAAGGGCCTTGGGCTGCATGGCGAGCGCCCGGGCGATGGCGGCGCGCTGCTGCTGGCCGCCGGACAGGTGTGCGGGGTAATAGTTCCGCCGCTCGGCGAGGCCGACCTTCTCGAGCAGCGCCTCTGCCTCGGCGATGCACTCGGCCTTGGGGCGCTTCAGGACGTGCACCGGCCCCTCGATGAGGTTCTGAAGCACCGTCATGTGAGACCAGAGATTGAAACTCTGGAACACCATGGCGAGTTCGGACCGGATGCGGTCGACCTGCTTGCGGTCGGCCGGAACCAGCGAGCCCGCCCGGTTCCGCTTCATGGCGATGGTCTCGCCGGCAACCGTGATCTCGCCCTCATCGGGCGTCTCAAGTAGGTTGATGCAGCGCAGGAAGGTGCTCTTGCCCGACCCGGAAGCCCCAAGGATGGAGATCACGTCACCATCCTGAGCGTCGAGCGAGATGCCGCGCAAAACCTCGTGCTGGCCGAAGGACTTGTGAATGTTGCGGACCGAAATTGCCGGTACCGGGGCGTCAGCCATGAACCTCTCCCTGGCGTCCGCCGTTGCTGGCCGAGACCGGCCGCTCCCTGAGGTGTGGCGACAGTCGGTATTCGACAAGCGCCATCAGGCGGACAATGATGAAATTGATCAGAAGATAGATCAGCGTTGCAACCAGGAACACTTCCATGGTGCGATAGGTCTGCGAAATCAGGCGCTGAGCCGTGCCCGTCACTTCCCAGACGGTGACGAGGCTGGCGAGAGCCGTCGACTTCACCATCAGGATGATCTCGGTCGAGTAGGCCGGCAGCGCCTGCCGGATGGCGATCGGCGCGATGATGCGCCTGAACAGCAGCAGGCCGGACATGCCGGCAGCCCTGCCCGCCTCGATCTCGCGGGACGGCACGGCCTGAAGGCCACCGCGCATGATCTCCGCCTGATAGCCGGCGGTGCAGAGGGCGAGCGCCAGCACCGCACAGGAGAACGGATCGCGCAGTACCGGCCAGAACAGGCTGTGACGGACGGCCGGAAACTGGCCGAGACCGTAGTAGATCAGGAACATCTGGATGAGGAGTGGCGAACCGCGAAACACGAACACATAGGCGCGGGCAAAGACCGACAGCAGCGGCCCTCCGGATACCCGGCAATAGGTGATGCCGAGCGCAAAGACCGCGCCCAGGCTGACCGAACAGGCGAACAGACCCAGCGTCATCGGCACTGCGGCAACGAGCTTGACGAAGGTGGAGAGAAGGAAGGCGACATCGAAATCCATGGTGCCCTCCTCCCTAGTGCCGGCCGAGACTGTGGCGGAAGCTTCTGGCGACGCGCCGCTCGGCGAAACCGAAGACGCGGTCGGACAGCGTCGTCAGCACGAGATAGAGCGCCCCACCGACGATGAAGAACAGAAAGTACTGCTTGGTGGAGCCGGCGGCGATCTGGGAGGTCCGCATCAGCTCGGCGAGCCCGGTCACCGACACCAGGGTCGAATCCTTGAGACTGAGCTGCCAGACGTTGCCGAGACCCGGCAGCGAGAACCGAAGGATCTGCGGTGCCAGGATGCGGCGAAAACGCAGCATCGTTCCCATGCCGATCGAGCGAGCGGCGTCGAGCTCGCCCCGCGAGACCGCCTGATAGGCGCCGCGATAGACTTCCGCCTGGTAGGCGCCGGAGATCAGACCGACCGCAATGGCGCCGGCCAGAAAGGAGGGCAGCCCGAGGAAGCCCTCGTAGTTGAGCCATTGTCCGACGGCGGTAACCGCCTGCGAGCCGCCGAAATAGACGAGGTAGATGATCAAAAGCTCGGGCGCGCCGCGAAACACCGTCGTGTAGGCGTCTCCCAGCCAGCGCGCCGGACGCGACGCCGACAGCTTGGCCGCCGCGATGATGGACCCAAGCAGCGCCCCGATTCCCAGCGAAGCGGCCGTGACGGCCAGCGTCATGCCGGTGGCCCACAGGAGTATGGCGCCCCGGCCGTGCTCACCGAAGCCGATCAGGTCAATCCAGGACATCAAGGCTCTCCGTCGGGCGCTCCCGGACCCTTTAGCGGATCATCTCCACCATCACCAGTCCGGGAGCTTCCTGTCGCATCAGGGGGTGACGTCGACCTTGAGCCACTTCTCCGACAGCTTCTTCACGGTACCGTCGGCGACGGCGGCCTTGATCGCCTCGTCGAACAGCGCCTTCAGCTCCGGATCGGACTTGCGGATGCCGAGACCTTCGCCCTCGCCCCAGATCGGGCCGGCGATTTCCGGACCGGTGAAGGCGAGATCGGCGTTGTCGGCGCTCTCGAAGGCACCGAGGAAGTAAGTGGCATCGTCGAAGCCGGCGTCAATGCGACCGGCCGAGAGATCGAGATCGCGCTCGGCCGACGTCTTGTACTCCTTGATTTCGGCGACATCCCTGAAGTTGTCGTAGATGAAGCCGGCATAGACGGTCGACGCCTGGATGCCGATGATCTTGCCGGTCAGCGCCTTCTTGAGCGGCTCGATCGCCTCGGCGCCATCCTTGGTATCGGCAAGCTTGATCACCGAACCGGTGCCCGCGAGATTGGCGAGTTCGCTATCCTTGGGCGCGGCGAAGACCGCGGGGGTCGCGGCATAGGGAACGGTGAAGTCGATCACTTCCTTGCGCTCGGGCGTGATCGACAGCGCATCCATGATGACGTCGAACTTGCCGGCGTTGAGGGCGGTGATCATGCCGTCCCAATCCTGCGAGATCAGCGTGCACTTCAATTTGGCATGGGCGCAAAGATACTCGGTGAGATCGGGCTCGAAACCGACGATCTTGCCGTTGGCGTCGGTCAGGTTCCAGGGCGCGTAGGCACCCTCGAGCGCAATGGTGACTTCCGTCCACTCCTTGGCCGATGCCGGCACGGCCAGCACGGCGAACATGGCGGATGCGGCGACGAGACTGCGTAGGCTCATGGTGTTCTCCTCTGGTTTTGCGAAGCACTCCGGCTTCTTTTGAGTTTTTTCGTTCCATCTACCGAGTGGCGGACGACACTTCACGCCTTGAGGCGGGCAAGTACGGCACCGAATGCCCGGTCGATCTTTTCGTCCTCGGGGTGGCGGCCGTCCTCGACCAGCCAGCGGCCCCCGATCATTACGTCACGCACGATCGGCCCCAGGCCGCCGAAAATCCAGCGGTCGAGAATCGCGTCGCCGTCCACCGAAGCGAGATACGGCGAACGGCCGTCCAGCACCACGAGATCCGCCGGCGCCCCCTCGGAAAGCCCCGCCCCCGCGACGCCCGCAGCCTGAGCGCCGCCGGCAAGCACGCGGTCGAACAGTGTGCGACCGACCGACGCGCCCGGCCGCCCGGCCATCCGATTCCGCCGGCGGTCACGCAGCCGCTGCCCATACTCCAGTATGCGCAACTCGTCGGCAACCGACGTGGCGACGTGACTATCCGTACCAACGCCGAAACGCCCATCGGCGGCGAGGAAGTCGGAGCCGGGAAAGATCCCGTCTCCAAGATCAGCCTCGGTCGTCGGACAGAGGCCGACAGTGGCACCCGAGCCGGCAATCATCGCGATCTCGACATCGGTGACGTGGGTCGCGTGGACCAGACACCAACGCTCGTCGACATCGGCCATGTCATAGAGCCGCTCCACCGGGCGCCGACCCGAGTGAGCGATGGAAGCAGACACTTCGCGCTCCTGCTCGGCCACATGGATGTGGATGGGCGCATGTTCCGGCACCGCTTCCATGACGGCCGCGATTTCGTCGCCGGTCACCGCCCGGAGCGAATGAAAGGCGAGACCGAGCCTCGCGCCGATCGTACGACACGGTTCGACAAGACCGTGCAGCAACGTCAGAAAGCGATCAACGTCGTGGATGAACCGGCGCTGCCCGGCGGTCGGCGCCGCACCACCGAAATCCGAATGGGCGTAGAAGACGGGCAAAAGGGTCAGCCCGATGCCGGACTGCTCCGCCGCGAGCAACATCGCCAGCGACATTTCGGCCGGTTCGTCATAGGGGCGCCCGTCCGGACCATGATGAAGGTAATGGAATTCGGCGACGCGCCCGAAGCCGCCCTTCAGCAACTCGACCTGCAACTTGGCCGCGATGGCGACCACATCATCCGGCGTCAACAGTGACACGAGCCGGTACATCTCTTCGCGCCAGGTCCAGAAGCTGTCGTCGCCCTGCCCGGCAACGTCGGTCAGGCCGGCCATGGCCCGCTGGAAGGCATGCGAATGAAGATTGGCGATCGCCGGGACGACCGGCCCGCCGAGCCGCCTGGCGCCGCCGGCATCCGAACCACGCTCGACCGACGAGATCCGCCCGTCGGCGCCAATGGCGAAGACGACGTCCTCGGCCCAGCCGTCAGCCAGCAAGGCTCTTTCGGCGAAAAGCAATTGATGGTTATCTGCTACCATCTTGTTCGCGAAACCTCACGCTTGTACATACAAGCACTGTAGAGGAAATTTCTTAGGTCGCAAGCCGAATCCATTCGCCTCTGACCATTTTTGGGGAGTGCCTAGAAAATGAGCGACGTCAGCGAACGTCAAGGTGGGACTCCCCCGCACTATGCCATGGTCAAGCAGATGATTCTCGGTCGGATCGGCAGCGGCGAGTGGCCGGCCCGCCATCGCATTCCCTCGGAGAACGAACTGGTCGCCACCCTCGGCCTCAGCCGGATGACGATAAACCGGGCATTGCGCGAACTTGCAGCTGACGGCGTTCTTCTTCGCATTCAGGGATTGGGAACCTTCGTCGCCGAAGGCAAGAGCCAGACCTCGGTGTTCAAGGTGCGCAACATCGCCGACGAGATTCGCGAGCGCGGCCACGCGCACGCCGCTCAGACGGTGATGAAGGACGAAGTGAAGGCGACGCCGGAGCTGGCCGACGAACTGGGCGTGGAACTCGGAACTCCCGTCTTCCATTCGCTGGTCATTCATCTGGAAAACGACATCCCGGTCCAGCTCGAAGACCGATACGTCAATCCGGCCCTGGCGCCGGACTATCTCTCCCAGGATTTCGCCACCCGCACACCCAACAGCTATCTGAGCGCCGTGGCCCCCTGGACAACGGTCGAGCACACCGTCGAAGCCGTTCTTCCGGCCTCCTGGGAAGCCAAGCTGCTGGCCATTGCCCGTGGCGATCCTTGCCTACTGATCCGTCGTCGCACCTTTTCCGGCGACCGCGTGGTCACCTCGGTCCGTCTTCTGATGCCAGGCGGACGCAGCCGCATAGAGAGCCGGCAGACGGCAGGCTCCTGATCGAATCTGCCCTTTGTCTTCCTGAGCGAGCAGATCATCGAGCTCCAGAGCCCTCGGCACGAGAGGAGAACGGCTGCGCGGACCTTGGTTTGCTTCCGTTTTGTTGCAGGAAACATAAATTAACAACCCAGAGGATACAGTCGCCCCGCCCCAAGATGGGCAAGTGTGCAGCGGGAATCGGCTGAATCGTGCCAGATCAACGAATTATCGCCCTCGACGGGTGGATTTCTTGTGTATTGGCGACCGGACGTCGCCGCGGCCTCCGTCTTCGCCGCGGCTTTTCTGCGCCTCACTCTGAAGGATGTCCGACTGCCGTCCTGGGCGCCGCCAGCTGTGTTTATCGTCGCCTTGAGCCTCTTGCTCGCCTCAAGGCAACCCTGGATCACTTTGACGACCAACGGCTTGCTGCTGGCATTCGTCGGCGCAACGGCCGAACGTTCCGCAACGACCGCCTGTCGTATCCTGGAAACCCGCCCGATGGTCTTTCTGGGGACTATTTCCTACTCGCTCTACATCTGGCAACAACTGTTCAAATACGCCTATGAGGGTGGTCTCCCGCGCTTCGTCGCCGTCCTGGTGTCTCTTGGGATCGCCGTCTTCAGCTACTATCGCGTCGAACGCCCCGGAAAAGAGGCCATTCTCGCGGCTTGGCGGCGGCATGGCGCGCGCAACAGATCCGAGATGACCTCTCAGCATTGACACTCGCCCGCCGCGGTGCTTGTATCTTGTATAGACAAGATAAGGGATCATCATGCCGAGCAACACGCGATATCGTGACGTGGAAATCCGCGCCCCTCGGGGCACGACGCTTCGGGCCAAGAGTTGGCTGACCGAGGCGCCGCTGCGAATGCTGATGAACAACCTCGACCCGGACGTCGCCGAGAACCCCAAGGAGCTGGTTGTCTATGGTGGTATCGGCCGCGCCGCTCGCGATTGGGAGTGCTTCGACACCATCGTTCGCACGCTCGAGCGCCTTGAGGATGACGAGACGCTGCTCGTACAGTCCGGCAAGCCGGTCGGCGTGTTCCGGACGCACAAGGACGCGCCGCGCGTCCTGATCGCCAATTCGAACCTGGTTCCCAACTGGGCGAACTGGCAGCATTTCAACAAACTCGATGCCGAGGGTTTGATGATGTACGGCCAGATGACGGCCGGCTCGTGGATCTACATCGGCGCCCAGGGCATCGTTCAGGGCACCTACGAAACCTTCGTGGAAGCCGGCCGACAGCACTATGACGGCGAGCTCAAGGGGCGCTGGGTGTTGACGGCTGGCCTCGGCGGCATGGGCGGCGCCCAACCACTGGCTGCCGTGATGGCCGGCGCCTGTGCCCTGGTCGTCGAGTGCCAGCAGTCGCGCATCGATTTCCGCCTGCGCACCCGCTACGTCGACAAGCAGGCCAAGGATCTCGACGACGCATTGCGTCTCATCGCCGAGCACACGGAAAAGGGCGAAGCCGTATCCATCGCCCTGCTCGGCAACGCCGCCGACGTGTTGCCGGAACTGGTTCGGCGCGGTGTGCGGCCCGATCTCGTCACCGACCAGACCTCGGCTCACGACCCGCTCAACGGCTACCTGCCGTCCGGCTGGACCTGGGATGAGTATCGTGAGCGCGCCAAGGCCGAGCCCGAGGCGGTGATCGCCGCCGCAACGGCGTCGATGCGAGAACACGTCCGCGCCATGCTGGATTTCCAGACGCTCGGCGTGCCCGTCTTCGATTACGGGAACAACATCCGCCAGCGCGCCTTCGATGCCGGGGAAAAGAACGCCTTTGCCTTCCCCGGCTTCGTCCCGGCCTACATCCGACCACTGTTCTGTCGGGGCATCGGCCCATTCCGCTGGGCGGCCCTGTCCGGCGATCCGGCCGACATCGCGGCAACCGACGCCAAAGTGAAGGAGCTGCTGCCCGACAATCCGCATCTTCACA
Organism: Pleomorphomonas sp.; assembly: GCA_030603685.1. Lineage (GTDB taxonomy): Bacteria > Pseudomonadota > Alphaproteobacteria > Rhizobiales > Pleomorphomonadaceae > Pleomorphomonas. The sequence goes on from JAUVXG010000030.1 coordinate 26,196, forward strand.
ACTGGCTCGACATGGCCGCCGAGCGCATCGCCTTTCAGGGCCTGCCAGCTCGTATCTGCTGGGTCGGGCTCGGTGCCCGCGCCCGCCTCGGCCTCGCCTTCAACGAACTGGTGCGGCAAGGCATCGTGAAGGCGCCGATCGTCATCGGTCGCGACCACCTCGACAGCGGCTCGGTTGCCTCTCCCAACCGCGAAACGGAAGCAATGCGCGACGGGTCCGACGCCGTCTCCGACTGGCCGCTCCTCAATGCCTTGCTCAACACCGCTTCCGGCGCCACCTGGGTGTCGCTGCACCATGGCGGTGGCGTCGGCATGGGCTTCTCGCAGCATGCAGGCATGGTAATCGTCTGCGACGGCAGCGAGGATGCCGACCGGCGTATCGCCCGCGTTCTCCACAACGACCCGGCAACCGGTGTCATGCGCCATGCCGACGCTGGTTACGACATCGCCGTCGAGTGCGCCCGTGAAAAGGAACTCGACCTGCCGATGCTCGGCAAATGAGCCTCCGGCTCCTAACGGCGGCGGACTTTCGCCGCCTGCCCTGGCAGAACGGTCGAGGCACGACGCTGGAACTCGTACGGCGAGACGACGCGGATAGCGCCCTGCTCTGGCGCCTGTCGGTCGCCGACGTCGTCGAACCCGGCCCGTTCTCGCCATTGCCCGGCATCGATCGGGTGATCACCTTGATCGACGGCGAAGGCTTCGACCTCGATTTCGGCGGGGCGCGACCGAGCGCCGCGCTACGGCCATTCGAGCCGTTGGCCTTCTCCGGCAACTGGCAGACGACGGCAACTGCCGTCCACGGCCCCTCGCGCGATTTCAACGTGATGACGGCGCGCGGAAAGCTCTCCGCCGAGGTCGATGTTGTCGGAACCAGCCTGCCCCCCGCCGATCTGGCCTATGTCTTTGCCGCGCGCGGTGGGGTCATGGTCACCGCCCGCGACACGACCGTCCGGGCCCAAGCGGGCGAGTTGATCGAATGCTCAGAGAGCGAGGCGATGCAGGTCGAAGTGGACCGGGCGGGAACCGCCCTGGCCATTCGTCTGTATCGGATCGACGGCGGGACGATGCCAAGGGATTGATCGCGCCATGCGTATTGGCACGAAGACGTTACTCGCGGCATGGATGCTGGAATTTGTCATACATGAGTGTTAGGGGAAACTGACTTCCGCGGTGCTCAGGCACCGGACAGTTGGACAACAGCACGGGCGCCGAGCCATGAGCGAAAAGACCAAGATCGTCATCACCTCCGACCACACCGGCATCGACCTCAGGCGGGCCGTCGTCGCCCATCTGGAGGCGCGCGGTTTTGCAGTCGAGGACGTCGGTCCGACGTCGACCGAGAGCACCGACTACCCCAAGTGGGGCGAGAAGGCGGCGCGGGTGGTGCTTGCCGGCGGCGCGCAGCTCGGCATCGCCATCTGCGGCACCGGTTTCGGCATTTCGCTTGCCGCCAACAAGCTGAAGGGCATTCGCTGCGTCGTCTGCTCTGAGCCTTATACCGCCAAGCTGTCGCGCCAGCACAACAACGCCAACATGCTGGCCTTCGGTGCTCGCGTGGTCGGCCAGGATCTCGCGCTGATGATCGTCGACGAGTTCCTCAATGCCGAGTTCGAAGGCGGGCGCCACGCACGCCGCGTCGGCATGATTTCCGAGCTTGAAGCGGGCCATTCGGTCTGCTGATAGGGCGTGGCCGCCGTTCTCCCGATTGGCGGCCGGCCGGGAGGAGATAAGGGCGTTCGGACCTCGTGTCCGGACGCCCTTCTTGTATCGGGGCCCGTTCAGGCCGCCCGTCGCTCGGGCCGCCGAACCAGAAGCGCTCGAACCAGGCGATAGCCGAGCAGCAGGACCACCAGCCCGATGTGAATGGCCTGGGTGGGATCGAGCACCTTGGTCGCCAGGAAGTAGTGAATGGCGGCGAGCGAAACGGCGACGTAGACGAGGCGGTGCAGCCGTCGCCAGTTCTTTCCAAGGCGGCGGATCGACAGCCGGTTCGAGGTGACTGCCAGCGGTGCCAACAGCACCAACGCGGCAAAGCCCAAAGTGATGAACGGCCGCCGCACGATATCGGGAACGATCGTGCTCCAGATGAGACCGCGATCGAGCGTCAGGTAGACGCTGAAGTGCATCGCCGCGTACCAGAAGGCGAGGAGACCGAGAGCCCGCCGAAAGCGCAGAAGATTGATACCCGTCAGTTGACGGAGTGGCGTGATGGCGAGCGTCAGGATGAGAAATCGCAACGCCCAGAGGCCGAGCGTCTGTTCGAAGGCACGAACCGGATTGGCTCCGAGACCGCCGGTCGCCCCAAGCCAGAAGCTCCAGACTGCCGGAATGAATCCGACGACGTAGATGCCCCAACCGGCGATCTTGTCGACAATGGCCGATCGTCCTACCGCCATCAGTAGTTGGCCCTGAGGTCCATGCCGGCGTAGAGGCTGGCGACCTCGTCGGCATAGCCGTTGAACATCAGCGTCGGGCGCCGCCCCGAACCGAAGAAGCCGCTTTCGCCGATGCGCCGTTCGGTCGCCTGGCTCCAGCGTGGGTGGTCCACCTCGGGGTTCACGTTGGCATAGAAGCCGTACTCACTCCCCTGAAGTGAGTTCCACGAGTTGGGCGGCTGAGTCTCCACGAGCGAAATGCGGACGATCGACTTGATGCCCTTGAAGCCATACTTCCAGGGCACCACGAGGCGGATGGGCGCTCCGTTCTGGTTGGGGAGCGTCTCGCCATAAAGGCCGACCGCGAGGATGGTGAGCGGATGCAGCGCCTCATCGAGACGCAGTCCCTCGACATAGGGCCATGGCATGGGCTGGAAGTAGCCCGATTGCCCCGGCATCTCCTCGGGCCGAACCACCGTCTCGAAGGCCACGTACTTGGCCGAGCCGAGCGGCTCCACCTTGTCGAGCAGCGCCTTCAGGGGAAAGCCGTTCCAGGGGATCACCATCGACCATGCCTCGACGCAGCGCATGCGATAGATCCGCTCTTCAACGGGCAGTTCGGCCATCAGCTTGTCGACATCGAAGGTCTGCGGCTTGCCGACCAGCCCGTCGACGGTGATGGTCCACGGCCTTGGCTTGAAATCGCCGGAGTGGCGCGACGGATCGGCCTTGTCGGTGCCGAACTCATAGAAGTTGTTGTAGGTGGTGACATCCTCGCGCGGCGTGAGCGGCTCATCCACCTTGAAAGGGCTCGGCACGGTCTTGAGAGGCACAGTCGCCGGAGCCTCGGCGCGAGCGCCACCGACGCCGAGCATCACCCCTGCCCCGGCCATGAACCCCATGAACTCGCGACGGCGAAGATAGACCGAACGCGGTGTGATTTCGGATGCCGGAATGGCGGGCGGACGATAGGTCGGCATGGCATTCCTCCAAACGCTTCGCTGAAGCTGCACTTTGGAGGCATTCTCGAATGAGCCGCACAGAATGAAAAGCCACTATTTCGTGTAGTGCAGCAAAATGCCGGCGCCAGGAACCCCGGCGCCGGCCCGTTCCTGTCAAGAAAATGGTCACTCGGCGGCTGCGGCAACCGTTTCCGACGCCGCAGCCAGCGCCTGATCGAGATCGGCGATGATGTCGTCCGGATGCTCAATGCCGATCGACAGACGCACGTAACCTGGCGTGACGCCGGTCTTCAGTTGCTCCTCGGCGGTCAGCTGCGAGTGTGTGGTCGAAGCCGGGTGAATGGCCAGGGATCGCGCATCGCCGATGTTGGCGACATGGTAGAGCAGTTTCAGCGAATCGATGAACTTGCGGCCCGCCTCGACACCGCCCTTCAGCTCGAAGCCGACCAGCGCACCATAGCCACCCTCGAGGTAGGTATCGGCTCGACGACGGAACTCGCCGTCCTGAAGCTTCGGATAGATCACGCGCGTCACGCTCGGGTGGCTCGCCAGATGATCCGCCACCTTCTCGGCATTCGCCACGTGCTGGCGGATCCGGAGCGGCAGCGTCTCAAGACCCTGAATGAGCTGGAACGCATTGAACGGCGACAGAGCCGCACCGACATCGCGCAGCAGCTTGACGCGGATGCGCAGGGCGAAGGCGATCGGTCCGAGCGGCTTGGCTGCCTCGGCCCAGACGGCGCCATGATAGGCCGGATCGGGCGTATTGAGCAGCGGTTGGCGCTCCGGGAACTTGTCCCACTCGAAGTTGCCGCCGTCGACGATCAGGCCACCGATCGACGTGCCATGGCCACCGATATATTTGGTGGCCGAATAGACCACGACCGCAGCCCCGTGCTTGAACGGCCTGGACAGCAACGGCGCAGCCGTGTTGTCGATGATGAGCGGAATGCCGAGCGGCCGGCCGATGTCGGCGACCTCCCTTACCGGGAAAACGTTGAGTTTGGGGTTGGGCAGAAGCTCGGCATAGTAGGCCCTGGTGCGCTCGTCGGTGGCCTTGCGGAAGTTCTCGGGGTCGGTCGGGTCGACGAAGCGGACCTCGATGCCGAACTGGCTGAGCGTATCGGCAAGAAGCGCCCACGTCCCCCCGTAGAGATCGGTCGAGGAGACGATGTTGTCGCCTGCCGACGCCAGATTGAGGATGGCGAAGGTGGTGGCTGCTTGTCCAGAGGACACAGCAACGGCCGCCGCACCGCCTTCAATCTCGGCGACGCGGGTTTCGAGCGCGTCCTGCGTCGGGTTGCCCAGGCGGGTGTAGATGAAGCCGAGCTCCTCGAGACCGAACAAACGGGCTGCATGGCCAGCGTCCTGGAACTGGTAGGACGTTGTCTGGTGGATGGGAACCGCAACGGAGCCGGTGGAGGGGTCGGCACGAAAACTGCCGCCGTGCAGCGCAAGGGTCTCGGGATGTAGCGACTTGCTCATGAACTTCTCTCCCAGCTCGATCATCCGGCGCTCGCCTTGGCGCCTCGGGCGGTTTGAGATGGAATTCTCTCCCCCTGCCCCGCCGACCAAATTCATTCCATCACGTCGTAGCGAATGACGACAGTTCTGGAATTTCTTTGCGGGGCCGGGAACGGCAATATCCATCCTCGAAAGAGCTTGTTTCCGGAGCGTCTTTCCCCGAGCAATCGCGGAACACAGTTCGGGAGAAGAAGGCACCGCAACTGCCCTGGAGGTTTCGGCACACGCGAAATGCCCCGGACCGTTGCATCGTCACCTACCGAACAAATCCTCTACAGGAACTATTTTGTTGTCATCAAGAATGAAATATACAGCACTTCCTGCCGATCAAACGTATTTACGATGTTAATATATTCTTACTGAAGAATACATGCCATATTCAAAGCACCCCATTTCGACGTCAGAACATTGCAGTCCTGCTAGAATTGATAGATTGATTACAAAACGAAAGCCTGAAATGCTTTGGCACGCCGACAGGTTGCGATCGAATCGGTTGAAGCCTGTTTTCACAATAGAGTTGCGCAACACAGCTAATCGTCTCGATCGGCGACGTTCAACTCGACGAAAGGCTGCGCGCCCCGGACATTGATACAAACGGTCGGGATATGGGAAAGATTATGATGGTTCGATTCCGACGCTTGCCACCGCTGAGACTGTTCTTGTCAGTGAACTGCAAGGTCGCTGAATCCACTAGATAACTTGTTGTTCCCGAGGGAGCGTTCGACTTGATGTCCGACCGGGAGAGCGACACGCGCCAAGAGCCTGGTACCGGTCCCGACGTACGGGGCGGCAGCCAAGATGCAGTCCAACTGTTGGCACGCCAGATCGCGGATGCGACGCGCCCCAACGGAGAGGTCGACCTGCCGGCGCTTTTGAAGGCCATCGGATCGACCTACGAGAGCTTGGTGACGGAGCTTGGGAAGGGCACCGACCCAACCGGTGCGTCGGACGTCGAACAGACCGACAAGAGCGCCCTCGTGACCGCCGCGCTCGATACCGTGTCGGAGGGAATTGCCGTCTTCGATCCGGAGGACCGGATCGTTCTTTGGAATCGCCGTTATGTCGAGTTCTATCCGGAACTTGAGGGATTCCTGGCCGAAGGGCGTTCGTTCGAAGCGATGCTGCGTCTCGGCCTTGAGCGCGGAGCCTATGTCGATGCACGCGGCCGCGAGGAGGAATGGCTCAAGGCTCGGCTCGAAC
>JAUVXG010000082.1 GCA_030603685.1 Pleomorphomonas sp.
CCGGCTCGACGGCAACGATCTCGATCGGCTCGTCTGCGGTCTCGGCAACTGTCTCGTCAGCATCCTCCGACGCTGGATCAGTCTCGGCAGGCTCTTCCGTCGCGCCGGTTACCGGTTCGTCCGTGGTGTCAGCGTCGAGGGCCTCCAATGCACGGGCCACGTCGCTCAAGGCGTCGGTGTCGTTCTCTGTCGTCTCGTCCTGTGGCGGCGCGACATCTTCGGATGTTTCGTCCGCCCGGAAGTCGCTGGTGATTTCGGTCTCGTCGGCAACAAGCTGTCCGGGGGTGTCGTCAGGGTCGATGGTCGTCGCACTCGCGGTCGCGGCCAATTCGGCGGCGACATCGGTCGATGCAGCGCTGTCCGTCTGCGGCAGCGGGGCCGTCTCATCGGGTTCGGAGGCGGCGATCGGTTCGGCCGGGATCGGGGCCTCGAAGGCGGCACCGGTCTTCAGCACGCCGAAGCCGCGATAGCCGCGGAAAGCCCGCTCACGCCCGAACACCGGCATGCCCGCCAGATCGGCCGGAACGCGCAAGTGCTCGCCTTCCACCGGCCAGTCGACGGTGAGGCCGGTGAACGTGTCGCGATGGCCGAGCGCCTCGGCGACCCGTCCCGCCGGATCGAACTCCAGACGGCCGGCGACTTCGGACCACGTGCGGCCGAGAATGTCTGCCATGTCGGGACCGACCGTTGCGGCGAGATCGGCCGACACGAAGGTGAAGGCCAGGAGGGGATCCAGCTCGAAAACGAAGCGCACTGCCCTCCCGTGGGTCGGAAACACGAAGGTCGGCGCGGGGGCGGTCTCCGGCGACGCGTCTTCGGGCTCGACCGAAGCGTCTTCGGCCGAGGGGGCGGCGGCTTCGGAAACGGCCTCTTCTGAGAGGGGCTGGGCGTGTTCGATCGGCTCCGGCAAAGCTTCGCCGGCAACATCCTCGAGGTCCGTGGAGGTCACTGGCTGGGCTTCCGCCGTTGCGGCATCAATAGGCTCGGCGTCAGCTTCCTCGGCGTTGAACTCGATGTCTGTGGACGCATCCGGCTCGAGCGGCGCTTCTTCCTCGCCGTCGTCGGAAACGGGCGCCTCGGACGTAACGTCGCCGACATCGCTGGGCCCCAGCTGGAGGGGCTCCGGCAGGGGGGCGTCTACGATCGCTTCGGTGTTGTCGGCCACAAGATCCGGTACGATCTCGTCGGGGACGGTCTCGGTGGCGGCGACTTCATCAATGGTGGCCCCTGCGGCGGCCTCCGTCTGCTCGGTTGCCTCCGTCTGGACCGCCTCGGCGGTGGCTTCGTCGGCCGGTTCGGTCTCGGCATCTTCGCCAACGGTTGCCGCAGGAGCAGGAAGGTCCGGCTGGGCAGGTGCGGTGAGGGCGGCGAAGGCCGCGATCGGATCGCCGGCAAAAGAGCCCGTCCCATCGACAATGGTCAGCAGGATCGCCTTGATATCGTTCGTCTGTACGCGGCTGGCCTTGCAGACCGTCGGCCGGGGCAACAGGCCGCGTTGCAGGGGCAGTCGTTCGATCCGGTCCTGGCTGCTGACCAGCATGTCGTCCAGCGTGGCGATGCGGCGCGCGAAAGGAGAGGCGGACGCGAACCGGAGAGCCGTTAGCTTCTCCAGGGTCGCCACGCCGAAAAAGGCGGCGCCGGCCGCGTTGGCCCAAAGCAAACGAGTACCGGTCCTGTCAACCACGAGGGATGGACGAGTATCGGCCACGAGCGCGCCGAGATTTTCCGTTTGGCTCAGGACTCTGAACAGATCTGCTCCGCCGGACATGCCGCGTCTCCAACTTTCCCGATACAGGGTCGTCTCGACCGGTGGCACCGACAAACAAGTTTCGCTGTTCCCGGTCGATTGGGCCGGACCTAACAACAAGATGCGGCCCGTACAGCTTCTTCAGTCAACCATACGTTAATAATATGGCGTCGGTGCGAGCGCCACAGTCGATTGAGAGGCTACGCCGGCAACTTTTCAATAACCTTAACTTCAAGATCTGACTGAACCTGTCACTATGTCGATTGTTTCCGGATGCCCTGCGCCCGGCGCTGGAACAGCGTTTTGCGTCAACAAGATGGGAGTCCGATATCGTCCGTTTGTTCCACGTGGCGGTTCAAACGGCTGAATTCTCCGGAAAACGACGATCTTGCGAAAGCGGGTGTCCAGGTCGCGGGCGCAAGTCGACATCGGGCGTCGAAACACTCGCTTTCGTTGAACAATAACGGCCTCCGACTACCTATTCAGTATTTCAGCAAGGATTTTGGTCAAGGATGCTGTCCGTACAGCTGCCGATGAAGAGCGGCGACCGCAATGGAACGGGACGGGCGACAGCCATGACAAATGAGCCGATCGCAGATCAGAACTCGGCACGATTCGTGCCGCCGGCGCCGGCACCCGCCGCTTTGCGTGGCGAAGGTTCCTTCGTCCGCCGCCTGTCGTCCGGCTTCGTTGAGGCAATGGGAGGCCTTGCCGCCTGGCCTTTGCTGGTAGCCCTCAGACGCGCCTTGCTGCTCTCATTGCCGCTGGTGCTGGTCGGCGCGTTCGCCCATTTCGTCAATGCACTTCTTGCCTTTTCCTTTGTCGCGGCGCTTCCTTCCGAAGTCATCGCGGCCCTGCGCGCGCTCTGTTCCACCCTCGTGGGAGGCACCTTCGGCCTTGTCGCTCTGGTCGTCGTCGCCGGCTTCTCCCATTCGCTGGCCGTTCTTGTCAGCTCGCGCGCCGATCGCTACCCGGTGAATCCGGCCAGTGCCTCCGTGGTTGCGTTGGCATGCTTCTTCATTGTCGTTGCGCCGGAAACGCTCGAGCGCTGGAAGGATGCGCTGTCGTCATCGCGTGGACTGCCGGCAGCGTTGGTCGTAGCCGTGAGTGCCAGCTACCTGTTCCTTTTCCTTGCACGCCGTCCGCGGTTCCGTCTTCGCTTGCGCGGCTTCGGCGGCGATCCGTTGGTCGGCGATCTTTTTTCCATCCTGCCGGCCGGCATGATCACGCTGTTCGTCTTCGCCGCGATCCGCCAGATACAGGTAAGCTTTGGCGGGCCGGATCTGACCACGACCTTGTCGACCGCCATATCGGCGCCTTTCGCCGGGGCAGAGCCGTCGGCGTTGGCTTCGGCCGCCTACGTCCTGGTCCGCCAGTCCATCTGGTTCCTCGGCGGGCACGGGGGCAACATGTTGGCGCCCGTGCTGGAGCAGATGATGGCGGCGGCCGATGGGGCCAGAGCCGCCGGCTCGGCCACGGCCATTACCTGGAACTTCTTTCCCATCTACTCCGCCTACGGCGGTTCCGGGTCCACTCTCTGTCTGATCCTCGCACTTCTCTATTCCGACAAGGAGCCGGCTATCCGCCGCCTTGCCTGGCTGTCGCTGCTGCCGGCGTTCATCAACGTCAACGAACCCCTGCTGTTCGGTTTGCCGTTGATCCTGAATCCGCTCTACGTCGTCCCCTTCGTCCTGATCCCACTCGTGCAAGCGCTGATCGCCTATGCGGCGACGATTGGCGGCTTGGTTCCCGTGGCCGATCAAACGGTTCCCTGGACGATGCCGACGCTTTTCAGCGGCTACCTCGCCACCGGTTCGCCGGCTGGCATCGTCCTGCAACTCGTGTCGCTCGCCGTCGGGGTGGTGCTTTACCTGCCGTTTGTTCGGATTGCGCGGCGACTGAGGGTCGCTGCCAACGCCGAGGCGATGCGAACGCTGATAGAAGCCTCGGAGTCGACCGAGGTGGTGCACGGACATAGGCTGATCGATCTGCATGGCACCGCCGGGCATCTTGCCAGCGTTCTTGCTCGAGATCTGGTGGACGCGCTCGGATCGTCCGACCGCCTCTTTCTCCAGTATCAGCCACAGGTTTGCATCGAAGAGCGCCGGGTGTTCGGTGTCGAGGCGCTGTTGAGGTGGAATCACGAGGTCTACGGCCTCATCCCGCCCTCGGTGACCGTCGCACTGGCGGAGGACATGCATTTCGCCGATCAGTTGGGCGAGCACGTGCTTCGTCTTGCCTGTCGGCAGCGCGCCGCCTGGGCCTCTTCGGTGCCCGGCGATCTCATTGTCTCCGTCAACGTCTCGCCCCTCCAGTTGCAGGATGCCTCCTTCGACCGGAGGGTCCTGCGCGTTCTGGCCGAGGAGAAGCTCGATCCGCATCTCGTCGAGCTGGAAATCACCGAGTCGACATCGCTTGCGCCCGCCGCCCAGGCGATCGGTGCGCTGCTCCGCCTGCGGAAGGCCGGTGTTCGCATTGCACTCGACGACTTCGGTATGGGGCACACCTCGTTGCACTACCTGCGCGAACTGCCGCTCGATACGCTGAAGATCGACCGTTCGCTCACCTTCACGAGCCAGGGCGATCTCAACGAACACGTCATCCGGTCGATCGTCACGCTCAGCCGTACGCTCGGTCTCCGCGCCGTCGTGGAAGGCATCGAGCAGCCCGAGCAACTTCCCCGGTTCATCGATCTCGGTTGCGCCCGCTTCCAGGGCTATCTGTTCTCAAGACCGCTCGAAAGCGGTCCCTGCCTCGACTACATTCTTGCCAACACCGACGTTGCCGCCTGAGCCTGTCCGGCTCCGTCTGGGACGATGGGTGAAAGCATGCTACCAAACTGCGGGATGACCGCGCGATCTTCCTATGGGTCGAGGTGGGCCGGTTCGGCCCTCCACCGCGGCCAAGAGTGAACGTGCGATGGGAGGCTTCATGTCCGTCACCTCGTCAGCGGCGCTCGCCGCCGTCATCGATCACACCATCCTGCGCCCGGATGCCACCGAGGCGGACATTGAACAGTTCTGCGCCGAGGCACTGCAGTGGAACTTCGCCGCCGTCTGCATCAATCCGCTTCATGTCCCGCGCGTTGCCGCAGCTTTGCGCGGCTCGGCGGTCAGAACCTGTTCGGTCGTGGGCTTCCCGTTGGGGGCGACGCCAACCGAACTGAAGCGTCGCGAGTTGGAGTGGGTGCTTACCGAGGGCGCCACCGAGGTGGATATGGTGATCTCCATCGGCACGTTGAAAAGCGCCGGCGCGGGTCCGATCGCCGATGAGGTCGCCGCGCTCAAGGCCGCCTGCGGACCCGTGCCGCTCAAGGTGATCCTGGAGACGTCGCTCCTGACCGACGAGGAGATCGTCGCCGCTTCGCTTGCCGCGAAGAGGGCCGGCGCCGACTTCGTGAAGACGTCGACCGCCTTCACCCAGAAGGGCGCGACCATCGACGCGGTAGCTCTTATGCGCCGGACCGTAGGGCCTGCAATGGGTGTGAAGGCATCCGGCGGGATCCGTTCCTTTGCCGAGGCCATGGCGATGATCGAGGCGGGAGCAAACCGTATCGGCACCAGTCGCGGCGTGGCCTTGATGCGGGAGGCTCATTTCTAGAGTTTTTCCGGCGAACCGGAGTTCGCCGAAAAAGTCGAGTTCATTGCGAACCGCAATGTCAGGCGCTCGCCTTGTCCAGCAGTTCGACCTCGGACGGGCTCAGGTGAAGTGTTGCGGCGTGAGCGAAGCTTTCGACATGCGCCACCTTGGTGGCGCTGGCAATCGGCGCGGTCACGCCCGGCCGCGCCATCAGCCAGGCGAGGGCGACCTCGGCCGGCTTGGCATGGCGGGCCTCCGCCACCTGGTCGATGGCTGCAAGAATGCCGAAGCCGCGGTCGTTCATGTGTTTCTCGACGCTGCCCGCTCGGCTGCTGTCCTTGAGATCGCCGGCTGACCGGTACTTGCCGGTGAGGAAGCCCGAGGCAAGGCTGTAGTAGGAGACGACGCCGATGTCCTCATGCATGCACAGGTCGCGCAGCGCGCCGTCGAACTGCGAGCGCTCGGCGAGACTGTAGTTGGGCTGAAGGACCTGATAGGCCGGCAGGTTCCGCTGCCGCGAGACCGAGAGGGCCTCGCCGAGTTGTTCGGCGTCGACGTTGGAGGCGCCGATCGCTCGCACCTTGCCGGCCCGGATCAGCTTGTCATAAGCGCCGAGCGTCTCCTCGTAGGGTGTCTTGTCTGGCCAGTGCGAGAAGTAGAGATCGATCCGGTCGATACCGAGCCGCGAGAGTGAACGATCGACCGCCTGGAGGATCCATTTCTCCCCGAGCCCTTTCTCGCCGGGCTGGCCGAGATCGGAACCGACCTTGGTGAAGATCTTGAGCTTGTCCCGGAGCCCCGGGCGGGCCTTCAGCCACCGACCGATGATGGTCTCGGATTCACCGCCCTGGTTGCCGGGCTTCCAGCGGGAATAGACATCGGCGGTGTCGATGGCGTCAAAGCCATGATCGACGAAGGCGTCCAGCACGTCGAAGCTGGCCTTCTCGTCTATGGTCCAGCCGAAGACGTTGCCACCGAACACCAGCGGCGCGATATCGAAGCCGGTCTTCCCGAGCGGGCGCTTTTTCATTTTCCTCTCCGATCATCAGTGGCGATCCGCCTGCGGCGCCACTTCCTCGGAGGGAGTATAGAAGGACGAGCGACGCCCGTCAGTTCGCGCTTCGGCCAATGGCTGATGGTCCAAGGCGTCGGGGGATCAGAACAGCACGTCGTCGAACAGATCCTCGCTCTCCGTCGCCGGCGCGGCGGGGGGAGTGCGCATGCTTCCGCCCAGGATCGTCTGGTGGATGTCGCGTTCGGCGGCCATCGTATAGACCGCGAAGAGACGCTCCGAGAAGGCCTCGTGATCCCCGGGGTTCTCCACCGGAGCGAGGTTGTCGTTGCTGCCGAACATGCGGTGGCAGGCGTGAAGGTGTTCGCCGAGATCCTTGCTGAAGTCGATGTGGCGGGCGATGTGGGCGATGCGATCGGCGACGGCGTTACCGCTCTCTTCCGCTTCCTTGAGGTGGAGGCTGGTGCGAACGTTGGCCTCGCGCAGGGTCGCGACAGCGCCGTCGATTTCGCCGACGATGTCCACGCGACGACTTTCGCGCTCGGCATCGATGCCGGCAGAGGTCTCGCGCATGGTCGACAGGCGCTGCAATATGTCTTCGGCGGCGACGCCCAGCCTTGCCGCATAGGTGTTCATTTCCGCGGCCACGACACCGACGGCGCGTCCCTTCGGTCCCAGTCGGTTGCTGCGCAGATAGGCATTGATCGCGAGACAGCGGATATCGTCGCGGACGCTTCGTATGTTGCCGATGTTGCCCATGTTGCTGAGCAGTTCGGTGGCGACCTGCTTGGTGCTGGCATAGGCCGCCGCCGCCAGTGCGCCCGACCGCTCGATGTCGCCTACCACGCCTCGCGTCAGGCCGACGCCGTCCTCGATCGTCTGCATTTCCCCGCCGCCGGCGCAGCCCGCCTTGCCGGTCAGCGTCAACACACGGGAGGCTTCTCCTGCCAACCCTTCGATCGTTGCCACGACCACGCGTGTCTGTTCGGTGAAATCCTTGATCAGCGCCGACGTCTGGGCGGCCAGAAGCCGGATGCCGGCCTGCGACAGGGCCTCGGCCTGCCGTTCGGAAGTGCACTTGGCCAGCTCGTCGAGAAGCATGGCAATGCCGGCCTGCACATGTTCGATGCGCTGCCGCGCCACGTCGCCCGCCTGCAGCGCGGATAGCACCTTGCCGACTTTCTCCTGGACGGATTTCGCCACGTCGGCCGTACCGCTGGCGAGCCGTCTCAGGCCGGCGCGACGGTTCCGAACCGCCTCGAGCGCCTCGGTCAGGGTTGAGGAGACGGTTGTGACCTGGTTCGCAATGCCGGTCCCCTTGCCGCCGACACAGGCCGCGGCAACCTGTGCGCTCAGTTGCCCCACCTTGTCGGCGAAGATCTCGATCTGTTCGATTGCCGACCCCACGTACTTGTCGACGTCATCGGCGAACTGCGCGAACTCGGATACGCCGGCCCCGGCGATCCGGGTCTCCATGGCGCATGTATTGAGATAGCGCAGCGAGCGCTGCATGTCGCGGATGCGCGGGGTGATCGCCTCGCTGTCCTCAAGGACCGAGGCAAGACGCTGTCCGGCAGCGGCTTCGCTCTCCACGAGGTCGGAAAGGCCTTTCAGCGTGGCAGTCAGTCGGGCGGCGGCCTCGTCGCACGCATGGTCGTCGAGAGCTCCGGTTATGCCGTCGATTGCCGCGAGAAGGCGGGCGACGATGTCATAGGCGGCCATCAGGGCCTTGCCGCCTTCGACGAAACGTTCCTCGATCTGCGAACGGGCGGCCTCGAGCTGATCTGAGACTGCGCGGAGATCGGGCTGGCGGGACGTGCCTTCTGAAATCACTCTGCCACTCCTGTCCTGAGCCGATGGTTCCAGAAAAGAGTGAAATATCGGTTCACCACCACCAGTCGTTTGTTCGCATGGGGTTCCGAGATCATGGATCGAGACGCAACGGTGCTTTTCACTTCATCGGCAATCGTGCGATAAGCCCCTGCATTCTTTCCGGAACGGACTCCGCAGACCATGACCGAGAAGCCGCCTCGCGAGGGCAAGCGCCCGACGATTGCCGACGTGGCGCGCGTGGCCGGCGTGGCCCCGGCCATCGTGTCGCGGGCCCTGTCGCCGAGCCGCCGCCCTGTTTCGCTCGAGAAGAAGGAGCGGGTCCTGAAGGCGGCGGCCGAGCTCGGCTATCATCAGAACCCGTTGGCGCGAGGTCTCGCCACCAAGTCGATCGATCTGGTTGCCGTCATCATCAACTATCTCAGCGATCTCTCCGATCTCGACCTGTTCGACCCATTGCTCGAGGGCATCCAGTCGCTCGGCAAGCAGGCCATCCTGATCCGTGTCGGCCGCACCAAGCGCATCGACGACTTCCTGCGCAACTCGTTGACCTACCACGTCCATGCCGCTCTGGTGTTCTCGGATTTCGCCGATGCCGGCGAGGTGCGCGCTCTCTCCCATAGCGACAACGTGCTGATGCTGAACGGGCGCTTCGACGCGGAAAGCGCTCGCATTGAGATCGACGAGGAGAGCGGGATCGTCGAGTTGGTGCGTCACGCCCGTGCCAAGGGCGTCGAGAGCGCCGTTCTGGTCACGGGGCGCGCCAGTTCGCTCGTCGAGGAAGCCCGCATCGCCGCCTATCGGTCCGCCTGCGTCGCCTCGGGCATCCGCCTCCTTTCCGAAGTGGGCGGTGACTATTCCTACGCCTCGGGCTTCAAGGCGGCAGACGTCGTCGGTACGGCGAAGCCGGATGCCGTGTTCTGCACCTCCGATTCCATGGCGATGGGCGTGATGGACGGCCTGCGTCGGCAAGGCCGCCAACCACCCGCCGACTATCTGCTCTATGGCTTTGACGCCGTCGAGAAAGGCAACTTCGCCGCCTACGACATTTCAAGCGTCGGCTTCGACCGTTCGGCACTGGTGGCCGGCATCCTTTCCTTCCTCAAGGAACCGGACGTGTTTCCCGCTCTGGGGCTCGACATTCCAACCCGCTTCATTTCGCGCGCTACCGGCTGAGAAGCGCGGGCTGATAAAAAACTCGGCGCCGGTTCTCACCGGCGCCGAGCTGCGTCTTGCGGTCCTTGGCTGGCGGACTTGCGCCGCCTTCTTACCAGAGCGGGGTCAGCGTCGGCGGATTGGCCTTCTCGCCCCACCACTTCTTGTAGTTGGCTTCATAGGCGCCGGACTGGATGTAGTCGGAGACGAACATGTCGACCCAACGCTGGAAGTCGGCGTCGCCCTGGGCAATCGCAATGCCGATCGGGTCGTTGGAGTAGAGGCCCGGCAGGGTGACGAGCGAAGCGTCCTTGGTGGCGAGGTAGTCGAGCATCGACGAATCCTCGATGCCGGCGTCGACGCGCTTCTGCTTGAGCAGCAGCACGCCATCCGGCGAGAAGTTGTCGGTGTAGACCAGTTCGGCCGTGGGCACGGCGCGCTTCAGGAAGGTTTCGCCCGTGGTGCCGCGACCGACCACGACCTTCTTGCCGGCGAGGCCTTCCAGCGAGGTGATGCCGGCATCGGCCTGCACGATGATGCGGAGACCGGCCCGGTTGTAGGGGATCGAGAAGCTGACCGCCTTGGCGCGGGCCAGCGTCGCCGACGTGTTGGCGACCACGAGGTCGAGCTGGTTGGACACCAGCATGGAGACGCGGGCGTCGCCCGAGACGTCGGTGAACTCGGGCTTCACGCCGAGCTTTTCGGCCAGCATGGTGGCGACATCGACGTCGTAGCCGACCGGGTTGTTCTGGTCGTCGCGGAAGCCGATCGGCTCGCCGCCCAGCGACACGCCGATGCGAATGGTGCCGGCGTCGAGGATCTCCTGCAGCTTGGAGCCGGCGCTCGCCGTGCTCGCCAGCGCAAGGCACACGGCCGCGGCGGCAAGGGTTGTCTTCAGAAGCCGATGCATGATGTCTCTCCTGTGATCAAAGCTGTTCCGATTGCCGCCGCTCCGGCGCGGGCATGCCGGGTTCCCAGAACCAATAGGATACCGGCTTGTTGCCCCTGAGCGTGACGACGCGATGCTTGTTTTTATTGTCGAGCGCATGAATGACCACCTCGCCGATGAAGCCACCCTTGAGGGCGAGGAGGTCCTCGGCGGCGCGCTCTACCGCCGCATCGAGTGAAAGGCCGAACTTCAATCCCTGCACCACGGCGTGCGAGGTCGCACAGCGCATGGTCATTTCGCCGGTGTGGGTGCAGGCGGCGACGCCGTAGCGGCTGTCGGCATAGAAGCCGGCGCCGGGAATGGGGCTGTCGCCGAGCCGGCCGGGATACTTCCACGCCCAACCGGACGTCGAGGTGACGACGGCGGCGTTGCCGCCAGCGTCGATGCCGAGAAAAACGGTGG
The DNA here is from genome assembly GCA_030603685.1 of Pleomorphomonas sp. Taxonomy (GTDB): domain Bacteria; phylum Pseudomonadota; class Alphaproteobacteria; order Rhizobiales; family Pleomorphomonadaceae; genus Pleomorphomonas. Next base: position 10,675 of record JAUVXG010000082.1, read on the forward strand.
TGTCGCGAACCCGCTCGGGATCGGTGATGGCGTTTGAGAGCGGGATCAACGGCACGTCCGGGAAGGCGGCGCGCCCCTTCTCGTCAAGCAGGTCATCGAGTTTCTTGCGCCAAACCCGCTTGCTGTCGGGGAAAAGGATGTCGTCTTCGCTGAAACCGATTTCACTTGCGAAACGGCGAGCGCCCTCACCGGTCAGCATGACATGCGGCAGGCGACGCATCACCTCGCGCGCCAGCGCCGCCACGTGCAGCGTGCGCGGCACCGCGCCGACCGAGCCGACGGACAGGGTCGTGCCGTCCATCACGGCGCCGTCGCACTCCATGTCGCCGACCATGTTGGGCCAGCCGCCGTAGCCGACGGAACGAACGCTCGGCGCCGCCTCGACGTAACCGATGCCCTCGACCAGCGCGTCAAGGGCGGCGCCCCCGGCGAGCAAGGTGTCGACGGCATGGGAAAAGCCGGGCTCGGCCTCGGTGTTGGCAAGCAGGATCAAGGCTCAGTCCTTTTTCATCTTGGACAGAAACTGGCGGATGCGCGGCACGGCGAGACCGCCGTCCTCGGCGAAGAACTGCGCCGTCGGCAGGTCGACGATCAGCTCGCCCTGCTCGAGGAAGACGATGCGGCTCGAAATGTGGCGGGCAAACTCGATCTCATGGGTGACGAACACCATGGTGGTGCCGTCGTCGGCGAGTTCGGCAAGGATGCGCAGCACGTCGCCGGTCATCTCCGGATCGAGGGCGGAGGTCACCTCGTCGAGCAGCAGATAGCGCGGCTGCATGGCAAGCGCCCGGCAGATGCCGACGCGCTGGCGCTGGCCGCCGGAAAGCTGCTGCGGATAGGCGCCGGCATGCGCGCCGAGCCCGACCTTGTCGAGCAGAGCACGGGCGCGCGCCTCTGCTTCCGCCTTGGGTAGCTTCAGGACCTCGATCGGCGCGAGGGTAATGTTCCCGAGCGCCGTCATGTGCGGATAGAGGTTGAACAGCTGGAAGACGGTGGCCGAGGCCCGGCGGGCGGCGACGAGGCCGGCCTTGGTGGAGACGTCATGACCGTCGACGGTGATCTTGCCGCCCGACAGGGCCTCGAGGCCGTTGATGCAACGGATCAACGTCGACTTGCCCGAGCCCGAGGCGCCGAGGATGGTGACAACCTCGCCAGGCTCGACCCGGAGATTGACGCGCTTCAGCACGAGGGCGTCCCCGAAGCGCTTCTCGACGTTCTCGGCGACGATCATCAGATGCCTCCCCATTTCACGGACTTGCGCAGCGCCGCCTCGATGCGACCGCCGGCATGGGCGAGCGTCTTCGCCGCGAGATAGTAGATGAGCCCGATCACCGCCCAGACGATGAAGGGTTGCAGCGTCCTGAGGTTCAGGATGTTGCCGATCTTGGTCAGGTCGAACACGCCGATCACCGAGATCAGCGAGGTGACCTGCAGCTGGTTGACCAGAATGCCGACCAACGGTCCCACCGAGAAGGCGGCGGCCTGCGGCGCGATGATGAGACGCAGGATTTGCGACCGGCTGAGGCCGAACACCTGGGCCGCCTCGATCTGGTCGCGGTCGATGGATTCGATGCCGGAGCGGAAGACCACGAAGGCGAAGGCGGCGGTGTTGAGGCTGATGGTCAGAGTGGCCGCCTCGACGGGCGACATGCGGATGTGCAGGAAGGCCGGAATGCCGAAGAACACCAGGAACAGTTGCACCAGCACCGGCGAGTTCTTCAGCGCTTCGGTGACCAGCACGATCACCGGCCGGCAGCCGGGGACGCGGTAGTGATGGGCGACGGCGAGGGCGAGACCGATCGCGAGGCCGATCAGCGTCGTGCCGACGAAGAGGGCGAGCGTGACGCCCAGGCCCTGCAGCAGCAGTACGATGTCATAGGGCGTGAAGTCGGCGTAGCGCATCAGCCCCCCATCATGAAGCGGTTGAGGCGACGATGGATCGCCGAGATGGCAAAGGATAGGAGCGTGGTCAGCGAGGCGTAGAGCACCAGAAGCACCGCGTAGACCTCGAACGGCTTGAATGTGGTGGCGGCGACGATCTTGGCGGCGCCCGTCAGCTCGTTGACGGTGATCGTCGAGAGGATCGACGAGGTCAGCACGAGGTTGATCAGGATCGAGCCCATCGGCCGCACGGAGACGCGGAGCGCGATCGGCAGCACGATGCGGGTGAAGATCTTGATGCGGCTGAGGCCCGACACCTTGGCGGCGTCGATCACCCCGGTGTCGACGGTCAGGATGCCCGAGAGGATGACGTCGGAAACGAAGGCGCCACCGGCGATCGACATGGCAATGACGCCGGTCTCGAAAGCCCCGATGTAGATGCCGAGTTCCGGCAGACCGTAGAAGAAGAAGAACAGCTGGACGAGGAAGGGCACGTTGCGGAAGACGTCACCGTAGGCGTTGGCGGTGCCTCGCACCCACCTGTTGCCGGACGATCGCATCGAGGCTGTCAGCGCGCCGAGCAGAACCGCGCCGACGATGGCGAGCAGGCAGGCGACGATCGTCAGGGCAAAGCCCTGCAACAGAAAGCCGATATGGGGCTCGATCACCCTCCAGAAACGCACCCGTGTTCCCCCGCCGTTATTGTTGTGAAAGCGGTTTCACTTTTTGTAAGGACGAATCCGGAGGCTGTCAAGCAAGGGGCGACGGAGACTCCTTCCGGCCTCGATGGGTACATGAGTTTTACGTGCGGAAATTTATAACTTGACGCAAGAAATATCGACTGCGAAATTCTGAAGACAGGAGGCGCACTTGGCCTTGCCCGCCTCTGGGCGGCAATCTCATGATTGGCGTCCCGCCATGGAAGCATCTACAATGACTGTGGTGCTCCGGTTGTGGGTGAACGGGGATGGCAGAGTGACCACGACGATCCGAACGATGGAAGAGTTTTCCGACTATGTCGGTCTGTCTCGCCCAACCGTCTCCCGATATTTCAACGATCCCAACTCAGTCCGCCGCCAGACACGCGAAGCCATCGAGAAGGCGATCAAGGAGTCCGGCTTCCGGCCCAACCTGTTCGCGGTGAACCTCAACCGCCGTCGTACCAACATCCTCGGCATTATCGTCCCCAACTCGACCGACGTCTTCTACATGGCGTTGACGAGGCGCATTGAGGTTCTGGCCGAGGAGGCCGGCTATCTCGCCTTCGTTCTCTCGTCGGATGGCAAGCCGAAGCTCGAGGAACGGGCGATCGAGACCTTCAAGGCGATGAATGTCGCCGGCGCCGTCATCGCCCCGCTCGGCGTGCAGTCTCACCTCGACAAGTTGTCCAGGCTGGGCGCCAGCATCCCGCTCATCTACGTCGACTCGCAGCTCGACGCCGCCTCCGCCTTCGTCGGGACCGACAACCGACAGAGCTTCCGGCTCATCGTCGACTATCTGTCTCGGTCGGGCGACGCGCCCTGCTACTTCGGCATGCCCTCGGTCAACCGCAATGCCGGCGAGCGCCGGGAGGCCTACCGCCTGGCCATGGAATCCTTGAAGCTGGAGCCGCGCTATGTGGCGACGCTGCCGGACACCTCCTGGGACTTCGAGCGCTTCGGCTTCACCGAGGCCTCCCGCATCCTGGGGGAGGGCGGGTTCCCCACGCGAACGGTGCTTTGCGCCAACGACCGCATTGCCTTCGGCGTTCTCGCCGCCGCCTATCAGGCCGGCCTGAAGGTCGGCCGCGGCGACGATTGCGATCTCCGTGTTGCCGGGCACGACGATCATCCGCTGTCGCGCTACACCTGTCCGCCACTGACCACGGTGGCGCAGAACTACAACGAACTCGGCCGTATCGCCGTGGAACTGCTGCTGCACAAGATCAACGCCCGTTTTGACGAAGACGTCGAGCCTCGGCCGAACGAGCGCGTGCTGCTCAACGCCGAGATCATGCTCCGCACGTCGGCTTGATCCGTTTCCCCAATGCGCAAAAAGAAACCCTCCCCATGCCTGGGGCATGGAGAGGGGGATGCGCGGCTAGCGGTCTTGTTGTCAGGCTTTTGTCTGGCTGCGCAGAATGGGCTCCTTGTGCACGGTCACACCAACACCGGCCTTGAGCTTGTCGATGCGGGCGGCGCAAGCTGCGACGGCGGATGAGCCGGTCAGAAGATCGAAGCGCATGCGGAAACGCGCTTCCGCGCCCGGCTCCAGGCTCTTGAGCCGGCCGGCAGCCCGCTCGACGGGCAGCGGATAGGGGTAGTTGGAGCCCGGCTCCAGCCCGGTCACATAGCCCTGCTTGTCGGTGTCGGTGTTCTTCCAGAGCGTGAAGGCCGGCATTTCCTCGACATGGTAGGTGACCGAGAAGCCCAGCGTTTCCTTGGCATTGATCAGCGCCACCTCCGTGCGGCCGTCGGTCCCGGCCGCAAGCTCGCAGGCATAGAGCATTTCGTCGAAGTCGCGCGTCGGACCACGATAGCGGTCCCAGGTGGCAAGGTCGGGCTTGGCGGCGTCATTGAATGGAGTGACGTGGGCGAAGGGTCCGATGACGCGGGCGCCTTCCTCCAGCACAGGGCGACCGACGTTGGTGTGGTAGATCACCTCGTAGGAGTGGGCATAGTCGGCACGGTTGACCAGCCGGTCGTCAAGCGAGAAGCCTGTGTCGCCGGGCACGACGGTCAGCTCCGTGCAGGTCTCGAACTCGACGTTCTTGAACGCCTTCTCCTTGATCAGGCCGCACAGCGTGATGCGATGCGGCGCCTCACGCGAAATGCGCACCTCGACCTTGGACGCCGGCGTGTTGCCGGCCCGGCCGTGCAGCGTATAGACCTTGTCGCCATCGACCATGGGATGGCCGGTCCACTCGTAGCCGCAGCGCACCATCAGCTCGTTGAAGCCTTCGAGCCAGCCCAGGCCGTTGCGCTCGCCGAGGCGGATGAAGGATGGATGCACGACCTCGTCGACCGGCGATGCCCAGCCGAAGTCGACGCCGTCGAGGCTCGCCTTCAGTATGCTCATGCCGCGCGTCGGGATGACGGTCACCGCGAGACGTCCGGCCCGAATGGTGACGAGCGTGCTGCCCTCCTGCCGGCCGCCATGCAGCGTCCTTTTCACGATCTCGAAGGGCGTGTCGCACTTGAGGCCGAGTTCGCCGGAGGAGACCGACCAATCGGCGACCTCGAGCCCGCCGGCCGTATCGGTCAGCGTGAAGATGATGTCATCCATTTGCCTTGCGTCCTGTTTGCCCGCCGTCAGAGGCAGGCCTTGAAATAGTCGTCGAGCACGAGATCGACCATGGCCAGCGACAGGCCGTGGGCTGTGGGCTCGACCCGGCCGCGCCGGACGCCCTCGTAGACGCCGCGCAGATACAGGCTGATCAGCGTCTCGGGAATCGGCGTGTTGCCGAAGAGGGCGAGGAGGTCCTCGGCGGCCTTGGCGATCTCCGGCTCCGGCCAGTAATAGCGGATGCGGTCCGAATAGCTGAAGTGCCGCTGCAGGCGCTGCTCGTCGGGCGTGCCGAAGTAATACTTGGCCCAATTGTCCGGATGGGAGAGCATCACGCGCTCGAAGGTGGCGGCCAGCGTCTCCTTGCGGCGGCCGGCATAGAGAACCTCGGCGATGTGGTCGAGGCCGTAAAGCGCCTCGCGCAGCGCGAAGGTGAGGGCCGGGCCGACCTTGAGGATGGAGAACCCGTTGTCGACGAGCGCCTTCAGCGCCTCCGGCGTCTGATAGTCGGTGGAATGCGCCTCGAAGACGAACCCCTTCAGTTCCGACAGCGTGGCCGAGAGCGAGGCCGCCTTGTCGACGTCGAAGGCGACGACGTTGTGGTTGCCGAACTCGACGCCGGGCTGCACCACCGCGCCGACGGCGCGGTCGAAGGCGCTGGCGATGCCGGCCTTGGCGAAAGCCTCGCGGTGGACGCGGATCGTTTCGCGGGCCGCTTCGGGCTTGGTGACTTCCAGCTCCTCGATCTCTTCCATGGCGCCGCCGGGGATCGGCCCCGCGGTGCCGACGATGTACACCGGCTTCACAGTGGCATCCTTGGTCGCGGCTTCGGCGACAGTGGCAAGCGCCGCTGCCCGTTCGGCGGTCAGCGCATCAGCCAGCGCCACCGGCTCGCCGGCGCAGCCCATCGAGGTGTCGAGATGGAGCTTGGTGAATCCGGCCCTGGCGAAGGCGTCGATCATCACCTTGGCCTTGTCCATGGCCTCAGTGGCCGTCAGCTTCTTCCACGGATTGGGTCCGAGATGGTCGCCGCCGAGGATGACGCGGTCGAACGGGAAGCCGACGCGCTTGGCGATCGCTTCGACGAAGTCGCGGAAATCCCGCGGCGTCATGCCGGTATAGCCGCCATCCTGGTTGACCTGGTTGCAGGTCGCCTCGATCAGGACCGGCAGGCCGAGGCGCGCGGCATGGCGCATGGCCGCCTCGATCACCACGGGGTGGGCCGAGCAGATCGACGGAATGCCGCGCAGACCGGAGCTACGGAAGCGCCACGTGGAAATGTCGCTGAGCGGGTTGGTAGCCATGTCTTCAGCTCCTTTGTTCGGCAATCAATGCGTCGAGTTCGGCGCGTGTCGACGCGCCTTCCATCGGGCCTGAACGGGTAACCGCGCGGGCGCCGGCGGCGTTGGCATAGCGGAGCGCCGTCTCGGGATCGGCACCGGCAAGCCAGAAGGTGTCGAAGGCGGCGCCGAAGCAGTCGCCGGCGCCGGTCGGATCGATTTCCGTCACCCGGAAGCCCGGCAGGTTGACCTCGCGGGTCGCGTCGAAATAGCTGGCGCCGGCTGCGCCGCGTTTCAGAACCACCGCCTTGACGCCGCCCCTCAGAAGGTTGGCGATGGCTTCCTTCTCGCTGTCGGCCGGCGAGAACAGGAACAGTTCCTCGCCGCTCGGCAGGAACAGGTCGGTCTCGGCCAGAACGACGGCCAACGCCTCGCGCATGCCGGGGCTGTTCAGGATCTCGGCGCGAAGGTTGGGGTCGAACGACACGGTGCCGCCCTTGGCCTTGATCGTCCGCGTCGCCGTCAGCACCGCCTCGACCACGCTCGGCGCATAGAGCGACGAACCCATGACATGCATGTGGGTGCAAGTCTCGACGAGGTCGGCGGCCGGCCCCTTCAGCTCGATGCTGCCGCAGGCGCTGTGGCGGATGTTGAACACGAAGTTGCGGCCGCCATCCTCGCGGTAGCGAACGAAGGCACTGCCGGTGGTTCCAAGCGGATCGACCTCGATGCCCGAGACGTCGACGCCGTCCCGCTTCAGGCGGTCAAGATTGACGTGGCCGAAGTCGTCGTCACCAACTCGCGAGATGATCGCGGCCGGCTGTCCGAGCTTGCCGACCTGATCGATGAAGATGGCCGGTGCGCCGGACGGAAAGGGGCCGATCAGCTTGACCGGTTCACGAAAGCCGTTGCCGCGTTCGGTCGCGACGATTTCCACCAGCACTTCGCCGATGGTGAGAACCTTGCTCTGACCCATTATTGCTTGGCCCGCTTGGAGCGAACGTCAAGCCAGACGGCCAGCAGGATAACCATGCCCTTGACGATCAACTGATAGAAGTACGGAACGGACAGCATGTTCATGCCGTTGTTCATGATGCCGATGATCAGTGCGCCGATGAGGGTGCCGATCATGGTGCCGACGCCGCCGGCCAGACTGGTGCCGCCGAGGACCGCCGCCGCGATGGCGTCGAGCTCGTAGCTGGTGCCGGCGTTGGTCTGCGCCGAATAAAGGCGCGACGACAGCAGGATGCCGGAGATTGCCGCCATAATGCCGGAGATCATGAAGATGGTGATCTTTACCCGGTCGACCTTGATGCCCGAATAGACCGCCGCTTCGCGGTTGCCGCCGGTGAGATAGGCGCGGCGACCGAAGGTCGTCTTCGACAGCAGCACGTGGTTGAAGACGAACAGCACCACGACGATCCAGATGATGATCGGCAGGCCGACGAAGCTCTCGGCGCCGATGGCGATCCAGGTGGGATCTTCGATCATGGCCGGCGCGCCGTTGGTCGGCAGGCTGACGAGGCCGCGGAAGATGCCCATCGTCGCCACCGTCACGATGAACGACGGTAACCCGAGCTTGGCGGTGAGCACGCCGTTGACGAGACCCATCGCCGCGCCGGCGAGCAGCGTCAGGACGAGTGTGGGAACGAAGCCGAAGCCGGCGAGGAAGGCCTGCGCGGCGGCCATGCCGGCGACGGCGATGATCGAGCCGATCGAAAGGTCGATCTCGCCGAGCAGGATGACCCAGGTCATGCCGAAGGCGGCGATGGCGATCACCGCGATCTGCTGCAGCACGTTCATGAAGTTGGCGACCGTCATGAAGCGCGGATTCATCACCGAGAAGATGATGCAGAGGACGATCAGGGAGACCAGGATGCCGCCATACTGACGGAGCAGCTTGGCATAGGGATTCTGGGCGAGGCTTACGTGTTTCTCTTCGCTCATGACGTGATACCTGTCGCGTGGGCCATCACCGTTTCGGGGGTCGCGCCGCCGGGCAGCGTGGCGCTGAGCCGGCCTTCGTGCATGACGACGAGGCGATCGCTCATCCCGAGGACTTCCGGCAGCTCGGAGGACACCAGCAGGATCGCCGTGCCCTCGGCCGCCAGCTGGCGGATGATCTTGTAGATTTCGAACTTGGCGCCGACGTCGACGCCGCGTGTCGGTTCGTCGAGGATAAGGATACGCGGCTGGGTCAGGAGCCACTTGGCGAGAACCGCCTTCTGCTGGTTGCCGCCGGACAGCGAGCCGACCGGCGTGTCGACCGACGCAGTCTTGATGGTCAGACGTCCGACCTCGTCCGTCGCCGCCGTGCGCTCCTGGCGCTTTCGCATGAAGCCGAGCGCTGCGGCGAAACGGCCGAGCGCCGCCATCGAGATGTTCCACTCGACGCTGTGGGCGAGGACGAGGCCCTCTTCCTTGCGGTTTTCGGTGACGAAGGCGATGCGGCGGCCGATGGCATCGACCGGTGACGAGATGGTCGCCGGCTCGCCGTCGATGCGAATGTTGCCGGTCGCGGCCTTCATGCCGAACAGCGCGTTCATCATCTCCGAACGGCCGGAGCCGATCAGGCCGAAGAAGCCGAGGATCTCGCCCTTGCGCACATCGAAGGAAACATCCTCGAACTCGTCCGAACGGCTGAACCCTTCGACGGAGAGGATCGGAGCCTCGCTTGTTGCCGGTGCGGCGGAAAGGCGCGGCGGGTAGATCTCGTTCATCTGCCGACCGACCATCATGGCGATCAGTTCGTCGATGGTGACGTCTTCCCGCTGCCGGGTGGCGATGAACTCGCCGTCGCGGATGACGGTGATGTCGTCGCTGAGCCGCATGATCTCTTCCATGCGGTGCGAGATGTAGATGACGGCGACACCCTTGGCTTTCAGGCGACCGATGATCGAGAAAAGGATTTCGGTTTCGGCATCTGTCAGCGACGAGGTCGGCTCGTCGAGAATGACGAGGCGCGGGTTGGGGATCGACAACCCCTTGGCGATCTCG
>JAUVXG010000266.1 GCA_030603685.1 Pleomorphomonas sp.
CCAGATGGAAACGGACGAGCGGTCCATTTCGCAGATCAAAATGACGGGCGACTTCCCGAATGAAGATTTGCTCCGCCGTCGCCTTCGGATTCTCGGCATCGACGATATCGTGCACCAGAAGAACAGGCGCCCCGGTCGGCAGAACCCGCTGAAATGTCCTCCCGTCCTTTTCTGTGAAGACCGTTCTGAGCGCCTCGTGCCGGTCGATGATGTACTGAACGGCCTCCTTCACCACTTCTTCGCCAACGGGCGGCAGGGCAATGGGAAAGATGATCGTGTAGGCCACGTCATCCGGCCGGTCGAGGCGGGCGAGCCAGATAGCTTCCTGTGCGGGGGACAGTTCCTGAAGCAGGGGGGCTGTCGCCTCGGCGGAGAAATGAGCCAGCAGATCCGCCTTGGCCTCGCGAACGCGCTGTTTGAGATCGGGCGTGAAGGCGCCAGCCGGGGCCTCGAACCCGAGGTTGTCGCCGTCTGCCCACAAGCGGATGCCACGCGTGGACAGATCCAGAAGGAGGGCCTCGATACTGCTGGAACCGGCTGGGTTGCTGCGCATCAGATCGTTCCGCGTTCCAGGTCGAGGGGCGCCCCCTCAAGTAGAATGGCCAACCGGCGAGGCGTGGTCTCGGTCAGGACCTGCGCGGTGGAGACCGGCATGCCAAGCTCTTCGCTGAGGCGCGCGGCGACGCGCATGGCGGTCATGGAGTCTCCGCCGCAAGCGAAGAAGTCGACATCTTCGGCGACGTCCGGTATGCCGAGCACGTCACGCCAGACTGACAGAATGGCGATCAGGGCCGAAGGCCGAGGGACGGTCTTGCCCATGGATGCCACCGGCGCGGTGACCCTGCTCCCAGTTGGATCCACCCACAGACGCCGACGGTGGAAGGGATAGGAGGGCAGTGCAACTTTGCGATGCGCTCCGGGCGAGATGGCCGCCCAGTTGGGTTCTATGCCGCGGACCCAGAGCCTTGCCACCGCCTCCCGGATGCCGATGGTCTCGTCGCCGACGCGCGGCGTCGCGGTGACGACATCGGCTTCCGGGATGCCCGAGGCTCTCGCCATGCGTGTCAGGATTGATCCCGGCCCGACCTCGACGAACAGTCCGGCGTCGGCCGAGAGTTTCTTGACGCCGTCGGCAAAGCGGACGGTGCCGCGCAGGTGACGAACCCAATAGGATGGATCGGTTGCTTCGCCAGCCGTGATCCACCGGCCGGTCAGGTTCGAGATGAAGGGGATATCCGGCGGGCTGAGCCGGACCCTCGATACCGCGTCGCCGAACGCATCGAGAATCCCGTCCATCAGGCAGGAGTGAAAGGCGTGCGAAGTGTTCAGCCGCCGTCCGCCGAGCAGAGCTTCTGCGTGTGCCACCGACTCTTCCGGTCCCGCCACCACGCACTGGCGCGGTCCGTTGACCGCCGCAAGCGACAGCCCGTCGGCTGTCCCTGCGCCAAGATCGGCGATCCGGGATAGTGCCTCCTGTTCACCGAGCGACAGGGCCAGCATCGCGCCGCGTGGCGTCGATCCCATCAGACGGCCTCGCACGGCGACAAGACGGAGCGCATCCTCGAAGGACATGACCCCGGCGACGCAGGCGGCGACCATCTCGCCGATGGAATGGCCGGTCAGCGCAACCGGCACCACGCCCCAGCCGATCAACAGTTGCGCCGTGGCATACTCGGTCACGAACAGGGCAGGCTGGGTCAGCGCCGTCTCGGCGAGCTGTCGAGCGGCCTCCGCGTCGTCGGGCGCCGCCAGCAACAGGTCTCGAACCGATGACGCCCCGGTGCCGGCCAGAACGCCGGCCGCCTCATCCAGAATGGCCCGGTAGGCTGGCTCGGTCCGATAGAGGTCTGCGCCCATGCCGGGCGCCTGGGTGCCTTGTCCTGGGAAGGCGAAGGCGACCCCCGGCGCTCCCTTGCGGCACTCGCCACGGAGGTCGGTTTTGCCCCTGAGACGAGCCGAAGCATCCTCGGTCGATCGCGCGACCACGGCCAAGCGATGGGCCATCCGTCTCCGGCCCACCCGGAGGGTGAAGGCGGTGTCGGAAAGCCGGGGGGCATTTTCGGTGTCTTCGAGGCTGTCGGCAAGGCTGTCGGCCAAGCGGTCGAGACTCTCGTCGTCCGCTGCCGACAGGATGAGGATCTCGGGGCTTTCGACCGGCGCAGCCGATGCAGACAGCCGGCCGGCGGGCGGCGCCTCGACGATCACATGGACATTTGTCCCGCCAACGCCGAAGGAACTCACGCCAGCGCGCCGTGGTGTGCCGTCGGGCCGGCTCGGCCAGGGTTCCGGCGAGGCATTGACGCGGAACGGACCGGCCGCGAACGGAATGCGGGCGTTGGGGGTCTTGAATCCGACCGTTGGCGGAACGATGCCCTCGCGTATGGCGAGGATCGTCTTCATGAGCCCGGCCAGACCGGACGCGGTATCGAGATGGCCGAGGTTGCCCTTGACCGAGCCGAGCAGTATCGAGCCGGCAGGAAGGCCAGCGTAGGCTTCATTGAGGCTCGCCACCTCGATGGGGTCGCCAAGGGCGGTTCCCGTTCCGTGCCCCTCGACGAAACCGATCGAGGCGGGATCGACTTGCGCATCGGCGAGCGCCGCGGAAATGGCGGCCGTCTGTCCGGAAACGGAGGGTGCCGTGAAACCCGCCTTGTCGGCGCCGTCGTTTGCGACGCCAATGCCCCTTATCACTGCGTGAATGCGGTCGCCGTCGGCCTCGGCGTCGGGCAGGCGCTTCAGGAGAACCGCCACGGCTCCGCTGCCGCCGACCGTGCCATCGGCTTCGGCGTCGAAGGGGCGGCATCGCCCGCTGGGCGAGCCTATGCCGCCTTCGACCGCATGGTAGCCCCCAGCCGCGGTCAACCCCAGCGAGGCGGCTGCGACCAGCCCGGTTCTGCACTGGCCGCTTCGCAAGGCCTGAACGGCCAGCGTCAGGGCCGTAAGGCCCGTGGAGCAGGCGGTCGCCACCGAAATCGCCGGACCGGTAAGGCCGAACTTGTGGGCCAAACGAAGCGATGCGTAATCCTTGTCGGATCCGATGACCGTCGCGTAGCGTTCGGCATCGAACCGGCCGTGGATGCGGTCGAACAGGTTGTCGAAGACGTAACTGTTGAAGCCCGTGCCGGCGAAGACCCCGACCGGCCCCTCTCGGCTGGGGTCGCACCCCGCGTTCTCCAGAGCGTGGTGCCCGACCTCCAGAAGCAGGCGCTGTTGCGGGTCGATGGTTGCCGCTTCGCCCGGCGTGTAGCCGAAGGCACCGGCGTCGAAGCCGGCGATGTCATCAAGCCGGGCGTGGGTGCCGACATATGCGGCACTGCCGAGAAGCTTTGGATCGAGGCCGGCCATTCGCAGTCCGTCGGCATTCGCGTCCGTAAAGGGAGCACGGCCGTCGACAAGCAATCGCCAGAGCGATGATGGGTCGTCTGCCCCGGGCAGGCTGAACGCCATGCCGACGATGGCAATGGCCTTGTCGATCGCTTGCGCCGGGCCGGCGTAAGCCTCCACGGGGCGTGACACGACGACATCGGCGAGATAGGCGGCCAGCGCGTTGATCGTGGGATAGCGAAAGATGTCGACGGCTGCCAGATCGCGACCGGTCGCGGCCGACAGACGGGCCTGAACCTTGGGCACCATGAGCGAATGGCCGCCGAGCTCAAAGAAGCTGGCGTCGAGATCGATGTCTTCACGTTCGAAAAGTTCGGTCCAGACCGAGACGATCAGCCGCCGCATGCTGGAGAGGCGACCGTGATCGGCGAGCGTGCCTCTTGGCCCGCGACCGTCGGGTTCGTCTTCAGGCATCTCGTCCGCTTTAAGTGATGCGCGGTCGATCTTGCCCGACGGCTGAAGGGGCAGACGCCTGTGACGCACCCACTTTCCGGGAATGGCCGCCGCCGGCAACAGGAAAGCGAGTCGTGTCCTGAGTTCGGGTGGCGAGGCCGTGCCGGCGAAATGGGCGACAAGACGAGCGTCGGCACCGGTGCGGTCGACAAGGACGGCGGCTTGGTCGACCCCGGGCAGACCGGACAAAATCGCCTCGATCTCGCCAAGCTCC
>JAUVXG010000275.1 GCA_030603685.1 Pleomorphomonas sp.
GAACCCCGACGCCGGCACGAGCACGCGCGACCGCTTGAAAGCGTGTCTGAACATCGGCTTCTCGCCCGCGGACTCGACCTTCGCGTTGATGGGCTGGGCGAGCTTTCCAGGCTCCTTTACCCAAGACGGGAGCAAGCCCCAGCGTGCGGAGATCAGCTCGCGCTCTCCGTCGGCACCGCAGCGCACGATCGGCGCGTCCTGCGACGGAGCGATGTTGTAGCGCTGCCCGAGGTCAGCAGACTCGACGCCGAACTGTTCCCGCAGGCGCGATTGAGGGCCATACAGGGCATAGCGACCGCACATCACAGTCTCCGGTCAGTACGTTGTCTCGACACCCTACACCGCTCGAAGGAGCCCAGCTAAACTGTATTTCCATACAGACAATGACGTACCGCCTATGTTCGTTCGCATCCGCCGCCTGCGCCACGGTGGTCGCCGCCTTCCCGACCACGAAACCAATCGCCCCGAGCACCAGGCCGTCGGTGATCTGCAATCGATGGGCCGCAAGTTCGAGTTGCATCAGCCGCTGGCGAACACCGGCACGGGATACGTGCTCCACGACGCCCGCGTGGTCGCCGTTCAACCAGGCGTGCGTGGGATGCTGATCCGAGGATTCGAAGAGTACCGCGGCGGCGCCGTGCTTCAGGAGTGGGAGGTCACGCCTCTCGACCAGGTACTCGGCGACGACGGACTGAAGCACTGGAACTGGCCGCGCTAGAATATGCCTTTGGAAAAATCACGGTACGCCATGAAGCTCAAGACATACACCGGCGCCGAGGTCCGCGAACTCCGCCGCAAGCTGCACCTCAATCAGTCCGAGTTCTGGACTCCCTTCCAGACCACTCAGAGCGGCGGTAGCCGGTACGAGTCCGGCCGCGAGATCCCCGACACCGTCCAGGTGCTCCTGAACATCGCCTTCGGTACCGACGCAAAGGCCGCGGCGATCGTCGAAGGGTTGCGAAGGCTCGCCCATCCGAAGAAGAAGGCCAAGGCGAGGACAAGTAGTGCCGGGCACCGCAGCTCTCATTGTCGGCCTCGTTGTCGCCATCGCCGACGGCGACACGCTGACCGTTCTGAACGAGGACTTTCAACAGGTGAAGGTGCGCCTCGCGGAGATCGACGCCCCGGAGAAGAAGCAGGCCTTCGGCACCCGTTCCAGGCAGTCGCTGGGCGAGTTGTGCCACGAGAAGCGTGCCGAGGCGCGAGTGATCGACGTCGACCGCTACAAGCGCATCGTGGGCTGGGTCACGTGCGCGGGAGTGGATGCGAACGCCACCCAGGTGCGCCGCGGCATGGCGTGGGTGTATGACCGCTACGCGAAGGACAGGACACTGCACCGCCTGCAGGATGAGGCGCGCAGCAGCGGACGCGGCCTGTGGGCAGATCAAAACCCCACCGCACCATGGGACTGGCGAAAGCGGTCCTGAGCCCGCCCCGGCGAAACTGGGCGCATGCGATCCGCGCGTCGGTTGCCCGAAACTGGTGATCCGCCATAGCATACGGAGATTCGATACAGATAAGAGGACGGCATGGAACTCATCGAGAAGCTGAACAACCTCGCGTCGAAGATTCGCCAGCAGGGCGCCGTGATCCAGACCGAGGAAGCGACGAAGAACGCCTTCATCATGCCGTTTATCGCGACCGTGCTCGGGTACGACGTTTTCGACCCGACCGAGGTCATGCCGGAGTTCGTCTGCGACGTTGGCACCAAGAAGGGCGAGAAGATCGACTACGCGATCCTGAAGTCCAGCGAGGTCCAGATCCTCTTCGAGTGCAAGAAGCTCGGCGAGCCGCTGAACATCAACCACGCGGGCCAGCTCTTCCGCTACTTCCACGTCACGAGCGCCCGCATCGCCATCCTCACGAATGGGCAGGTCTACAAGTTCTTCACCGACCTTGACCAGCCGAACAAGATGGACGAGAAGCCGTTCCTCGAGCTGGACCTGCTCGACATCGACGAGCACGTCGTGCCCGAGCTGGCGAAGCTGACGAAGGTCGCGTTCGACGTCGAGTCGATCATCAGCGCCGCCGGCGAGCTGAAGTTCATCGGCCAGATCAAGCGCCTCATCGCCAGCGAGTTTTCGACGCCGAGCGACGACTTCGTCCGGTTCATAGCGACGCACGTCTACGAGGGCACCATCACGCAGAGGGTGCGCGAGCAGTTCGCCGAACTCACCAAAAAGGCGACCGCGCAGTACCTGAGCGATCAAGTGAACGAGCGCCTGAAGTCTGCAATCAGCGGCACCAGGCCTATCGTCTTGCCGGCCGCCGACAGCCCCGCAGAAGCAGGCAGCGAAGCAACCAAGGACGAGCCCGAGGACAAGATCACCACCACCCTTGAGGAGATGGAGGGCTTCCACATCGTGAAGGCGATCGTCCGGTCGGCCGTCGATGTCAAGCGGATCGCGATGCGCGACACGCAGAGCTATTGCGGCGTGCTTCTCGACGACAACAACCGGAAGCCGATCTGCCGCCTGCACTTCAACCGAGGCCAGAAGTACCTGGGGATCTTCGACCAAGAGAAGAACGAGACTCGGAACCCGATCGAGTCGGTCGACGACATCTACAACTTCGCTGACCAGCTGCGCGCGACCGTGGGCTACTACCTCTGAGTGGGCGGCAAGATCGAGCCGCGATCGTTACCGTCTGCTTAGGGACCGACTGCACGCGCGAGATACTCGCCCCCAAGATCCTGCGGCGGCCGCCGGCGCCTCGGGGTGTTCATCAATGCCGGCCTGCGGCGCCGACGCTTCAAGCTGTCGGGCGCCACCCTGGTCACCGGCACTGCGCCGAAGGAACTGGAAGCCTAGGCCACCATCTTTTTCGGCAAGCCTTGCCACATCGTGTATTCGGAGACGGTGTTCTACGACGACGGCACCGACCAACAGAAGCGCGTGCGCACCCTGCTCGCACTACCGACCTATAGCCGCACGCCACATTAACAACGAGGTTGATTTTTTCGGCCTACGTGATAAGTTAACGTAAAAGTTAACCTATGTATCTAAGACGACTTCGGCTAAGTGAATTCCTGAAACCTCGAGAAGACGCGAGCACCTACCCGGAACTTCCCGGGGCGTACAAGGTGTGCTGCGCCTCAAGGTCGGAGAATCCGGCCGACGCGGCAATCGTGGATTGGGTGACGGCCCTTCAAAATGTCGATCGCGGATCATTCAGAAGCGGCATGAGCACCCTGTTGAAGGTCGCGAACGAGGGGCGCAAGTTCGAAACTCATTACGACGAGAAGGCGTGCCACGAAGCACATCGCTTCAGCTACAAGGGCCAAGAGTATGTCGTGTGGCGGATCCGCGTAGGTGACTTGCGTATCCTCTTCCATTACGCCAAGGATCACATCGTGCTGCTCACCGATGCATTCGCAAAACACCGCGACAAGCTGACCAAGGCACAGACGGGCAAGGCCGAACGCGACATCAAGGCCTTCATCGACGCCACAGAGTTGAAGTACACGCGGGACAAGGATCATGGACAACAGAAAGCACATAAAGATTGACGAAGGCGCCCCCGAGCTCCGCAAACCGGACCTGGAAGACCTCTGGAACGACGCTGACGACGCGCGGGACTGGTGGCTGGAGAACAAGCGTCAGGATGTGGCCATCACCCTGACTGGAATGCTGGACGAACGGCAGATCACCTTCGCCGATCTGGGCCGCCGTTTGAACTGGAAGCGCAGCCGCGTAAGCCGCGCCCTTTCCGGCCGGGAGAACCTGACGCTCAACACGATTGC
>JAUVXG010000014.1 GCA_030603685.1 Pleomorphomonas sp.
CGACGATGTGGCCTTCGCGCATCACCAGCACGCGGTCGGCGATGCCGACCACCTCCGGCATCTCCGAGGAGATGACCAGCACGCCGACGCCGGCCTGCACGAGGTCGTCGATGATGCGGTAGATCTCGGACTTGGCGCCGATGTCGACGCCGCGCGTCGGCTCGTCGAGGATCAGCACGCGCGGCCGCGTCTCCAGGAGGCGGGAGAGCAGCACCTTCTGCTGGTTGCCGCCGGACAGCGATCCTACCTCAACGATCGGACCGGCCACGCGGATCGACAACGCCTTGATGGCGTCGACGGCCCTTTGCCTTGCCTTGCCGAGGTTCAGCAGGCCGCCCTTGCCGGCGTCGCGGCCGACGACCTGCAAGTTGATGTTCTCCTGCACCGTCATGTCGAGGAACAGGCCCTGTCCCTTGCGGTCCTCGGTGAGGTAGACGATGCCGGCGTTGACGGCCTGGATCGGCCTGACGATGTCGAGCGGCTTGCCGTCGAGTTCGATGCTGCCGGCGGTGCGCGGGTCGGCGCCGTAAATCAGACGGGCAAGCTCGGTGCGGCCCGACCCCACCAGCCCGGCCAGCGCCAGCACCTCGCCCTGATGCAGGTCGAAGGAACAATCGGTGACGCGCCGGCCGCCGTCGCTCATCCCGCGAACCCTGAGGATGATCTCGCCCCGGCTGCCCTTGGCGTCGTGGTCTTTCTTGTAGAACTTGGAGAGGTCGCGGCCGACCATCATCTTGACCAGCTTCTCGGCCGAGAGTTCGTCCCGCGTCAGCGTGCCGACGTAGCTGCCGTCGCGCAGCACCGAGCAGCGGTCGGCCAGTTCGTAGACCTCGGCCATGCGGTGCGAGATGTAGATGATGGCGAGCCCGTCGGCGCGCAGCGTGCGGATGAGGTCGAACAGCTTGTCTGTTTCACGCGACGACAAGGCCGTGGTCGGCTCGTCCATGACGAGGATGCGGGCGTTGGCGTGGATGGCGCGGGCGATCTCCACCATCTGCCGCTCGGCGATGGACAGCGTCGAGACGATGGTGGCCGGCCCGAAGGTGGCGCCCAGGCGGTCGAGCACGCCCTGGCAATCGGCACGCATGCGGGCCCGATCGACCTGGCCGCCCGACGACAGCTCGCGGCCGAGATAGATGTTCTCGGCCACCGTCAGGTTGGGCGACAGGCTGAGCTCCTGGTAGATGACGGCGATGCCCTTGGTCTTGGCGCTGAGCGGACCATCAATGTGGATCACCTCGCCATTGATGCGCAGTTCGCCGCCGGGATCGGCGCGGTAGGCGCCGGAGAGGATCTTCATCAGCGTCGACTTGCCTGCGCCGTTCTCTCCCATCAGCGCATGCACTTCGCCGGGGTAGACGGTCAGCTCGACGTTGGCGAGCGCCTTCACGCCCGGGAAGGTCTTGGAGATGCCGCGCATCTCGAGGAGGGGTAGCCCCGTCTCGGCGCCCGCCTGCGGCAACGCAGTCGCATTCATCGTTTCCTCCCTCACTCCGCTCTTGAGACGAGCTGATGTTCTGGTTCGCCAAGGTCCGCGTCCGCCACGCGCCTGGTGTGTCCGGATTTGCCGATCCGGGATGGGGCGACGGAACCGCCGCCCATTCCTCCTGAGCCGATGGCGTCGCCCGTGATTCCTCGTCATCCCGCGCAAGACCATATTTGCTACAAAATTGACCCACAATATGTGCGTTGTCAATCTTAAGTGCGGAATCTTAGTACAAAAATTTTACAAAATAGACTCGGTTATCGACGGTTGTATGCAATAGCCCACATGCAATGCTGGGTTCCTCGCGGTCTGGCGGGATGGTCGGCCTCGCCCGGCCGCCTTGAAGACCGGCGGGAATTGCTTGGGTAATCGCGCGCGGCGGCCATCCTGGACCGCCGTCTGCCATCACGCCCCTTGCATCGCCGAGACAATCGACATAAAGATATCTTTATGTCTATCGTTCGTTTGGCCGGGGGACCGGCGGCTTCCTTCGATGATGTGGTGTCGGTGCTGAGGAGCGCCGGCGAGCCGACGCGGCTGCGGCTTCTGGCGCTGTTGTCGCTCGGAGAGGCCACAGTGAAGGATCTCACCGAAGTGCTGGCGCAGAGCCAGCCGCGCGTGTCGCGCCACCTCAAGCTTCTCACGGAGGCTGGGCTGGTCGAGCGGTTGCCCGAGGGCGCATGGGCCTATTACCGGCTCGTCGACGAAGGGCCGGCCGCCGCGCTGACGCGCAAGCTGATCGCCAGCATCGATGCGGCCGATCCGGCCGTGGAATCCGACCGCCGCCGGCTCGATGCCATCAAGGCGGCCCATGCCGCCGACGCACAGCGCTATTTCGCCCTTAACGCCGCCAGCTGGGATCGGCTCCGGACGCTGCACGTCGCCGAGTATGACGTGGAGGCTGCGATCCGCGCCGCAGTCGGCGACCGCCCGGTGCAGAACATGCTGGATGTCGGCACCGGCACCGGCCGCATGCTGACGCTGCTCGCCGACCGCTACGGCCGCGCCGTCGGCATCGACATGAGCCACGACATGCTCTCCGTGGCCCGCGCCAATCTGGCGGCGGCCGGCATCGACAATGCCCACGTCCGCCAGGGCGACGTGACGGCGCTGTCGGTTGGCGCCGGCTTCGATCTGGTGGTCATCCACCAGGTGCTGCACTATCTCGACGATCCGGCGCGGGCGCTGCGCGAGGCGGCGGCGGCGCTGGCCCCCGGCGGGCGGCTCCTGATCGTCGATTTCGCGCCGCACGATCACGAGTTCCTGCGCGCCGACCACGCCCACCGCCGGCTCGGCTTCAGCCACGAGCAGATGCGCGGCTGGATCGAGGCGGCAGGCCTCGCCTTCGACAGGGTGCGCGACCTGCCGCCCGAGACGGCGGATGGGCTGACGGTATCGCTGTTCCTCGCCGCCGACCGGCGGATCGAGATGGCCGACCAGAAGCAGCGCATCGCCTGACACGACACGACTTTTCGGGAACATCACCATGCGGTTCAGTCACAACATCGGCGCCCTCGACCTCGGCGTTTCCTTCGAGTTCTTCCCGCCCAAGACGGAGAAGATGGAAGAGGCGCTGTGGGCGTCGATCACCCGGCTGGCGCCGCTCGGCCCCCGCTTCGTGTCGGTGACCTATGGCGCCGGTGGCTCGACGCGCGAGCGGACGCACGCCACCGTCGCCCGCATCGTCCGCGAGACGAACCTGAAGCCGGCCGCCCATCTGACCTGCGTCGGCGCCAGCCGCGCCGAGATCGACGACGTGGTGCGCGGCTATCGCGACGTCGGCGTCCGTCACATCGTGGCACTTCGGGGCGATCCGGCCGGCGGCCTCGGCACCCGCTATCAGCCGCACCCCGAGGGCTATGCCTCGACCCCCGATCTCATCGCCGGCATCAAGGCAATCGGCGATTTCGAGATATCCGTGTCGGCCTATCCCGAGCAGCATCCCGAGAGCCCCGATGTTGCCACCGACATCGCCATCCTCAAGCGCAAGGTGGAGGCCGGGGCGACCCGCGCCATCAGCCAGTTCTTCTTCGACAACGACAAGTTCGAGCGCTATGTCGACCGGGTGCGCGCCGCCGGCATCGACGTGCCGATCGTGCCGGGCATCGTGCCGGTGGTGAACTTCGAGCAGTCGGCCGCCTTCGCCAGGAAGGCCGGGGCATCGGTGCCCGCCTGGCTGGCGCACCGCTTCGAGGGGCTGGAGAACGATCCGGCGACACGCCAGCTGGTGGCGGCCGCCGTCTGCGCCGAGCAGGTGATGGACCTGATCGATCGCGGCTTCCGCAACTTCCATTTCTACACCATGAACCGGGCCGACTTGGTCTATGCCATCTGCCATATGATGGGTTTGCGCGCCAAGACCGAGCCGGTCGCCGCCGGCGCCATTGCCGTTTCCGCCTGACGCGAGGGACAAGCCATGACCGAGATCTCTCCGACCGAACGCCGCCTGCGTGACCTTGCCGCCAAACGCATTCTGGTGATCGACGGCGCCATGGGCACCATGATCCAGCGCTTCAAGCTGACCGAGGCCGACTTCCGGGGCGAGCGCTTCAAGGATTGGCCGAAAGACCTCAAGGGCAACAATGATCTGTTGTCAATCACCCGGCCCGACGTGATCTTCGACATCCATAGTCAGTATCTCGAGGCCGGCGCCGACATTCTGGAGACCAACACCTTCTCCTCGACCTTCGTCGCCCAGGCCGACTACGGCATGGAGGAACTGGCCTACGAGCTGAACCTCGAATCCGCCCGCATCGCCCGCCGGGCCGCCGACGACTACACCGAGAAGACGCCGGACAAGCCGCGCTTCGTCGCGGGGGCGCTGGGGCCGACCAACCGCACCGCGTCGATCTCGCCCGACGTCAACAATCCAGGCTTCCGCGCCATCACTTTCGACGAGCTGCGCCGCGCCTATTCGGAAGCGGTGCGCGGGCAGATCGACGGCGGCGCCGACATCATCATGATCGAGACGGTGTTCGACACGCTGAACGCCAAGGCGGCGCTGTTCGCCACCGAGGAGGTGTTCGAGGAGCGCGGCATGCGGCTGCCGATCTCGGTGTCCGGTACCATCACCGACCTTTCGGGACGCACGCTGTCCGGCCAGACGGCCGAGGCCTTCTGGTATTCGGTGCGCCACGCTGGCCTCCTGTCCATCGGCCTCAACTGCGCGCTGGGCGCCCGCGAGATGCGCGCCCACATCGCCGACCTCTCGAGGGTCGCCGACACGCTGATCTGCGCCTATCCCAACGCCGGCCTGCCCAACGAGTTCGGCGAGTATGACGAGAGCCCCGAGGCGATGGCCGAACTGGTGGGTGAGTTCGCCCGCTCCGGCCTTGTCAACATCGTCGGCGGCTGCTGCGGCACCACGCCGCCGCACATCAAGGCGATAGCCGAAGCGGTGAAGGGCCTGCCGCCGCGCGTGCCGCCGGCCATCGACCCGCGCATGCGCCTCTCCGGCCTGGAGCCGACGGTGATCGGGGCGTGAGGGTGTGGTAACATCGTGATTGGTTCAGGAAACGAGGCGGATCATGGCTGTCTCTCGCAAGCGCAGTGACACGACGGAAAAGGACAACGAGGAACTGCTAGCGCTTGCGCGCCAGCATGGCTGGGAGATCGAGCCCGATCCCGCCGTGCGTGAGGCGGCGCGACAGGACTTGTTCCGCGCCATCAGAGACTGGCGGTACGCCTCCGACGGCACGCCTTATCCCACCCGCGACGAACTCTATGACGAGATGATCGAGGAACGTTCGCGTTGATCGTCACCTTCGATAGCAATGTCTTCGTCTACTGTTTTGATCACCGGTATCCTGGCAAGCAGGCAATCTCTTCCGACATTGTCGAAAGATTATCTGTTCGCCGTATGCCGCTCGGTCTTCAGGTCGTTGGCGAGAGCTTCCGAGTGCTGACCCGGAAGTTGGCGATACCTGGCGCCGACGTCGCTGAGGTACTTCGTTCTCTGATGCAATCTCGACCGACGTTCGCGGCGACGGAAACCTCCACCTTGCGTGCCCTTTCGCTGGCAGCGCCCGGCCGGCTGTCCTTCTGGGATGCCAACCTGCTTTCCGCCGCCGAGGCGGCCGGTTGCACGCATATCCTCTCCGAGGACATGGGAGACGGGTTCCGTCTCGGTCGTCTCGAAGTCATCAATCCATTCTCCGGTGAGGACCTGAGCCCTCGCGCCCGCGCCCTTCTCGATCTCTGAAAAGGTCTCTCGATGTCAGCCACAGCCTCTTCCGCCAGCTTCGTCATGGTCGGCGAACGGACCAACGTCACGGGCTCGGCGCGCTTTCGCAAGCTGATCCGCGAGGGCGATTACGCGGCGGCGCTGGCCGTGGCGCGCGACCAGGTGGAAGGCGGGGCGACGGTCATCGACGTCAACATGGACGAAGGCCTCCTGGACAGCGAAGCGGCCATGGTCAACTTCCTGAACCTGATGGCGGCCGAGCCGGACATCGCCCGCGTGCCGGTGATGGTCGACAGTTCCAAGTGGACGGTGATCGAGGCCGGTCTCAAGTGCCTTCAGGGCAAGGGCATCGTCAACTCGATCTCGCTGAAGGAAGGCGAAGAGGCCTTCATCCATCACGCCAGGCTGGTGCGCCGCTATGGCGCGGCCATGGTGGTGATGGCCTTCGACGAAACCGGGCAGGCCGACACCTACCAGCGCAAGATCGACATCTGCGCCCGCAGCTACAAGATCCTGGTCGAGAAGGTGGGCGTGCTGCCCGAGGACATCATCTTCGATCCCAACATCTTCGCGGTGGCGACCGGCATCGAGGAACATAACAACTACGGCGTCGACTTCATCGAGGCGACGCGCTGGATCCGCCAGAACCTCATCGGCGCCCACGTGTCGGGCGGCGTCTCCAACCTCAGCTTCTCTTTCCGTGGCAACGAGCCGGTGCGCGAGGCGATGCACACCGTGTTCCTCTACCACGCGATTGCCGCCGGCATGGACTTCGGCATCGTCAACGCCGGCCAGCTCGGCGTCTACGACCAGCTCGATCCGGAGCTGCGCGACCTCTGCGAGGACGTGGTGCTCAACCGCCGGCCCGACGCCACCGAGCGGCTCGTCGACGCCGCGCCGCGCTACGCCGGCACCGGTGCCAAGGAAAAGGTGGCCGATCTCGCCTGGCGGTCGCTGCCGGTCGAGAAGCGGCTGGAGCATGCGCTTGTCCACGGCATCACCGAGTTCATCGAGCAGGATACCGAGGAGGCGCGCCTTGCCGCCGCCCGTCCGCTGCACGTCATCGAGGGGCCGCTGATGGCCGGCATGAATGTGGTCGGCGACCTGTTCGGCGCCGGCAAGATGTTCCTGCCGCAGGTGGTCAAGTCGGCCCGTGTCATGAAGCAGGCAGTGGCCTGGCTGATGCCCTTCATGGAGAAGGAAAAGGAAGAGCTGGGGATCACCGAGGATTCCTCGGCCGGCACCGTGCTGATGGCGACGGTGAAGGGCGATGTGCACGACATCGGCAAGAACATCGTCGGCGTCGTGCTTGCCTGCAATAACTTCAAGGTCGTCGACCTCGGCGTAATGGTGCCGGCGCAGAAGATCCTGGACACGGCGCGCGAAGTGAAGGCCGACATCATCGGCCTCTCCGGCCTGATCACCCCGTCGCTCGACGAGATGTGCCACGTGGCCGCCGAGATGGAGCGGCAGGGCTTCGAGCTGCCGCTGATGATCGGCGGCGCCACGACGAGCCGCGTCCACACCGCCGTCAAGATCCACCCCAACTACGCCAAGGGGCAGGCGGTCTATGTCACCGATGCCAGCCGCGCCGTCGGCGTGGCGTCGTCGCTGCTCTCGGACCGCAAGGTGGTCTACATCGACGACATCAAGGCCGAATACGCCCGCATCGCCGAGGAGCATGCGCGCAGCCGCGAGGAAAAGCGCCGGCTCGCCATCGCCGATGCCCGCGCCAACCGTTTCGCGCCCGAGTGGACCGGCTACACGCCGCCCAAGCCAAGCTTTACCGGCACCAAGGTGTTCGAGAGCTACGACCTTGCCGACCTCGTGCCCTATATCGACTGGACGCCGTTCTTCTCCACCTGGGAGATGCGCGGCCGCTTCCCGCAGATCCTCGACGACGCCACCTATGGCAAGGCGGCGCGGCCGCTCTTCGAAGACGCGCAGGCCATGCTGAACCAGATGGTCGAGGAGAAGTGGCTGACGGCCCGCGCCGTCATCGGCTTCTGGCCGGCCAATGCGGTGGGCGACGACATCGAGCTCTACACCGACGACAGCCGCCGGGAGCGGCTCGCCACCTTCCATGGCCTCCGCCAGCAGATGGCGCGCGGCAACACGCGGGCCAATTTCTCGATCACCGATTTCGCGGCGCCCAGGGAAACCGGCCTTGCCGACTATGTCGGCGGCTTTGCCGTCAGCACCGGTTTCGGCGAGGAGGCGGTGGCCGAGCGCTTCGCCCGCGCCAACGACGACTATTCCAAGATCCTGTCGCAGTCGCTGGCCGACCGCCTCGCCGAGGCCTTCGCCGAGCGCATGCACGCCCTTGTGCGGCGCGAGTTCTGGGGCTACGCGCCCGACGAGGCGCTGACGCCGGACGAGATCATCGCCGAGAAATATCGTGGCATCCGCCCGGCTCCCGGCTATCCGGCCCAGCCCGACCACACCGAGAAAGGCACTCTGTTCCAGCTGCTCGATGCCACTGAGAAGGCCGGCATCGAGCTGACCGAAAGCTACGCCATGTGGCCCGGCGCCGCCGTCTCCGGCCTCTACTTCAGCCACCCCGACAGCCAGTATTTCGGCGTCGGCAAGATCGACGCCGACCAGGTGGCCGACTACGCCGCCCGCAAGGGCTGGGACATGAAGACGGCCGAGAAGTGGCTGGCGCCGATCCTCAACTACGAGCCGAAACGAGCGGCGGGGTGAAAAGGCGGGGTAGGGTCTATCTCGACGGTCGGTATCGTCGGCGTGAGCCGGCGTTACCGAAGTGCCTCAGAACTGATAGCCGAGCACCAGCATCGACTCGGATACGACCTTGCGCTTGACGATGGGGCTGTCGGCGGCGTCGCCCAGGAGGAGGTCGACGCTCTGCTCGCCCCTCACGAACCAGTTCTCGTTGATCAGGTAGGTGGCGGAGGCGGAGACGCCGACGCTCTTGAAGCCGGCGCCGGCGTCGTGTTGCGCGTGGCCAGAACGGCTGGATTGCCCGGCGTCGACGCCGAAGTAGGCCTGCATGTAGTTCTCGTCGGCAAAGGTGGCCGAGGCCTCGCCGCCGAGGATCAGGCGGTCGGTTACCGGTTGGGTGACGGAGACGCCCGCCGTGGCCGTGAAGCCGTCGCTGCCGCCGATCGTCTTCTCCGCCTCCAGGAAGATGTCGGCCGGCCCGAAGCTGTAGGTTGCCGTTCCGCCGACGGTGGCGCCGAAATCGATGTCGCCCATGCCTCTCAGGACCGGGGAATCGTCCTCGCCACGGCCGGTGTCGTAGCCGACCTTGAGATCGAAGGCGGCGGGACCGGCGGTGTAGGCCCTGACGGTGATGCCCGTCGGGTCGAGGGTCAGCCAGTCGTAGGGCTGTATCGAAACGTAGGGGACCGGCGAGATCTCGAACTTGTCGCCGCCTTCGTACTCCGGCTGAAACGACGCTCCCGCCCCCACCACGACCTTCCAGTCGTGCAGGAGATCCCAGGCGGCGTCGATCCGGGATCGGGGCGATGCGGTGGCTACGGGGACCTCCTCGTCGAACAGGTCGGACGCCCAACCGACATCGGAGACCAGAAGGCCGGATGTGGAGACGGCGCTCAGGAGCGAAAGGCGGGCAATGGTTTTGCGACTGGGGAAGAGCATGTTGACTCCAGGAACTCGAACGCGTCTCCACCGAACCGTCCGTGGGCCGCGCCACGCAAAAACTGCCATATCGCTCGCGGCGCGAGTGTGGTGAGTTGTTAAGACTTGTTTCGGTCAAGGAAGGGCGGTCGGTTCGTCGCAATGTTTCTTCACATTCAGACCGGAGGCGCCATGGTAGAAAAGCCGGTCACGACGGAGGCCTTGGGTTGATCGCAGTCGCCAGCCAGACAACATCCGTTATGCCGAGGGTCCTCGTGGTCGAGGACGATCCGCAAATCGCCGAGATGCTGCGGGAGAGCCTGGCCGAACAAGGCATCGAGGTGGTCGTCGCCGGCAGCGGGTCGGCGATGGACGGCCATATGCGCGCCTCTTCGTTCGACCTGGTGGTGCTCGACGTCATGCTGCCCGGCGAGGACGGCCTCAGCATCTGCCGCCGGCTCAGGGCGAGCGGCACCCTTCCCATCCTGATGCTCACCTCGCTCGGGGACGACGTCGACCGTATCCTGGGACTGGAACTCGGGGCGGACGACTACGTCACCAAGCCCTTCGTGCTGCGCGAGCTGATCGCCCGGATCAAGGGCCTGCTTCGCAGGTCCGCCTACGGATCCCGGCAGGAGCCGCGGGACCGGCCGCGCCTGTTTCGTTTCGAGGGCTGGACGGTGGATACGATCAAGCGGCAGGTCCATGATCCTGGCAATGCCAGGGTGGCCATGACCACCCACGAGTTCGACCTCCTGGTGGCGTTCTGCGGCAACGCCGGCCGCGTGCTCCCCCGGGAAGAGCTTCTGGCGGCAACCCATGCCGGCCTTGCCGGACCGACCGAAAGAAGCATCGACGTCCACATCCGCCGCCTGCGGCAGAAGATAGAACCGGACCCGGCCAATCCCGTATTGATCAGAACGGTGCGTCTCGGCGGCTACATGTTCACGGCGCGGGTGGACGAGAGCCATGCCTAAGCTTCCGAACTGGCCGAGGGCAACCATCCGTCTTCAGTTGACCGTCATCATTCTGGTCGCCCTGGCGACGATCCTGGTCGTCGGCAACCGGTTGGACCACTGGGTGAAGGACGTTTACGCCATTTCCGACCTCGAAGATCTTGCCGACAGGCTGGATACGATCGCCCGTGTCCTCGCCACGGCATCGCCCGACGATCGGCAGATCATCATGCGCCATGCGCGCACCGCCGGATGGGATATCACCCTCGCTCCGATGTCGACGACGAACGCCTTCACCCACTCGTCGAGCGAGCAGAACCCGCTGATCGCCTTGACCGATTGGATGTTTCCGCCGGACAACGATCCGCCGCTCGGCGGCTGGCAGACCTTTCTGAACGATCGCCGCGTCGTCGCCGCCAAGGTGGACGATGCGACGATCGTCATGACCCTGTCTTTGCCTGAGCCGATCGTAACCAGCGATTTCCTGGGGCGAGGGCCGCATTTCCTGCTGGCCTTCGTGGTTCTGATGGGCCTGTTTTCCATCTTCGCCGTGGGGACCATCACGGCGCCCATCCAAAAGATCGTCGAGGCCGCCAAACGGACCGACATCCATACGGGCGCGGTCGCTTTCGAGGAAAAGGGCACCATCGAGATCGTGACGCTCGCCCGCGCGCTGAATGGCATGCGGCGGCGCATCAAGCTGATGATGGACGCCCGGACCCGCATGCTCCGGGGGATCGGCCACGACCTGCGAACGCCGCTGACCCGGCTGAAGCTCAAGGTGGAGCGCATGTCGGACATTCCCGAGAAAGCAGCGCTCATCGTCGATATCGACCGCATCGACGGCATGCTGACCGAGACGCTGACCTATCTCCGGAACGATTACGCCACCGAGCCCTCGGAACTGGTGAACATTGCCAGTGTCCTGCAGACGATCTGCAGCGAGTTCGCGGACCTCGGCCATGTCATCAGTTACGACGGCCCCAACAAGCTGAACGCCGAGTGCCGACCGGTTTCGCTCACCCGCGCCGTGACCAACCTCTGCGACAACGCGGTCAAGTTCGCCCCGACGGTGGTGGTCAGGCTTTCCGAAACGCCGGATGCCCTGGCGATCGCCGTGGATGACGACGGCCCCGGCATCCCGGCCGATTTCCGCGAGCGCGTGATGGAGCCCTTCTTCAAGGCGGATGGGGCGCGTTCAGCGTCCAGGGAGGGCCTCGGGCTGGGCCTGTCCATCGTCGCCGACATTGCGCGCCTGCACGAAGGCAAACTGGAGCTGCTGCCCCGGCAGCCCCATGGCCTCAGCGCACGTATCGTCATGCCGCGATCGCAGGCGGGCCCGTCGGCGGTCGGATTGTCGGTTTCTTAGGGAGCGACCATGCGCATACTCCTGGTGGAGGACGAGGCCGAGCTGAGCAGGATGCTTGTGACGACGCTGTCGCGTCACGGCATCCTCGTCGACTGCGCGCCGACGCTGGCGATCGCGCGGGAGGCGGTCGCCGGCTCGGTGCATGACGCCATCGTGCTCGACCGCACCCTGCCGGACGGCGACGGGCTCAGTCTTCTCGCCGCGATCAAGGCCATGCCGCAGCGCACGCCCGTCATCATTCTCTCGGCGCTCGGCACGTTGGACCACAAGGTGGAAGGGCTCGATACCGGCGCCGACGATTATCTCGCCAAGCCCATTGCCCTCGACGAGTTGCTGGCGCGGCTCCGCGCCATCACGCGCCGTCCCCAGACGGTGGCGCAGCAGCGGGTGACGCTCGGCCGGCTCGGGTTCGACGTCGAGCATCGGGTGGCCGAAGTCGACGGCGTTCCCCTCGACCTTCCACGCCGGGAACTCCTGCTGCTGGAGACGCTGATCTGCCGGGCCGGCCGCGTGGCCACGCGCGCCTCTCTTGAAGAGGCGGTCTACGGCTATGACGACGAGATCGCCTCGAACACCCTCGACGCCCATATCTCGCGCCTCCGCCGCAAGCTGGCCGCCGCGGGCCTGGAAATCCACACTCTGCGGGGCATCGGCTATCTCTTGAGGTGCGTCGAATGAAAGCGATGTCCGGCTCGCTGGTGGCGCGGCTCTCCTGGCGGATGATCGCGCTGCAGCTCCTGGTGTTGACGGCGATCGCCGTCGCCTTCGCGCTGCCGATCAGCGACCGCTTCGATGGCGTCGAACTCGACGACGACGTGCTGAGAGACGTCGCCGATAGCCTGACCGTCTCGGATGGGCGCCTGGATTTCCGGCGCGAGGGGCGCATCGCGGAGGTGATCGCCGAGCATCCGCGGTTCTGGTTCGACGTCCGCGACGGTGCCGGCCGATCGCTCAGACATGGTCCTGTGCCGCCCAAGGCCTTGCGACTGCTCGACGATCTGGAATCGGTGATCTACGCCGAGATTCGCACGGATGGCAGCGACCCGGACCTCGACGTGCTGGCGCGGGTTCGCGAAAGTCCGGTCGGGCCGGTCGTCGTCGCCTCCGGCGGCGGGCCGACGGTGACCGGCTTCTTCGACAGGTTCAAGGAGCTCAACAAGTATTACCTCGGTCTGCTCGCCCTGATGGCGACGTTGACGCTGGTGGGCATCCCCGTCCTTCTGCGCAAGGAATTTTCCGGGGTGAAGCGGGTCGCCGAGGAGGCCGAGCATATCGACATCGACCAGCCGGGAACCCGGCTCACCGAGGCCAACGTGCCCAGGGAGATCCAGGGCATGGTCCGGGCGATGAACGCGGCGTTGCTGCGTCTCGACCAGGGGCTGGAGAAGCGCCACCGTTTCCTGATGACTGCCGCCCACGAGCTGCGGACGCCCATCGCCATCCTGACGACGCGCATCGAGCTCCTTCCCTCGGGAGACGACAGAACCCGTCTCATGCTGGACGTGGCGCGGCTCGGCACGCTCGCCGAGCAGTTGCTCGATCTCCAGCGGCTCGACAATGACGATCAGAAGCTGGCGCCGCTCGATCTCTCAGCCCTGGCTTCGGAGGTGACGAGGGACCTGGCGCCGCTGGTGATCACGGCCGGCGCGGAGATCTCCCTCGACGTGCCCCCCTGGCCCGTGATGGTCGCCGCCGACCGCCAGGCGATCTCGCGCGTGCTGACCAACCTCGTGCAGAATGCCATCGCCCACGGCGGGCCGGGCGTCGCCATCGAGGTGGAGGTCAAGCCGGCCGCCGAGCTCAGGGTTCGCGACAACGGCCCCGGCGTGCTGCCCGCCGACCGCGAACGCATCTTCGAGCCGTTCCATCGCGGATCGACCGACCGGGGTGGCGCCGGCCTGGGGCTCAACCTCGTCCGGGAAATCGTCGCCCGCCATCGCGGCACCGTCCACGTCATCGACGCGCCGAAAGGCGGCGCGGAGTTCGTCGTACGGCTGCAGTCGGCCGCGACGGGCGAGGCGCCGCAGTAGGTCGGGGCTCCCGACGGATTTTTCTCGTCCGGCCCGATCGGCGCAATGTTCCCGCAAAGTGGGGCGTCCAGTTGTGACGACATCGAAGTCGTCACGAACTGGATCAATCGCATGTCTCACGATTTCCTTGATGAAGCATCGACGCCCGGGGATGGCCGCCGGCTGTTCAGGAGACCGGCCCTCCGGGTGGCGGTTTCCATCGTCGTCGTCGGGTGCCTGGCCTTGTTGATCATGGCGCTGGGCTTCACGGTCTATGCGCCGGCGCGCCCGGATGCGTCGCAGCGGATCGGCCCGCGCGCTCCGATGGTCAAGATTCTCGATCCCGAGGAGGTGGTCGTCGTCGAGCCAGGCGACCTCAGCGAAGACCTCACCGTCACCGGAGACGTCAAGCCCGTGTCGCAGGTCAGCGTTTCCGCGGAGGTGACCGGTGTCGCCACGGCGGTCATGGCCCTGCCCGGCGAGAAGGTATCGTCCGGCCAAACGTTGCTCACCATCGCCGACACCGACCTGCGGCTGGCACTGCAGGCCGAGGAGGCGGCCATGGCGAGCCTTACGGCGCAGTTGCGGGCGGCGACGGCCAGCCTCACCCGCACCAGCGGACTTGCCGGCCTCGGCATCAAGTCCAAGAGCGCCCTGGAGGAGATCGAAGGTTCGGTCGCGACGCTGAAGGCGAACCTCGACGCGTCGGCCGCCCGCGTCGATCTGGCGCGAACCAACCTCGAGCGCGCCACGGTGCGCGCGCCGATCTCGGGCATCGTCGCCAGTCGCGGCATCGAGGCCGGGCAGCTCGTCCAGGCCGGCAAGCCGCTGTTCGATATCGTCGATCTCGCCAAGGTGACGGTGGAAGCCAGGGTTCCGCTCGGCAAGCTCGCCGCCCTGCAGCCCGGACAGGCCGCGGAGTTGTGGGTGCCGCAGACCCCCGAACGCGTCTTTCCGGCCCGCGTGGCGCGCGTCAGTCCGCGCGCCGAGCCGGGATCCCGTTCGGCCATCGTCTATCTCGACGCCGACAACGCCGAGGGCGCGCTGCGCGGCTCGATGTTCATGATCGGACGCATCCGCGTCCGCTCGAACCTTGACGCCATCGCCTTGCCCAAGGACGCGGTAACCTTCGGTTCGCGCTCGGCTTCGGTGCAGTTGGTCCGCGGCGACCGCATCGTCGAGGCGCCGGTGGTCACCGGTGACAAATGGAACGCCGGCCAGGCCGTCGAGGTCATCGACGGGCTCGCGTCCGGCGATGTGGTCCTCACCCGGCCGCTCAGCGGCCTCAAGCCCGGCGACTTCATCCGGATCGAGAGGAACTGACCGATGTTCCTGACCCGTATCAGCATATCCCGGCCGGTCTTCGCGGCCATGATGATGATCGCCATCATGGTGTTCGGCCTCTCCGCCTGGCGGTCGCTGCCGATCGATCGCTACCCGAACGTCGATTTTCCGGTGGTCGCCGTCCTCGTGCCCTATCCCGGCGCCTCGCCAGAGTCGGTGGAAAGCGACATCACCAAGCCGGTCGAGGACGAGCTCAACACGCTCTCGGGGATCGAGGAACTGAGCTCGACGTCGAGCGCCGGCAATTCCCTCGTCGTCGTCCAGTTCAAGCTGGAGACGAACAGCGCGCTCGCCGCCCAGGACGTGCGCGACAGGATCGCCGCGGTGGTCCCGACGTTGCCCGAAGAGGCGGAGGCGCCGCTGGTCATGCGCCACAATCCGACGGAGACGCCGGTGATGTCGCTCGCGGTCAGCAGCGCATCCCTGGGGCCGGGGCGGCTGTCGCGCCTGACCGAGGACGTCATCGTTCCCGCGCTGACGACCGTTTCCGGCGTCGGCAGCGCCACGGTGGTCGGTTCGGTGGAAGATCTGGTCTCGATCCTGATCGATCCCGACAGGCTGAGAGCCTATGGTCTCGGCGTGGGCGATGTGGTCGAGGCGCTCGGGCAGGGAAACTTGCTGGCGCCCTCGGGCACGGTGAAGACGGGGACGCTCGTCCGGGCGGTGCGGGTGAGTGCGGAAAGCCGCACGCCCGAACGCCTGGCCGACATGATCATCGCCCGGCAGGCCGGCGCCGAGGTGCGGCTCGGAGATGTCGCCTCCGTCACGACCTCCACCTCCGACGCCAAAAGCCTGGCCTTTCGCAACGGGCAGCCGGCGCTGGCGATCGACGTCCTGAAGGTCGAAGGCGCCAACACGGTGGAGGTGGCCGCCGAGGTCCAGCAAGCGATCGACCGGTTGCAGGGCCAGGGCCGGATCGGCGACGCGCGGATCGACGTGCTGGTCAACTCCGCCGACGCGATCGAGGCCAACTATGCGACCGTGCGCTCCACCCTGATGGAAGGCGCGCTGCTCGCCGTCCTGATCGTCTTCATCTTCCTCAACTCCTGGCGATCGACCGTCATCACGGCCCTGACCTTGCCGATTTCCTTCCTCGGCACGCTGGCGGTGATCAGCCTGCTCGGCTTCTCGCTCAACATGATGACCATGCTGGCGCTGACGCTGACGGTGGGCATTCTCATCGACGACGCCATCGTCGTTCGCGAGAACATCACGCGGCATCTTCACATGGGCAAGAACCATGTCGTCGCCGCATTGGACGGTACGGCCGAGATCGGCCTCGCGGTGGTGGCGACGACGCTGTCGCTCTGCGCGGTGTTTCTTCCGCTTGCCTTCATGGAGGGGATCGTCGGACGGTTCTTCCTGCAGTTCGGCGTCACGGTGGCCGTCGCCGTGCTGATCTCGCTGTTCGTCTCCTTCACGCTCGATCCGATGCTGTCCAGCGTCTGGTACGACCCCGCCGCCCATCCCGGCGCGAAGAGAGGGCCGGTGGGCAGGGCCATCGCCCGGTTCGACCGCCTGTTCGAGGCGATGGGGCGGGCCTATCGCGGCGTGCTCCGGATCTGCCTGCGCTTCCGCAAGACGACGCTCCTGTTCGCCGCCGCCATCTTCGCCGGCAGCCTGGTTCTGCTGCCGCTGGTCGGCATCGAGTTCCTGCCCAAGGGCGACGAAAGCCGGATCACAATCGGGCTCAAGACGGCGGTCGGCTCATCGAAGGAGTACACGGCCCTCAAGGCGCGC
Organism: Pleomorphomonas sp.; assembly: GCA_030603685.1. Taxonomy (GTDB): domain Bacteria; phylum Pseudomonadota; class Alphaproteobacteria; order Rhizobiales; family Pleomorphomonadaceae; genus Pleomorphomonas. Next base: position 16,688 of record JAUVXG010000014.1, read on the forward strand.
CAGGTCTCCGACATCCTGCAAAAGCTGCCGGAGGTCACCGGCGTCTATGCGTCCGTCGCCGCCGGCAGCGGCAGCGCCGAGACGGAGGCCACCATCGAGGCCAACCTCGTCGCCCCGGAAGCCCGGCCGCTTTCGGCCGATGCCATGGTGCCGGCCCTGCGCGATCTGTTGCGGCAGGTTCCCGGCGTGGAGCTGACCGTGGCGGCCGCCGGCGGGCTGGGCGCCGACGAGGCGCCGATCTCCGTGCAGGTGTTCGGAACCAATCCGGACGGGCTTGCCAGCGCGGCCGGCAAGATCGCCGACATGATCGCCGCCATCCCCGGAACGGCGGACGTTACGCTCAGCGTCGACACCGCCCAGCCGATCCTGGACTTTGCGGTCATGCCGGAGGTTGCCAGCGATCTCGGCGTTTCAGCCAAGACGATCGGCTCGTCCCTGCGCACCCTGGTCGATGGGACGGAAGCGTCCACCATGAAGCGCCCTGACGGCACCACGGTGCCGGTGGTGGTCCGCCTACCGGAAAGCCTGCGGTCCGACCCCGAACAGTTGGGCGCGCTGCCGCTCGTCAAGGGGGAGGGGCATGGAATCACGCTCGGCGACGTCGCCCGGCTCGAAACCTCCGTGGGCCCAGCCAAGATCGAGCGCGAGAACCGGGCGCGGGTCATCACCATCGCGGCGGCCCTGGACGGCCGCGTGCTCGGCGACGTCATGGCCGAGATCGATGCCGGGCTCGCCGGCATGGAACTGCCCGAGGGCGTGACCGTCGGGCAGGATGGCGACGCCGAGCTGATGGACGAGACGGCCGCCAGCATGGTGATGTCGCTGTCGATGGCTGTCGTCTTCATCTACCTCGTTCTCGCCAGCCAGTTCGGCAGCTTCCTGCAGCCGTTGGCGATCATGGCCGCGCTGCCGCTGGCGCTGGTCGGCGCGGTCGTCGGCCTGATGGTCGGAGGATCGACCATGAATCTCTATTCCATGATCGGCCTGGTGATGCTGATGGGCCTCGTCGTCAAGAACGCCATCCTGCTGGTGGACAATGCCAACCAGCAAGCGGAGAGAGGCATGGCGCTGCACGAGGCGCTGCTCGAAGCGGGTGCCACCCGCTTTCGCCCCATCGTCATGACCACGCTGGCCATGATCTTCGGCATGCTGCCCCTGGCGCTCGCCATTCACCCCGGCAGCGAGCAGAGCGCCTCCATGGCCCAGGCCGTCATCGGCGGCCTGCTCAGTTCGACGCTGCTGACCCTGGTCGTGGTTCCGGTCCTGCTGACCTATCTGGCGCAACTGTCCGGCCTGTTCCGGATGGCTTTCGGAGCGGCTGACCCGGCGAGGGGTTGACGACAGATCGTCGCCGAGCAGGAGGGTAAGCTGGTAGCGGTATCACCGCTGACCGAAATTCTCCGCTTGCCCTCGCTCGCCGGTCTCGGCGTGCTATATGCTCTCCCAATCGCTCCGGCTGGAATGGTGCTCGCCTTGGCTTTCCTGGCGCGCTGGTTTCGGCGCCCGAACGACGAACCCGCCAGACTCCTGCTCGACCGCATCCGCGCCGAATGGGCGCGGCACCAAGCCGGCGACAGCCAGGAAGACAAACATGCCCGTTTTCGAGAGCCAGCTGACCGAGGGGAACCTCAAGAACTCCAACATCTACATCACGGCCGTTCTCGGGCGCCTGACCGAGCCGGTGGAAGGTGTGCCGGCCAAGCCGCCGCGGGCGATCCGTCTTGACTACAAGGGCCTGAAGGTCACAGCCGAGATCCCGAAATCGCAGCATGGCCGCCCGCGCAAGTTCATTCGCGAGCGGGATTTCGTGAAAGCCTTCTTCGAACGCACCGGCGCCGCCGTCGGCGATACCGTGCTGTTCGATGAAGTCGGCCCGGCCCATTTCCGCCTGGACCTCAGAAAGGCCGTCGCCTCGTAATCGGCGCCGCTTCGATGCTTACGCGAAGATCGCCGGCATTTCGGCGGCGAGTTCGTGGATGGTTTTCAGGACTTCCTTGAGGTGGTGGCGCATGGCCGCCTCGGCGCGGTCGGGGTCCTGGGTTTCGATGGCCTTGAAGATCTCGGCGTGCTGTTCGGTGAGCAGCAGCAGGTGCGCCTTGTTGGGCAGGCTGAGGAAGCGGACGCGGTCCATCTGGCCCTTGACGCCCTGGATGAGGCGCCAGGAGCGGGGCATGCCGGTGCCTTCGCTGATCGTGCGGTGGAAGGCCTCGTCGAGGGGCATGTAGTCTTCGGGGCGGCCGGCGTTGGCGGCGTGGTGCTGGTCGTCGATGAGGCGCGAGAGGTCGCGGATCAGGGCGGCCGAGGGCTGTTCGGCGGCGCGGCGGGTGACGGCGGCTTCCAGCGCCTCGCGCAGGAACTGCGCCTCCATCACCTCGGCGACGCGGATGGGCGACACGATGGTGCCGCGCTGGGGGAACACGTCGACCAGCGTTTCCTCGGCAAGGCGGATCAGCGCCTCGCGCACCGGGGTGCGGCTGACGCCGAGGCGCAGCGCCAGTTCCTTCTCGCTCAGGGCCTCGTTGGGCTTGAAGACGAGGCCGATGATCATCCGCTTCAGAAGGCCGTAGACCTGAGCGCCGATGGGCAGCTTGGGGTCGAGCTCATAACCGGCGGCGGCAGTTGGCGGCACGTTCGTATCTCCGAGTGAGATACTACCATGGCATAAGGCTGCGCCGGCTGTCCAGCGGTTTTGCGGTGAAACCGGGTCGGGCCGAGGTATTCTATCCCTTTGTTTTCACGCAAGTCTTTTTGCAACGTTGCCATGGTTCGCCGCCGGTGCCGCTCGCGCGCCATGGCGGCCGCGAGCGGTCCGGTCGAGCGGTACAATCCGTCAGCGGGAGGCGATGAAGCGGTCCAGCTTGCCCAAGGTCTGCAGTCCCAGCTCGATGGCCCCGAAGCCCTTGGCCTCCTGGAACTCGGCGGCGGTGGCGAAGACCATGCCGAGCGTCACCTGCGTTCCGCCGTCCACCTCCTCGAAGGCGCCCCAGGCATCGGCATGCTTGGGGCCATTCTCACCCCAGAGCAGGGTGTAACCGAAGCGTTCTTCTGGGCGGACGCCATGATAGAGGTGGTGGTTCGGGTAGACCGTGCCGTCCGGGCCGATCATGTCGAACACCCACTCGCCGCCGGAGCGGAGGTCGATGCGCTGGGTCCGGCAGGAGAAGCCGTCCGGGCCCCACCATTGCGGCAACGCCTCCGGGTTCATCCAGGCGCCCCAGACGACGCTGCGCGGCGCCATGATCTTGCGCTGGAGCACCATGGTGCGCTGGGCGACGCCGGCGAGATTGTCGAGGCCGGCGCCGAAGCCTTGCCGGTAGCCCGCCTCCATGTCGCCGGCCAGCGAGGAGAGTTGCACGGTAACCGCCAGCCGGCTGTGCTCGCCGTTGCCGGAGATGCTCGCCGTCACCAGCGCCGCCGACTGCGTCACGCCTTCCGAGGAGATCACCTCGTAGTTGACGCTCCGCTCGCCCGGCCGCAGCTCCAGCCAGCCGGCCTCGCAGCGAATGTCCGGCTGGCCCGACACCTTGCAGAGCGATATCTCGCGCCCGCCGACCCGTGTGTCGGCCTCCAGGAACTCCACTGTCACGGTCGGCGTCGGGGCGGCCCACACGGCGCGCGCCGCCGGGGCGGTCCATGCCTGCCAGAGGGTAGAGGCCGGCGCCGCCACCTGCCGCTCGAAGGTCAACGTGGCAAAGCGGCCCGCTCCACCGTGATCGATGCTCGTCGTCATTGTCCGCGCTCCTTCATCACGTTCATCACATAGGCGTTCAACCGGTCGAGGCGGCCTTCCCAGATGGCCCGCTGGTCGTCCATCCATGTCCGGGCCGGTTCCATGGCCTCGGGCACGATGGCGCAGGTGCGGATGCGACCGTCCTTGGAGGTGACGATCAGACCGGCATCTTCCAGCACGGCGAGGTGCCGCATCACCGTCGGCAGCTTGAGGCCGGTGGGCTCGGCGAGGTCGGTGACCCGGGCCGGCGTTTCGGCGAGGCGGGTCAGGATCGACCGGCGGGTGGCGTCGGCCAGCGCGTGGAAGAGCAGCGAGAGATCGGGGTCATGCTTAGTCATGTTGCTAAGTATTGCCTGCTGCCGGATTTGGCGCAAGAGAAAACTTAGCTGATTTGCTAAGTTTTGGCCGATGACGAGAAAGGGGCGGATGCCGGCGAGGGTGCCGGGCATCCGCCCCATATGCGTGAGGGATCGAACGAGGAGGGCGCGTCAGGAGACGCGGCCGCTCCGGAAGGCTTCGATGGTCTTGATGGCGCCGCGCAGCTCGGCGAGGCCCTTGAGGCGACCGACGAAGGAATAGCCGGGGTTGGATTTCTGGCCGATGTCGTCGCCCATCAGGTGGCCATGATCGGGCCGGAAGGGGATCTCGGCATCGGCACGGCCGATGGAACGGCGGCGCTCCTCTTCGGTCAGGATGGCCGCCGCGACGCCGATCAGGTCGGTGTCGCCGCCGAGATGGTCGGCCTCGTAGAACGAGCCGTCCGCCTCGTGGGCGACGTTGCGCAGATGGACGAAGTGGATGCGCGGGCCGAACTCCCTGGCCATGGCCACGAGGTCGTTCTTGGTGTTGGAGCCGAAGGAGCCGGTGCAGAGCGTCAGGCCGCAGGCCTCCTGAGGCACCGCCGCGAACATCTTGCGGACGTCGTTGGCCGTCGACATGACGCGCGGCAGGCCGAAGATCGGGAAGGACGGGTCGTCGGCATGGATGCAGAGGCGCGCGCCTTCCTCCTCGGCCACCGGCGTGATTTCCTTGAGGAACTCGACGAGGTTGGCGCGCAGGTCGTCGGGGCTGATCTCCGAGTAGAGCTGCAGCATGTCGCGGAAGCTGTCGCGGGTATAGGCGAAGTCGCGGGCCGGCAGCCAGTCGATCAGGTTGCGTTCGAGCTCGGCCAGCTCGTCGGCGCTCTTGGCGGCAAGGCGCGCCTTGGCGGCGGCGATCTCGGCCTCGGTGTAGTCGGCTTCCGCCCCCTTGCGCTTCAGGACGAAAAGGTCGTAGGCGGCAAAGTCCACCTTGTCGTAACGGAGCGCATAGCCGCCGTTGGGCAGGCGGAACATCAGGTTGGTGCGGCTCCAGTCGGTGATGACCATGAAGTTGTAGCAGATGGTCTTGACCCCGGAGCGGGCGACGTTGCGGATCGACTGCTTGTAGTTGTCGATCTTGTCCCGGTAGTTGCCGGTGCGGGTCTTGATCTCCTCGCCGACGCCGATGCTCTCGACCACCGCCCAGGTGAGGCCGGCGGCCTCCACTTCGGCCCGGCGCTTCTCGATCTCGTCCACCGTCCAAACCTGGCCCTGGTTCATGTGGTGAAGGGCGGTGACGATGCCGGTGGCGCCTGCCTGCCGGGCCTTCTGAAGGCTGACGGGGTCATCGGGGCCGAACCAGCGCCAGGTCTCTTGCATGGTGGGATACTCCAGGGAAGCGGTGAGCCGAAATCATCGGAACAGGAAGGCGGTGAGCGTGGCGGCAAGGCCGCGGTCGAGCAGGCTTCTGAGGTGCTGGACCGTCGCCTTGCGGAACGGCGCGTCGCCGGTAATGGCGGGCGGGAAGATCTCGCCGACGGCGAACAGCGCGTCGGCCAGCGCCGCCGGGTCGTTCTTGTGTTCCCTGGCGATGGCCGTCAGGCGGGCCGCCATCGGGTCGGCCACGAGCCAGGCGCGGCCCTGGTCGTCGCCCTGACGCAGGAAGGCCATCCAGGCGGCCACCGTCAGCGGCACCACCCTCGGCGCGCTCTTCTCGGCGATGCGCTCGGCGGCGGGCGCAAGCAGGCGCGGGCCGAGCTTCTGTGAACCGTCGGACGAGATTTGCAGGGTGAGATGGCGAATGCCGGGATTGCGGAAACGCTCTTCGAGGTCGCGGGTGTAGGCGGTGACGTCGGTGCCCGGCACCGGCGGCACGGTGGGGATGATGTCGTCGTCCCACAACTGGCGGATCACCTTGGGCAGCAGCGGGTCGGCCATGGCGTCGGCCACCGTCTCGATGCCGCCGAGCACCGAGAGGTAGGCCAGCGTCGAATGGGCGCCGTTGAGGCAGCGCAGCTTCATCGTCTCGAAGGGGTGGACGTCATCGGTGAGGATGGCGCCGGCCGTCTCCCAGGCCGGGCGTCCCCCAGGGAAGCGGTCCTCGATCACCCACTGGCGGAAGGGCTCGGCTACCACCGGCCAGGCGTCATCGAGGCCGAGGCCGGCGTTGACGGTGGCGCGGTCGGCGTCCTTGGTGGCCGGCGTGATGCGGTCGACCATGGATGAGGGGAAGGCGACGCCGTCGGCGACGTGGCGGCCGAGGTCGGCGTCGCGAAGCTGGGCGAAACGCGTCACCACGGCCCGCGTGATCCTGCCGTTCTGCGGCAGGTTGTCGCAGGAAAGGACCGTGAAGGGCGGCACGCCGGCATCCCGTCGCAGGCGCAGCGCCTCGACGATCAGGCCGGGCAGGCTGCGGGGATGCATGGGGTCGGCGAGGTCGGCCGTCACCATCGGGTGCGCCTCGTTGAGACGGCCCGTGGCGGGATCGTGGCAGTAACCCTTCTCGGTCACCGTGATGGTGACGATCCGGATCTCCGGCCTTGCCATCGCCTGGAGCACCGCGTCGAGCTCGGTGGCGGCGTTCAGCACGTCGACGAAGGCGCCGATCACCCTCAGCCTGTCGTCGCCGTTTTCGCGGCAGAGCAGGGTGTAGAGGCCGTCCTGCGGCTTCAGCGCGTCAACGACGTCGGGCGAGCGGAGGTTGACGCCGACGATGCCCCAATCATGGCTGCCGGCGGCCAGCACGTCGTCGGTGTAGACGCCGAGATGGGAGCGGCCGAAAGCGCCGAGCCCCAGGTGGACGATGCCGGGCGTCACGCTGGTCCGGTCGTAGCCGGGGCGGGCGACGGCGGCGGGCAGCTTGGAGAGGCTTGCGGCGCCGAGGCGCTTGGCGGATGTCGGGTCGGACATGTCGCTCATCTCCCCGGCTAGAGCCGATAGGCCGTCTTGGCGAGGCGATAGGCGAGGTCGTGCGCCACCTCATGGGCGTCGTGGAGGCCGAGGCGATGCTCGGCGACGAGGCGGGCGAGGAAGCCGCAATCGACGCGGCGGGCGACGTCGTGGCGGGCCGGGATCGACAGGAAGGCGCGGGTGTCGTCGTTGAAGCCGACGGTGTTGTAGAAGCCGGCCGTCTCGGTCATCTGCTCGCGGTAGCGGCGCATGCCTTCGGGGCTGTCGTGGAACCACCAGGCCGGGCCGAGCTTCAGCGCCGGGTAGTGGCCGGCGAGCGGCGCCAGCTCGCGCGAATAGACCGTCTCGTCCAGCGTGAACAGGATGATGGTGAGGTCGGCGCGGTTGCCGAAGCGGGCGAGCAGCGGGCGCAGCTCCTCGACATAGCCGGTGGGGCCGGGAATGTCGGCGCCCTTGTCCTTGCCGTAGGTGCGGAAGACCTCCGGATTGTGGTCGCGGCGGGCGCCGGGGTGGATCTGCATGACCAGACCGTCGACGGTGGACATCTTGGCCATCTCGGTCAGCATCTGCGCCCGGAACAGCTCGGCGTCCTCGGCCGATGCGCCGCCCGTGCGGACGCGGGCGTAGAGGGCGCCGGCGTCTTCCGCCTGGAGGTCGGCGGTGCGGGCGGTCGGGTGGCCGTGGTCGGTCGACGTGGCGCCGCCCACCTCGATGAAGTAGCGGCGGCGGTCGGCGAGCGCGGCGAGATAGCCGGCATAGGTCGCCGTGTCGTGGCCGGTGAGGCGGCCGAGCACTTCGATATTGTCGGCAAAGCCGGGAAAGGCGGGGTCGACGACGGCGTCGGGCCGGAAGGCGGTGACGACGCGGCCCTTCCAGCCGCTCTCGCGGATCTTGCGATGGTGGCGAAGGTCGTCGAGTGGGCTTTCGGTGGTGGCGATCACCTCGATGTTGAAGCGCTCGAAGAGGGCGCGCGGCCGGAACTCCGGCTTTTTCAGCGCGGCGTCAATGGTGTCGTAGAGCCGGTCGGCGTTGTCCTTTGTGGGCACCTCGGTGATGCCGAACACCGTCTCGAAGGCGTGGGTCAGCCAGATGAAGGACGGCGTGCCGCGATAGAGGTGGAAGTTCTCGGCGAGGACGCGCCAGATATTGCGCTTGTCGGTTTCCACCGGGCCGCCGTCGAGGCGCGGTACGCCCACCTGCTCGGGCCGGATGCCCTGCGAATAGAGCATGCGGTGGACGTAGTGGTCGGGGATGACGAACAGGCTGGCCGGATCGGCGAACGGCTGGTCGTCGGCGAACCAGGCGGGGTCGGTGTGGCCGTGCGGGCTGATGATCGGCAGCTTGGCGATGCCGGCGTAGAGATCGCGGGCGATGGCGCGCGTCGTCGGATCGGCCGGGAACAGCCGGTCGGGGTGAAGGGTGAATTGGCCTGATGCCCTGGACATGTGTCGTCTCCCGTTCCGCCGCCGCCCGATTCAGGCGAGGCAGGCGCTTTCCTCTCCGGCAACAAATACGGTTTTGCCCGCGCCGCCCATTATCAAATGGACCGGTCGCGCGCTCGCCGCGCCGGACAGCGCTCCGGGATATCCTCCCTCGAAGCCATTGTCCCTCCCTTGCCGGCCGTTCCTCACCGCATCGTCAGGGGCCGACAGTCCGCCGGGCCGATCGTTTGAGCGATGGACCAGCAGTTTTTGATTGCCGATGCCATTCTAGACGTCTACCATACTACTCGTCAACGAGGCGCGTGGAGGAATGACGCGCTCGTCTTCTTGGGAGGAACCCATGGGATTTCTGTCTCGGGCCGCACTGACGGCTGCCTGCGGGATGGCGCTGGCCGTCTCGTCGCTCGGCGTTGCCTCGGCCGCCGACTACACGCTGAACATCAACACGGCGCTCACCACGACCGACCCGCTCTACAAGGGCCTTGAGGACCTCAAGAAGAACGTCGAGGCGCGTTCGGAAGGCAAGCTCGCCGTCCGCCTGTTCCCCGGCTCGCAGCTCGGCAAGGACGAGGACGTGCTGGAACAGGCGCGCGCCGGCGCCGGCAACGCGGTGGTGGTCGACGGCGGCCGCCTCGCGGTGTTCGTCAAGGACTTCGGCGTTCTCTCCGGCCCCTACCTCGCCTCCGGCTACGACGGCATCCGCAAGGTGGTGACCTCGCCGCTGCTCGACGACATGGCCAAACAGCTGCATGACAGCGCCCAGTTGCAGGTGCTGTCGTTCAACTGGTGGCAGGGCGAGCGGCATCTCCTGACCAACAAGCCGATCAAGGTGCCGGCCGACCTCGAGGGCATTCGCATGCGCACGCCGGGCGCGCCGGTCTGGACCGAGACCGTCAAAGCGATGGGCGCCACCCCGGCGCCGATGGCCTGGGCCGACGTCTACTCGGCCTTGCAGACGCAGGTGATCGACGCCGTCGAGGCGCAGGATCCCGCCGCCTACGGTTCGCGCCTCTATGAAGTCACCAAGTACCTGACCAAGACCGGCCACTTCAACCTGATCACCGGTCTCGTCACCTCGGCCGCCTGGTTCGACGCGCTGCCGGCCGACCTGCAGACCATCCTCAAGGAAGAGTCGCTGAAGGCCGGCGACGTCGCCTCGCACGGCACCGAGGCGGCGCTGGTCGACCTTGAAGCCAAGATGGCCGCCGCCGGCATGACCATCAACGAGATCGACGTGACGCCGTTCAAGGAAGCGACGGCGGGCGTCTACGAGAAGCTCGGCTACACCGACCTGAAGAAGAAGGTCGACGCCATTCTCGCCCAGTAATCCCCCGATCGCCGCGCGTCCGGACGGAGGCGCGGCGATCCTGTATCCTGTTGCCGCATCGGATTTCCCCAGGGTCGATTTCGTCTTTCCGGGTCCGATGCCCTGATTTTCTGGAGCCTGCGTCATGTCCTTACAGATCATGCGCGTGGAGTCCGTCGTGGCGCGAATTCTGCTCGCGGTCATGGTCGGGCTCGTCTTCATGGCCGGCGTCATGCGCTGGTTCGGATATCCGCTCGTATGGTCGATGGACGTGGCGCAGCTGCTGTTCGTCTGGGCCTCGTTCATCGGCGCCGACATGGCGATGCGCAAGCGCGGCCTGATCGCCGTCGACCTGTTCGTGCGCTGGATACCGCCCCGCTACCGGGTCTATCTCGACATCGTCACGGGCGTGGTGATCCTCGTCTTCCTGCTGTCGCTCAGCTACCTCGGCTACAAGCTGGTGATGCTGAACCTCGAACGGCAGTTCGGCGACAGCGGCATCAGCTACGCCTATGTCACCGCCGCCGTTCCCATCGGCTGCCTGCTGCTGGCCATCACGCTCGCCGGCCAGCTCATCGAGGCGCTTCGGACCGCCACCGGCCGGCCCGTTCTCGTGTTCACGCCCACCCGAACCAAGGAAGAGGCGCTGGCCGCCGCCGCGGAGAGCGAACTATGACCGGCGAAATGCTGCTTCTTGTCGGCCTGTTCTTCGGCCTTCTGATCGTCGGCGCGCCGGTGGCCTTCGCCATCGGCATCTCCGGCTTCTCCTTCTTCGCCATATCCCAGGTTATGCCCGCGTCGATCGGCGTCCAGCAGGTGGCCTCGGCCTCGCAGAGCTTCCCGCTCCTGGCCGTGCCCTTCTTCGTGCTGGCCGGCCACATGATGAACAAGACCGGCATCACCTCGCGCCTCATCCGATGTTCGGAGGTGCTGGTGTCCTGGATGTCCGGCGGCATGGCGCAGGTGTGCATCGTGCTGTCGACGCTGATGGGCGGCGTCTCCGGCTCAGCCGTCGCCGACGCCGCCATGGAGGCGCGCATCCTCGGCCCGGATCTGGTGCGCAACGGCTATTCCAAGGGCTTCACCGCCGCCACCATCGCCGTCGGTTCGCTGATCACCGCCACCATTCCGCCAAGCCTCGGGCTGATCCTCTACGGCTTCGTCGGCAACGTCTCCATCGGCCGCCTGTTCCTGGCCGGCATCATTCCCGGCCTGATGATGATGACCGGCCTGATGATAACGGTGTGGTTCGTCTCGCGCCGCCGGGGCTACCGGTCGGCGACCGTCAATCGTCCCAGCTGGAGGGCCGTCGGCGGCGCGGTGTGGCATGCCAAGTGGGCGCTGCTGTTCCCGGTGGCGCTGCTCGTCTCCATCCGCAGCGGCGTGTTCACGCCGTCCGAGGTCGGCGCCTTCGCCGTCGTCTACGCGGTGGTGGTCGGCGTGCTGCTCCATCGCGAGCTGACGTGGCAGGGCGCCATGGAGGCGCTGCTGCACGGGGTGATCGACAACGGCCTGATCGTGCTGATCATCATGTTCTCGGGTATGGTGGGCTACGCGATCATCTTCGATCAGGCGCCGCAGGCCATCGCCCAGGGCATGCTGAGCCTGACGCAGAACCCGACGGTGATCCTGCTGCTGATCGTCGTCTTCCTGCTGATCGCCGGCTGCTTCATCGAAGCGACGGTGCTGGTGCTGCTCCTGACGCCAATCTTCCTGCCGATCGTGCTGCAGCTGGGCGTCGACCCGGTGCATTTCGGCATCGTCATGATGACCATGGTCACCTTCGGCGGGATGACGCCGCCGGTCGGCGTCGCCATGTTCACGGTCTGCGGCCTGCTCGATTGTTCGATCGACGAGTATCTCGTCGAGGCGCTGCCGCACATCGCGACGATCCTGTTCCTCGTCGCGCTGTTGATCCTGTTCCCGCAGATCTCGCTGTTTCTCCCAAATCTTCTCATGTGATCAGGGACATGCAGCTTTCTGCAAGCCGGTTGGCGTCACCGCCAGCCGGCTTTTTTCTTGCTTGGGGTCAGGCGAAGAACAGCCAGGTCATCAGGAGGAACAGCGGCGCCAGGATGCCGAAGGACCAGGCGAGGTAGCCGAAGAAGGAGGGCATCTTGACGCCCGCGCCCTCGGCGATCGACTTGACCATGAAGTTGGGCGCGTTGCCGATGTAGCTGTTGGCGCCCATGAACACGGCGCCGGCCGAGATCGCCACCAGCGTCGTCGACATCTCGCCCATCAGGTGCTGCGGGTCGCCGCCGGCCAGGTTGAAGAAGACCAGATAGGTCGGCGCGTTGTCGAGGAAGGACGACAGGAGGCCGGTCGCCCAGAAATACATGGCGTTGACCGGCGAGCCGTCGGCGGCGGTGACGAGGCTGACCAGCGGCGCGAAGGCGCCCTCATGGGCGGCGCGCAGCATGGCCAGCACCGGGATGATCGTCACGAAGATGCCGGCGAACAGCTTGGCGACTTCCAGGATCGGCCCCCATTCGAAGCCGTTGCGGACGCGCAGCGCCTTCGGCGTCAGCCAGAGCGAGGCGGCGGCGGCGGCGATCAGGATCAGGTCGCGGGAGAGGTTCTGCAGCTCGACCTCGACGCCGAACACATGGAAGCCGACGCCCGGCTTCCACGAACCGGACAGCAGCACGGCGCCGACCACCACCGCCAAAAGCGCGATGTTCAGCCGGCCTTGGACACCGACGCGGCCGGTGTCGGGCGTCGGGTCGAACTTGCCGCGGAAGTCGTCGTCGTTGTGATAGAGGCGGTAGTCGATGGCGAAGAACAGGCCGAGCAGGATGACGGCGGCGAAGACGGTCTCCTTCAGCATGTTGAGCGTCGTCCAGAAGAAGCCGACGCCCCTGAGGTAGCCGAGGAAGAGCGGCGGATCGCCCAGCGGGGTCAGCGAGCCGCCGATGTTCGACACCAGGAAGATGAAGAAGATGACGACGTGCACGTTGTGCCGCCGGCCGTCGTTGGCCCGCAGCAGCGGCCGGATCATCACCATGGAAGCGCCGGTGGTGCCGACCACCGAGGCGAGCAGCGTGCCGATGGCGAGCAGCGACAGGTTGGTCTTCGGCGAGCCGTGCAGGTTGCCGGTGACCAGGATGCCGCCGGCGATGGTGAAGAGCGCCCCGAGCAGGATGACGAAGGGCAGGTAGTCGAGCAGCACCGTCTCGGCCAGCGGCTCGACGACCGCTTCGCCGTGGAGAAGCGTGAAGGGGGCGATGAAGGCCAGCGCCCAGGCGGCGGCGATCTTGCCGAAATGGTGGTGCCAGACATGCGGCGCGAGCAGCGGGAACAGCGCGATCGACAAGAGGATGCCGATGAAGGGCACGGCCCAGATCACCCCGAGCGCCGCGCCGTCGAGGCCGTGGCCGCCGGTGGAGGCGAAAGCGGGGGAGGCGAGGAGGAGGAGGGAGGCCGGCAGCAGGGCCGGAATGATTTTGGATGCACGCCCAAGCGCAACGCGGAACACTCGAAAGCTCGTCAAAAGAACCGTCCTCACACCACTGTTAAAAACCACGACCGTGGTCGACCAAACCACCTTCAAGCGCGTCTCGCAATCTCGCGGTGGTCAGCAATCGCACGGAAGCGGAGAGAGCATCAAGGCCGCATGGCCCTACCGAAGGATGTGGATCCTTCAGGAGCCGAGTCTCCCACATTTGGATCGGCTGGCTTGTGTGCATCAAAATTTTTATTGCTGCACATTTGTTTTGTGTGCATCAAAATCATAATTGATGCACACAGAGGTATTCGATGGCCGTTGTCTCCCATTCCCGCGCCGCCCAAGTTGCCTATCAGGATTTGCTGCGGCTTCATCTCGATGAGTTCGCTTCGGAGTTGATCGGCAGCATCGAAGAGCGGTCGCGCAATGGACGGATCTACCTTTACGACAAGTTCCGGATCGGCTCCGAGATGAAGAGCCGATACCTCGGGGAGGGGACGCCCGAGTTGCGCGCGCGTCTGAGCCGTGCCGTCGAGCTGAGGGCCGAGCGCGACGAGCGCCGCAAGACAATGGCGCGGCTGGTCCGCGTGTTGCGCGCCGAAGGTTTCATGGCTACCGACCGCGACACCGGTTCTCTGCTGCTGGCTTTTGCCCGCGCCGGGGTCTTCCAGCAGGGCGCTACGCTTGTGGGCACTGCCGCCTATGCCCTCCTGCAAGGTGATCTGGGGGGCTTTGATTCCGAAGAGCTGGCGCAAACCGGCGATATCGATTCTGCGAGTTTCGAACAGCTTTCGGTCGCGCTGGGCGATCAGGTCGAAGAGAATCCGGGCGACATCTTGCAGGCGCTGAAGTTCGACCCGGTGCCGGGGGTATCGGATCGGCAGGTGTGGAAATGGCGGCAAAGTCGTGGCGCTTCGATGGTCGAGTTTCTGACGCCGGCCTTTGGTGACGAGAGGGTCAAGCCGCTGCCGGCGCTGGGCGTGAGTGCGCAGGCCCTCAACTATCTGAATTTTCTGATCGCCGAGCCCATCCCCGCGGTCGCGCTCTATCGATCGGGTGTGCTGGTACGGATCCCGAGACCCGAGCGCTTTGCGATCCACAAACTGATCGTCGCCGACCGCCGCCAGGGCGGCCCCGATCAAGCCAAATCCCGCAAGGACCGTGGTCAGGCGGCGTTCCTGATCGACGTGCTGGCTGAAGATCGGCCCGACGATCTGCGCGAAGCCTATGAAGACGCGCTTTCGCGCGGCCCGCGTTGGCGCGAGCGGCTGGAGGCAAGCCTTGCGCGCATGCCGGGGACCGCCGAGATCCTTCGCAGTCTGAGGTAATGGTGCCTCTCACGTCTCGAACCCGCCATGCTGGCATCTGGTTGCTGAAAAGGCGCCAAACATCAGCCTAAAAAATAGGCATCTGCTGCATTGAGTAAAAACCAGCCACTGCCGCTTGCCTTTGCCCTCTCGCTCGGGCATCCCTAGGGCATGAGCCACTTCGACCTCGCCATTCTGGTGATCGACGAAAACGCCGTCCGCGCGGCCATCATCGAGGATGGGCTGCGGGAGGCGGGGCATGTCCACGTCACCGTCGTCCACACGGTGAACGGCATTGCCCGCGTCATCGAGGCGACCCGGCCGGACGTGATCATCATCGACATCGAGAATCCCAACCGCGACATGATGGAGCACCTGTTCCAGCTGACGCGGTCGGTCAGCCGGCCCATCGCCATGTTCGTCGACCGCTCGGACTCGGCGTCGATCGAGGCGGCGGTGGAGGCGGGCGTGTCGGCCTATACCGTCGATGGCCTCAAGAAGGAGCGGGTGAAGCCCATCCTCGACATGGCGGTGATCCGCTTCAACGCCTTCAGCCGCCTGCAGCGGGAGCTGGCCGACGCCAAGTCGGCGCTCGAGGACCGCAAGGTGATCGAACGGGCCAAGGGCATCCTGATGAAGCTCAGGAACCTCAACGAGGAGGAAGCCTACGCGCTGATGCGCCAGACGGCGATGAACGAGAAGAAGAAGATGGCCGAGATCGCCCAGTCCGTTGTGACGGCGGCCGGTCTACTCATGTGATTGGAACCAAGGCGATGAGCACGATCGACCATTCCGATATCGCCGCGCCGGCCGTCACCTCCGGCCCCGAGCAGACGCACCTCCGCGCCGGCTTCATTCCGCTGGTCGATGCCGCCGTGCTGATCGCCGCCGCCGAGCTGGGGTTTGCCGCCCGCGAGGGGCTGACGCTCGATCTCGTCCGCGACGTGTCGTGGGCCAACATCCGCGACCGTCTGGCCTTCCGGCAGTTCGACGTGGCGCACATGCTGTCGCCGATGCCGATCGCCGCCATGCTGGAACTCGGCTCCAACCCGTCGCCGACCATCGCGCCCTTCGCGCTGGGGCGCGGCGGCAACGCCATCACCTTGTCGGTGCGTCTGTTCGAGGCGATGCAGGCGCTGACCGGCCTTGCCGACGACGCGTCGGCGCTCGATTGCGCCAAGGCGCTGTCGCGGGTGATCGCTGCCCGCGAGCGAGACGGCGAGCGGCCGCTGACGCTCGGCATGACCTATCCCTATTCCTCCCATAACTACGAGCTGCGCTACTGGCTGGCGGCCGGCGGCATCGATCCGGACCGCGGCGTGCGGCTTCAGGTGGTGCCGCCGCCGATGACGTCGGATGCGCTGTCGGCCGGGGCGATCGACGGCTTTTGCGTCGGTGCGCCCTGGAACATGATCGCCTCGGAAAAGGGTGTCGGCCGCATCGTCGCCACCAAGCACGACATCTGGGCGTCGTCGCCGGAAAAGGTACTGGGCATGCGCCCCGACTGGGCGGACCGCAATCGCGACAGCGTCCTGCGCCTCATCCGGGTGCTCGACCTTGCCGCCCGCTGGTGCGACGACCCGGCCAACCGCGGCGCGCTGGCCGACATCCTGGCGCAGGCCGCCTATGTCGGTGCACCGGCCGAGATCATCCGCCACGTGCTGGCCGGCCAGTTCGCGCTCGACGCCAAGGGCAACCGGCGCGCGGTGCCCAACTACTTCGTGTTCCACGGGGCAGAGGCCAACTGCCCGTCGAGGGCGCAGGCGCTCTGGGTCTACAGCCAGATGGTTCGCTGGGGGCAGGTCGACTATTCGTCCGAGGCCGCCGCCATGGCCGCCTCGGCCTTCCGTTCCGATCTCTACGCGGCGGCGCTGGGACTCTCCGAAAGGCCGCGCGAGGAAGCCGTCGCCGATCCCTTCATCGACGGCCGCAGCTTCGATCCGGCCGATCTCGAAGCCTATGTCCAGAGCTTCGGAGCGCCCAATCAGGGGGCAACTGCCTAGGCCTGCGCCGCCCATTTAAGCAGAAGGTCGTATGGCGCGGAAATAGGCGAGGGCACCTTCAGACGCCGAAACGCCTTTGAAAACAAGAACCATTCCAACGTAGACGAAAGTGGCACGGCCGTTGCTTTTCTAGAACTGCCTCGGTCAACGGCGACCTGAAGGCAGGTGGGCGCTCTGTAGCGCACAACATCCATCCGACATCGACGTCGCAAGCTCCTGCTGGCGGGATCCTCCCATCCCCTTCGGCTCGGCTTCGCGGCGTTTTTTGTTGTTCAGGCTCCGCCAATTCGAGGGCATTCCATGACCGATATCTCCCGGCGCTCCATCCTGAAGACCTCCGCCACGGTGGCGCTGCTCGGCGCCGTCCGTACCGCCTTTCCATCCGGCGCCTTCGCCGCCACGGCCGGGCCGGAAGTGACCGGCGTCAAGCTCGGCTATATCGCGCTGACCGACGCGGCGCCGCTGATCGTCGCCAAGGAGAAGGGGCTGTTCGCCAAATACGGCCTGCCCGATGTCGAGGTATCCAAGCAGGCGTCCTGGGGCGCCACGCGCGACAATCTGGTGCTCGGCGGTGCCTCGAACGGCATCGACGGCGCCCACATCCTGACGCCGATGCCCTACCTGATCTCGGCCGGCGCGGTGACGCAGAACAACATACCGGTGCCGATGTCGATCATCGCCCGGCTCAACCTCGACAGCCAGGGCATCTCGGCGGCCAAGGAATACGCCGCCACCGGTGTCGGCCTCGATGCCGGCAAGCTCAAGGAGGCCTTCGCGGCCAAGAAGGCGGCCGGCGGCGAGGTGAAGGTGGCGATGACCTTCCCCGGCGGCACCCACGACCTCTGGCTCCGCTACTGGCTGGCGGCCGGCGGCATCGATCCCGACAAGGACGTTTCCACCATCGTGGTGCCGCCGCCGCAGATGGTCGCCAACATGAAGGTCGGCAACATGGACGCCTTCTGCGTCGGCGAGCCGTGGAACGAGCAACTGGTCAACCAGGGCATCGGCTTCACCGCCTGCACCACCGGCGAGCTTTGGAAGGGGCACCCGGAAAAGGCGCTGGGGATGCGCACCGACTGGGTCGAGGCCAATCCGAATGCCACCAAGGCGCTCTTGATGGCGGTGATGGAGGCCCAGCAGTGGGCCGACAGCATGGACAACAAGGAGGAGATGGCGGCGATCCTCGGCAAGCGGCAGTGGTTCAACGTGCCGCCGAAGGACGTGCTCGGCCGCCTCAAGGGTAACATCAACTACGGCAACGGCCGCGTGGAGGAGAACACCGGCCTCGAGATGAAGTTCTGGAAGGACCACGCCTCCTATCCCTTCAAGAGCCACGACGCCTGGTTCCTCACCGAGAACGTCCGCTGGGGCTACATGCCGGCCGATACCGATATCACGGCGCTGGTCGACAAGGTCAACCGCGAGGATCTCTGGCGCGAGGCGGCCAAGGAACTGGGCGTCGCCGCCGCCGACATACCTCAGAGCACCTCGCGCGGCGTCGAAACCTTCTTCGACGGCAAGGTCTTCGACCCGGAAAACCCGCAAACCTATCTCGCGAGCCTTGCCATCAAGGCGCTTGCCTGAGCCTTCCAACCCATCGGAGACAGCCCCATGACTGCCACCGCCAGAAAGGCCGCGATCGAAGCCGCCGGCCGGCCGGCAAAATCCGGCAAGGTCGTGCCGCTCGGCCGCGCGCCGGCGAGCGGGTTCGATGCCGGCCGCACCGCCGCGAGCCTCGCCCGCAACGTCATTCCGCCCGTCATCGTCTTGTTGGTGCTGCTCGCCGTCTGGCAGGTCAGTTGCTCGGGACCGGGCGCGTCGCTGCCGCCGCCGTCGCAGATCTGGACCGACAGCTACGACCTGATCGCCTATCCCTTCTTCGAATATGGCTCGCAGGACATCGGCCTCGCCTGGCGCGTGCTGATCTCGCTTGAACGCGTCGGCATCGGCTTCGGCCTCGCCGCCGTGGTCGGCGTGGCGATCGGCGCGCTGATCGGCCAGTCGGTGTGGGCGATGCGCGGCCTCGATCCGATCTTCCAGATCCTGAGGACGGTGCCGCCGCTCGCCTGGCTGCCGCTGTCGCTCGCCGCCTTCCAGGACAGCAACCCCTCGGCCATCTTCGTGATCTTCATCACCTCGATCTGGCCGGTGATCATCAACACCGCCGTCGGCGTGCGCAACATCCCCGAGGACTATCGCAACGTCGCCCGCGTGCTGCGGCTCAACCAGCTTGAGTTCTTCCTGCGCATCATGCTGCCGGCGGCGGCGCCCTACATCTTCACCGGCCTCAGGATCGGCGTGGGACTGTCGTGGCTGGCCATCGTGGCGGCGGAAATGCTGACCGGCGGCGTCGGCATCGGCTTCTTCATCTGGGACGCGTGGAACTCGTCGCGCCTCTCCGACATCATCGTGGCGCTCGTCTACATCGGCGTCACCGGCTTCGTGCTCGACAAGCTGGTGGCCCTCCTGGGGCGCGTCGTCGCCCGCACCAGCGCAGCCGCCTGAGGAGGGCCCGGACATGAGCGCCTATCTGAAAATCGATCATATCGACAAGAGCTTCGAGCGTGGCGGTGTCGCCACCCATGTGCTCGCCGACATCACGCTGACCATCGACAAGGGCGAGTTCGTCTCCATCATCGGCCATTCGGGCTGCGGCAAGTCGACGCTGCTCAACCTCGTCGCCGGGCTGACGCCGGTCACGGCCGGGGCGATCCTCCTCGAAGGACGCGAGGTGAACGAGCCCGGCCCGGAACGGGCGGTGGTGTTCCAGAACCATTCGCTGCTGCCGTGGCTCAGCGTCTACGAGAACGTCAACCTCGCGGTGTCCAAGGTGTTCGCCGGCCGGAAGAGCCGGGCCGAGCGGCATACTTGGGTGATGCACAACCTCGATCTGGTGCAGATGGCCCACGCCGGGGACAAGCGGCCGGCCGAGATTTCCGGCGGCATGAAGCAGCGCGTCGGCATCGCCCGCGCGCTTGCCATGGAGCCGAAGATCCTGTTGCTCGACGAGCCGTTCGGCGCGCTCGATGCGCTGACCCGCGCCCACCTGCAGGACGCGGTGATGGATATCCATGCCCGCCTCGGCAACACGATGATCATGATCACCCATGACGTCGACGAGGCGGTGCTGCTCTCCGACCGCATCGTCATGATGACCAACGGCCCGGCGGCCCACATCGGCGAGGTGCTCGACGTGCCGATCCCCCGGCCGCGTGACCGCATCGCTCTGGCGTCCGACAGGTCCTACCTCAGGTGCCGGCAGGCCGTGCTGAAGTTCCTCTACGAGCGCCACCGCTTCGTCGAAGCCGCGGAGTAAGCCAGAATGACCGAGAAACTCGTCATCATCGGCAACGGCATGGCCCCCGGCCGCATGCTGGAAGAGCTGTTCGAGAAGGCGCCCGGCGCCTACGACGTCACCATCTTCAACGCCGAACCGCGCGTGAACTACGACCGCATCATGCTGTCGCCGGTGCTGTCGGGCGAGAAGAGCTTTGACGACATCGTCATCCACGACGACGCCTGGTACGCGAAGAACGGCGTGACGTTGCTCAAGGGCGCTCGCGTCACCGAGATCGACCGCGACAGGCGTACCGTCACCGCCGCCGACGGCCGCTCCGCCACCTACGACAAGCTGGTGATCGCCACGGGATCGACGCCGATCGTCATCCCCGTGCCCGGCCATCAGCTCTCCGGCGTGCTCGCCTATCGCGACCTCGACGACGTCGACCGCATGCTGGAGATCGCCAGGAACGGTGGCCGCGCCATCGTCATCGGCGGCGGCCTTCTCGGCCTCGAAGCCGCCTATGGCCTGAAGCGCCAGGGCATGGACGTCACCGTCATCCACCTGATGCCGACCATCATGGAGCGGCAGCTCGACCCGCCGGCCGCCTACATGCTGAAGAAGGCGCTCGGCGACCGGGGTATCGACATCGTCACCAAGGCCAACACCAAAGCGATCCTCGGCACCGACAAGGTGGAGGGCATAGAGCTGGAGGACGGCCGCGTCATTCCCGGCGAGATGGTGGTGATGGCCGTGGGCATCCGGCCCAACGCCACGCTGGCCCGCGCCGCCGGATTGGAGGTCAATCGCGGCATCGTCGTCGACGATGGCATGGCGACTTCCGATCCCGCCATCTTCGCCCTCGGCGAATGCGCCGAGCATCGCGGCGTCTGCTACGGCCTGGTGGCGCCGCTCTATGAAAGCGCGCGGGCGCTGGCCGATCGCCTTGCCGGCGGTTCGGCGGAGTATCAGGGGTCGGTGACCAACACCAAATTGAAGGTCACCGGTATCAACCTGTTCTCGGCCGGCGACTTCGCCGAGGCGCCCGATCGCGAGGAGATTGTGCTGCGCGACGCCTCGGCCGGCGTCTACAAGCGGCTGGTGCTGAAGGACAATCGCATCGTCGGCACGGTGCTCTACGGCGACACGACCGACGGCTCGTGGTTCTTCGACCTGATGAAGAAGGGCAGCGACGTCTCGACCATGCGCGACACGCTAATCTTCGGCCAGTCGTTCCAGGGAGGGGCGCCCCTGGACCCTATGGCGGCCGTTGCAGCCTTGCCCGATGACGCGGAAATCTGCGGCTGCAACGGCGTCTGCAAGGGCAAGATCACCTCGACCATAACGGGCAAGGGGCTGACCACGCTCAACGAGGTGAGGGCGCACACCAAGGCGTCGGCTTCCTGCGGCAACTGCACCGGCCTCGTCGAACAGCTGATGAAGCTGACGCTGGGCGACCGCTACAACCCGGCGGCCGTGACGCCGATGTGCGACTGCACGGACCTCGGCCATGACGACGTCCGGCGGCTGATCATCGCCAAGGGGCTCAAGACCATTCCGGCGGTCATGCAGGAGCTGGAGTGGAAGACCTCCTGCGGCTGCGCCAAATGCCGGCCGGCGCTCAACTACTACCTCGTCTGCGACTGGCCGGACGAGTATGCCGACGACTACCAGTCGCGCTTCATCAACGAGCGCGTCCACGCCAACATCCAGAAGGACGGCACCTATTCGGTGGTGCCGCGCATGTGGGGCGGCGTCACCTCGGCCTCCGAACTCCGGGCCATCGCCGACGTGGTCGACAAGTTCCAGGTGCCGATGGTCAAGGTCACCGGCGGCCAGCGCATCGATCTCCTGGGCATCCAGAAGGAGGATCTGCCGGCCGTCTGGGCCGATCTCGGCAAGGCGGGCTTCGTCTCCGGCCAGGCCTATGCCAAGGGCCTGCGCACGGTGAAGACCTGCGTCGGCTCGGAGTGGTGCCGCTTCGGAACGCAGGATTCCACGGCCCTCGGCATCCGGCTTGAGAAGTTCATGTGGGGCTCGTGGACGCCGGCCAAGCTGAAGCTCGCCGTCTCCGGCTGCCCGCGCAACTGCGCCGAGGCGACCTGCAAGGACATCGGCGTCATCTGCGTCGATAGCGGCTTCGAGATCCACTTCGCCGGCGCGGCGGGGCTGGAGATCAAGGGCACGGAAGTGCTGGGCCAGGTGAAGACCGAGGACGAGGCGCTGGAGCACATCGTGGCGCTGACGCAGATGTACCGCGAGCAGGGCCGCTATCTCGAACGCATCTACAAGTGGGCCAAACGCGTCGGCCTCGACGAGATCCGCCGCCAGATCATGGACGATGCGGAGAAGCGCAAGGGCTATTTCGACCGCTTCGTGTTCAGCCAGAAGTTCGCCCAGGTCGACCCCTGGTCCGAGCGCGTCTCGGGCAAGGACAAGCACGAGTTCAAGCCGCTGGTGGTGACCGGCTTCAGCGAAGCCGCCGAGTAAATCCAACAAGATCAGGAGAGTAGGATGACCTGGGTCACCATTGGCCGCCTTGAGGACATTCCGGTTCGCGGGGCGCGTTGCGTCGATACGCCGGAGGGGCGGATCGCCGTGTTTCGCACCGCCGACAACCGCGTGTTCGCCATGGAGGACAGCTGCCCGCACAAGCGCGGGCCGCTCAGCCAGGGCATCGTCCACGGCACCAGCGTGACGTGCCCGCTGCACAACTGGGTGATCTCGCTGGAATCCGGCTCGGCGCAGGGCGCCGACGTCGGTCAGGTTCGCACCATGGCCGTGCGCAATGATAACGGCACGCTTTTGCTCGACCTCGCCGAGCTGCGCATCGCCGCCGAGTGAATCTTCGGAGAGATTGCCCTGATATGGTCACGGAAACCCGTACCACCTGTCCCTACTGCGGCGTCGGCTGCGGCGTGCTCGTTCGTGTCGAGGATGACGGGCGGACGACCGTCAAGGGCGATCCCGATCACCCCGCCAACTTCGGTCGGCTCTGCTCCAAGGGTTCGGCGCTGGCCGAGACGCTTGGGGGTGACGGCCGCATCCTGCACCCGGAGATCGGCGGGCGAGAGACCGGTTGGGACGAGGTGCTCGACCTCATCGCCGGCACCTTCAAGGAGACAATTGCCGAGCACGGCCCGGAGGCCGTCGCCTTCTATCTCTCGGGGCAACTCCTCACCGAGGACTATTACGTCGCCAACAAGCTGATGAAGGGCTTCATCGGCGCCGCCAATATCGACACCAACTCGCGCCTTTGCATGGCCTCGTCGGTCGCGGGCCATCGCCGCGCTTTCGGCTCGGACACCGTGCCGGGCAACTACGAGGACATCGAGCTCGCCGACCTCGTGGTGATCGTCGGCTCCAACATGGCCTGGTGCCACCCGGTGCTCTACCAGCGGCTCGCGGCGGCCAAAGCGGCGCGTCCCGAAATGGCGGTGGTGGTGATCGACCCGCGCCGCACCGCGACGAGCGACATCGCCGACCTGCACCTTGCCCTCCGGGCCGACGGCGACGTGGCTCTCTTCAACGGGCTGATGGCGCATCTGCACGCCACGGGGCATGTGGACCGGGCCTTCGTGGCCTGGCACACCGAGGGCTTCGGGGCGGCGCTTGGCGAGGCGCGGCGCTTCGGGCCGCATGAGCTGTCCGCCGTCACCGGCCTGACGCAGGCGGAGATCGCCGCCTTCTACGAGCGCTTCGCCGCCACCGAAAAGGTGGTGACGCTGTTCAGCCAGGGCGTGAACCAGTCATCGTCCGGCAGCGACAAGGTCAACGCCATCATCAATTGCCACCTGATGACCGGCCGCATCGGCCGGCCCGGCATGGGGCCGCTGTCGCTGACCGGCCAGCCCAACGCCATGGGTGGGCGCGAGGTGGGTGGCCTCGCCAACATGCTGGCCGCCCACATGAATCTGGACAATGCCGACGACCGCGACCGCGTCGGTCGCTTCTGGCATGCGCCGGCGGTTGCCGAGCAGCCGGGCCTCAAGGCGGTGGACCTGTTCGAGGCGGTGGGCGACGGCCGCATCAAGGCGCTGTGGATCATGGCGACCAATCCGGTGGTGTCGATGCCCGAGGCCGACCGGGTGCGCTCGGCCATCGCCGCCTGTCCCTTTGTCGTCGTCTCCGACATCCAGCGCGACACGGACACGGCGCGGCTCGCCCATGTGCTCCTGCCCTCGCTCGGCTGGAGCGAGAAATCGGGCACCGTCACCAACTCCGAGCGGCGCATCTCCCGCCAGCGCGCCTTCCGCGCCGGGCCGGGCGAGGCGCGGGCCGACTGGTGGCAGTTCGCTGAGGTCGGCCGGCGCATGGGCTTTGCCGACGCCTTCGCCTATGCCGGGCCATATCAGGTGTTCGCCGAGCACGCGGGGCTCTCGGGCTTCGAGAACGGCGGCAGCCGCGACTTCGACATCTCCGCCCATGCCGGTATCGATGCCCTGGAGTATGAACGTCTTCGGCCGTTCCAATGGCCTGCGCCGGCCGGTTCGATGCCGCCCGATGGCAGCAGCCGCTTCTTCGCCGATGGGCGGTTCTACCACCCCGACGGTCGGGCACGCTTCGTCGCCGCGAAGGGCGAGGCCGAGCGCCGCACCAACTGGGGCTTTCCCTTCGTGCTCAACACCGGCCGCATCCGCGACCAGTGGCACACCATGACGCGCACCGGCAAATCGCCGCGCCTCTCCGCCCACCTCGCCGAACCCTTCGCCGAGATCCATCCGGCCGACGCCCGGGCCTGCGGCATCGACGACGCCGATCTCTTGGAGATCGAAAGCGCCGATGGCGGCCGCGTCATCGTGCGGGCGCTGCTCACCGACCGACAGGCGCGCTGCAACCTCTTCGTGCCCATGCACTGGACGGGCGAGACTTCGGCGCTCGCCCGCGTCAACGCGCTGTTTCCGGGGCGTGTCGATGCGGTCTCCGGGCAGCCGGCGCTGAAGCACGCCGCCGTTCGGTTGCGCCGTCATGACAGCCCGGCGCATGGCTTTCTGGTCTCCTCCACCAAGCCCGAGGGTGTCGGCACCGACTATTGGGCGCTCGCTCGCGCCGATCACGGCTGGCGGCTGGAACTGGCCGGCTCGGAGCCCGCCGAGGGCTGGGAGAACTGGCTGCGCCGGGTGGCCGGCCTGCCTCCCGAGGCGGACGTCATCGGCTATCATGAGCGAACGGGGACTCGCATGGCCGCCTTCGCGGGCACGCGCCTTGTCGCCGCGCTCTACGTGGGGACAGGGCCGGTGGCCGTCTCTCGCGCCTGGGCGGCCGAACAGCTCGGCCAGAGTTTTGCCGACCCGCACCGCCGGGCCGACGTGGTGGCCGGACGGCCGGGCAAGGGCGGGATGGACAAGGGCGCCATCGTCTGCTCCTGCGCCTCGGTCGGCATCAACGACATCCGCGCCGCCATCGCCTCGGGCTGCGGCTCGGTGGATGCGGTGGGCGCGGCGACGGCGGCCGGCACCAACTGCGGCTCCTGCCGCCCGGAAATCCGGCGCATCCTGGAAAGCATGATGCTTCAGGCGGCCGAGTGACGATTTGTCGAGTATTGGAGTTATTTTATGAAGAGCGCCAGAAATACGTCTTTTTAGCTAGGTCATTATAGTCTAGATGCGCGTATCCTAAATAAGGTTTTAGAGCTTTATATATACATTGCGAACTAAGTTGGTCCGGCAACATTTGTGTCGGATTCCATGTTCGGGCTACTCAAGATCCGCATCGTCATTCTGGCCGCGGTTTTCGTTGGCCTCGTTCCCTTCGTGGCGAGCGAGTTCATCCGCATGCGCGCCGACATGACGCGGCAGCTCGACGCCATCAATCAAAGCATCCTGGCCTCGCTGAGGCGCGACCAAAAAGCGTTCGTCGAGGCGCGTCTGGAAGTCGAGAGGCTGTCCGAGACCATCGCCCTGTCCCGGAATCTCAAGGACCTTTCGCCGGAGGAGTGCAACGAGAGCGTGGCGCACCTTCTCGAGATCCAGCAAAAGGTCGAGCGCATCTCCCTGCTGAGACCTGATGGTGTGGCCTACTGCTCGACCGACCCCAGGGCCATCGGCGTCTACTTCGGCGACAGGGAGTATTTCTCTGCCGCCCTCGCTTCGGCGAAGGTCGCGTGGAGCGACTTCATCCTGAGCCGGGTCACCGGCAAGTGGGTCGTGCAGTCGGCCAAGGCGATCCGAACCGGCGACCGGGTCGACTTCGTGCTGGCGATCGCCCTCAACTCGGCCTATTTGCGCCAGCTGTCGCTCGACCAGTTCTCGCTGCCGCTGACCTATGGAATGCTTCTGGATGCCGACGGCAACGTGCTCGACGGCGGCGCCATGCCGGGCGTGGAGGATCATCTGTCGGAAGAGACGACGCGACGGATGGCCGAGATCGGCACCGGGCTCGTGCTGCCGGGCACCTATGGGGCGGGCGAGGAGGTGTTCGGCGTCGCGAAGCTGCCGGACACCGCCAACCTGATCGGCTTCGGCGTGTCGACAGAAGCGGTGCGGTCCGCCGCGACCCAGGCAATGGTCGAACGGCTGGTTCTGGTCGGCTTTGTCGCCCTGGGCATGGTGGCGGTGGTGCTCGGCCTACTGGAATGGCTGGTTCTGCGCGGGCTCCGGCAGGTAGTGCACGTGGCCGAGCGGGTCGCGGCCGGCGACTGGACGTCGCGGATCACCCAGAAGCCGCTGTTGCCCGATCTCGCCCTGGTCGGCCGGTCCGTCAACATGATGCTCGACAGCCTGGAGGCCTCCGTCAACACCGACGCGCTGACCGGGCTCGCCAACCGGAGGGCGCTGGACCGCTTCCTTCTGGCAAGCCTCGACAGGTTGAGGCGCCACGGCGTCGGCTTCACCGTCGTCATGATCGACATCGACGCCTTCAAGCCGTTCAACGACCAGTATGGGCACGGCACAGGCGACGACGTGCTGCAGATGGTCGGCGCGACCATCCAGCGCTTCGCCCGCCGGACCGACGAACTCGCCGCGCGCTACGGCGGCGAGGAGTTCACCCTCATCCTGGCCGAGACCGATCCGGACAAGCTGAAGCAGCACCTCGAGGCGCTGCGGAAGGCCGTCGAGGCCATCGCCATTCCGCATCTCCATTCGCCCCATGCCGTCTGTACGGTCAGCATCGGCTATGCCGCCGCCGAGCCCGATGACAGCCCGCTCGCGGCGATCTCGCGCGCCGACGGCTGCATGTATCTCGCCAAGAACAAGGGCCGCAACCGGGTCGAGGGCCTGCCCGAAGGGCGCCAGGATCAGGAGCTGTTCTCCCGGTTCATGACCGAAGTGGCGTGATCCGGGTTTTGAACTCCGGCCCCGTTTCGATTAAGGATCGGCGCATCTTCGGGCGCACGCCGCCCGTGCCCTCTGTTCCGGACGATCGACAGGACCAGTGATGCCACCGGCGCCCATCAGCTCGGCAAGGCGACCGCAACGCCCGCTTCGCCCGACGAAGCGGTGCTGGACCGCGTGCCCAATCCGCATCCGGATATCGACTATCTCGCCCGCTTCACCGCGCCGGAGTTCACCTCGCTCTGCCCGGTGACGGGGCAGCCGGACTTCGCGCACCTCGTCATCGACTACGTGCCCGACCGGTGGCTGGTCGAGTCCAAGTCGCTGAAGCTGTTTCTGACGTCCTTCCGCAATCACGGCTCGTTTCACGAGGATTGCACCATCATGATCGCCCGCTGGCTGGTGGAGCTTCTTTCGCCGCGCTGGCTCAGGATCGGCGGCTACTGGTATCCGCGCGGCGGCATCCCCATCGACGTCTTCTGGCAGACGGGCGCGCCGCCCAAGGACCTCTGGCTGCCCGATCAGGGCGTGGCGAGCTATCGCGGTCGGGGATAAAGCCGGATCTACTCCGGCGGGGTCCAGACGGCCGGCTGGCGCGGGCCGTCCGGCTCGGCGCGGATCATCTCCATGCGCGTGCTGTCGAGGCCGCGATTCTGGGCGCGGGCGAGGCGGAAGTTGTGCCCGATGCGCTCGGCGGTGGCGATGACGCCGTTGGCATCCTTCGCGTCGAAGACCTGTCGTGCCGTTTCGGCGAACAGCGTCAGCCAGCGCTCGAAGTGGCGGTCCTCGATGTCGGCGGTCATCAGGTGCGGCCGCATGGGCCGGCCCTCGTAGCGGCCCGAGCGCAACAGCACCGACGACCAGAAGGCGCACATTTTCTCCAAGTGGGCGGGCCACTGGTTTTTCTCGATCTCGCGGCCGAAGATGGCGACGAGATCCGGGTCGGCCATGACCTTGCCGTAGAAGCCGTGGACCAGCGCGTGGATGCTGTCCTCGTTTATCGATCCCATGGGAATGCCGCGTCGCGGCGCGTCCGTTGCGGTCATGTGGTCTCCGGCTGCCGAAGGCGGCGAATGGTCCTTGAAGCCGCAGATGTAGTCATTCGGCGGCCGTCAGGCAAACTCGCGTCAGCTCGTCACGGCCTGCCGTAGATCTTCATGAAGGCGGCGACGGCGGTTTCCACCGCTTCGGCCTTGTCCCTGACCTCGTCGAGGCCGTAGAGGAGCGGCTCGGCGATGCCGGCTTCGAGGAGGCCCTTGAAGTAGAGGGCGCCGAGCTCGGGCGAGGGGAGGTCGATCTCTCCCTTGGCCGCCCGCGCGGCGAGAAAGTGGGTAATGGCGTCGAGGCCGCGCTGGGGGCCGAGCTTGTAGACTTCGCGGCCAAGGCCGGTGGTCTGGCTCTCGCTGAGCACGGTGCGCTGGATCGCCAGGATTTCCGGCTGGGTGACGAGGTCGAGGTAGAGCCGGCCGAAGCGGGTGAGAACCGTGGCGATGTCGCCGTCCGAGGCGAGCGAGGCCAGCATTTCCTCGCCGGTCTCTTCCAGCGCCTGGGTCGCGACGGTGGCGAACAATTGCTCCTTGGAATCGAAGTAGCCGTAGAGCGTCGCCTTGGAGCCGCCGAGCCGCGCCGAGATCATCGCCATGCTGGCGCCCCGGTAGCCTACCTCCTCGAACACGGCCGTCGCCGCGGCGATGATGGCGTTTCGCTTCTCATCGGTCTTCGCGCGCATCAAGGTCTCCTGTTTGTGATCGGCAGGGTAGGTTTCTGACTTGACCGCCGCAAGTCGCTTTTATAACTAAACCGTACCGTACGGTTATAAAGGTGCCGCATGCGCTCCAGGTTCGTCAAAACAGGCTATTCCGCCAGCTTTCTTCTATTAATATCAGCGCTTTACGGCGGCTGCGCCATGTTGCCCGAGAATGCGGCCCTGTCGTCGGTCAAGCCGATGAGCGCCTATGCGTCCGACAGGAGCCTTGCGCCCGCCAAGGACGCGGCATGGCCGGCCGACGACTGGTGGACGGCCTATGGCGATCCTCAGCTCGCGACCCTGATCGGCGAGGGGCTTGCCGGCGCCTTGGACATGCGCATCGCCGAGGCGCGGGTGGCGCTGGCCCAGGCCGGTGTCGGCGCGTCGCGGGCGTCGCTGCTGCCGAGCGTCGGCGCATCGGCCAAGGCCGACAGCGAACGCCAATCCTACAACTACCTGATCGGCGAGGACTTCGTGCCCAAGGGCTGGAAGGACGCCGGCATGGGGACGCTGTCCCTCGACTGGGAAATCGACTTCTGGGGCAAGAATCGGGCGAGCCTCGCCGCCGCCAAGGGCAGGGTCGCCGCCGCCGAGGCCGAGGCTGCCGCCACGCGTCTCGCCTTATCCACCGGCATCGCCGAGGCCTACGGCCGTCTCGCCGCGCTGCACGCCGATCGCGACAGCGTGGTCAGCGCCATCGGCGTGCGCAAGCAGACGCTGTCGCTGATGAGCGATCGCTACGGCAAGGGCCTGGAGAACGAAGGGGCGCTGGAGCGCTCCCGCGCGGCGGAGGCGGCGGCCGAGGCCGAGCTGGCCCAGGTCGACGAACAGATCGGCCTCCTCAGGAACCAGCTCGCCGCTCTCGTCGGCGCCGGGCCGGATCGCGGCCTTGCCATCGCCCGTCCCAAGGTGAGGGGTGGCCGCTTCACCGGCGTTCCCAAGAGCCTGCCCGCCGATCTTCTCGGCCGACGCCCCGATATCGTGGCGGCCCGCGCCACGGCCGAGGCCGGCCTCAAGGACATCGACGCCGCCAAAGCCGCCTACTATCCCAACGTCAACCTCGCCGCGATGATCGGCAAGCAGGCGCTCGGCCTCAACATGCTGACCGATCCCGGCTCGACGCTGGGTTCGGTGGGCCCGGCCATCTCGCTGCCGATCTTCGACGGTGGCCGCCTCCGGGCCGGCGAACGCAGCGCCGTGTCGCAATACGAGATCGCCGTCGCCAGCTACGACAGGACGCTGACGGAAGCCCTGCGCCAGGTGGCGGACGCCGTGGTGAGCAAGCGCCAGCTTGCCAG
>JAUVXG010000191.1 GCA_030603685.1 Pleomorphomonas sp.
CGACGATGTGGCCTTCGCGCATCACCAGCACGCGGTCGGCGATGCCGACCACCTCCGGCATCTCCGAGGAGATGACCAGCACGCCGACGCCGGCCTGCACGAGGTCGTCGATGATGCGGTAGATCTCCGACTTGGCGCCGATGTCGACGCCGCGCGTCGGCTCGTCGAGGATCAGCACACGCGGCCGCGTCTCCAGGAGGCGGGAGAGCAGCACCTTCTGCTGGTTGCCGCCGGACAGCGATCCTACCTCAACGATCGGGCCGGCGACGCGGATCGACAGCGCCTTGATGGCATCGAGCGCCCGAACTCTCGCCTTCTTGAGATCGAGAAGGCCGCCTTTGGCAGCGTCGCGACCGATCACTTGCAGGTTGATGTTCTCCTGCACCGTCATGTCGAGGAAGAGGCCCTGTCCCTTGCGGTCCTCGGTGAGGTAGACGATGCCGGCGTCCACCGCCTGGATCGGCCTCGCGATGTCGATCGGCTTGCCATCGAGCGCCACCGTTCCGCTCTTGCGGCTGTCGGCGCCATAGATCAGACGGGCAAGCTCGGTGCGGCCTGAACCGACAAGGCCGGCAAGGCAGAGAACCTCCCCCTGATGCAAGTCGAACGAACAACCTCGCACGCGGTGACCGTCGCTCATGTCGCTGACCGACAGGATGACCTCGCCGCGGCTGCCCTTGGCGTCGTGATCCTTCTTGTAGAACTTGGAGAGGTCGCGGCCGACCATCATCTTGACCAGCTTCTCGGCCGACAGTTCGTCCCGCGTCAGCGTGCCGACGTAGCTGCCGTCGCGCAGCACCGAACAGCGGTCGGCCAGCTCGTAGACCTCGGCCATGCGGTGCGAGATGTAGATGATGGCGAGGCCATCGGCCCGCAGCGTGCGGATGAGGTCGAACAGCTTGTCTGTTTCACGCGACGACAAGGCCGTGGTCGGCTCGTCCATGACGAGGATGCGGGCGTTGGCGTGGATGGCGCGGGCGATCTCCACCATCTGCCGTTCGGCGATGGATAGCGTCGAGACGATGGTGGCCGGCCCGAAGGTGGCGCCCAGGCGGTCGAGCACGCCCTGGCAATCGGCGCGCATGCGGGCCCGGTCGACTTGGCCACCCGACGACAGCTCGCGCCCGAGATAGATGTTCTCGGCCACCGTCAGGTTGGGCGACAGGCTGAGCTCCTGGTAGATGACGGCGATGCCCTTGGTCTTGGCGCTGAGCGGGCCATCAATGTGGATCACCTCGCCATTGATGCGCAGTTCGCCGCCGGGATCGGCCCGGTAGGCGCCGGAGAGGATCTTCATCAGCGTCGACTTGCCGGCGCCGTTCTCGCCCATCAGCGCATGCACCTCGCCGGGGTAGACGGTCAGCTCGACGTTGGCGAGCGCCTTCACGCCCGGGAAGGTCTTGGAGATGCCGCGCATCTCGAGGATGGGGTTCGTCTCAGGCGCGGACGGCATAGTCTCTGAACTCCCTGAACATGGGCGCCGTACCGGTCAGGATCGACGAGCGCGGCGAAAAGTTGAAAAAGAGCGGCAGCGTGGCGGCGCCGAGCGCGCCGGCGCGGGCCCGGAACGAGCCGTCGAGCACCTTGGCTACGGGCACGCTTTCCGGCGTGGCCGCATCGAGCGCCTTGGCGAGGCGCTCGACGATGATCTCGATGAGGCCGCAGTCGAGGTCGCCCTCAAGAATGACCTGATCGACGTCGAGCGTCGCCGTGGTGGACAAGATGGCCGGCACGAAGGCGGCGACGGCGTCATCGATCCACTCGTCAAACGCTGCCGGTCGAGGCTCGCGGCGGAAGAGGTCGCCGATTTCGGCCAGCGTATCCACGACGTGGCCGTGCCAGCGCAAATGGCGGCGGAGCCCGGCCAATGACGTCCGGGTGAGCAGCACGTCGAAGGAACGCTCGGGCCGAGGCGCCGACGGTAGCGTCGACGCCGGCACCGGCATCATGGCGAAGTCGCCGGCGTTGCCGCGACTGCCGCGCAGGCAATCGCCACCCAGCACGATGCCGCCGCCAACCGCGCCCCCGATGAAAAGGTAGATGAAGTCCGATCGCGTCCGTCCGTGTCCATAGAACAACTCGGCAATGGCAGCGGCATTGCCGTCATTCTCAAGGAAAACGGGGATGCCGGTCGCCGTCTCGAGCGCGGCGCCAAAATCGAACTCGTCCCACAAGCGGAAGGAGTTGGCCGGCAGCTCAAGCTCGCGCAACCAGCTTCCGAGATGATAGGGCTGAGCAAGGCCGATGCCTGCCAGCCGCTCCCAGCGCTCCGCCCCGATCTCTTCTTCGATCGACTTGATGTCCCCGGCCACGATGGCCAGCATGTCTTTGGGCGGCGGCAGCAGAGAGTCGTGCGACCGGCTGGCAAGAATGCGCCCTCCGAAATCGACGCATATCGTCTCACAGCCGACACGATCGATGCGCACGCCGATGGAATAGGCGCCCTCGGGCGCCAGCGCCAGCATGGTGGCCGGCTGGCCGCGCTGCCCCTCGCGCTTCTTGCCGAGTTCGACCACGAGGCCGGCGGCGGCGAGATAGGCGGTGATGGCGCCGATGGCATTGTTGGTAAGACCGGCCGCCCGGGCAAGGTCGGTTTTGGACGCCTCGCCGAAACGGCGCAGCGCCTGCAACACGATCCGCTCATTGTAGAGACGAACCTGAGCAGAGTTCGACCCCTGCCCGGTCCGCATCGTGCGGGCCGACATTCTCACTCCCCCGGAGCAGAGCAAAGCAACCGACTTGTCGACTGTTGAAGGTGGCGACGACGGCCTCCCAACCGTCGTCGCCCAGCCGAGGCAAGTTCTCCCGTGCTTCCCTCGATTAATTAATTCACGATGAAGAACCTAGGTCCGATGTGCCGAACCGTCAATTCAGCCAAAAGAATGAACGACATCCGGTTGACGCGATGGGCGAATTGCCGCATTGCGCGCAAGCTCGGAACAAACAATTTTGAATTGTTTCAAGCGATACGACCGTCAGATGATCCGCGTGAACGCAACGTTTCGAGCAAGCCAACAGCCGAGGCTGAGTCCCTCGACGCGACCGCTCGCCGCCCGACGAACCTGCATGGTCCAGTCGCCGGGAGCCGGCGCGTCCATGCCGCGTGGCGTTGAGAGCTTCCAGACATCGCCGGCGAACGGTCGTATCTGGTGCATCGGCCCCCGGCCGAGAAAGCCGTCGAACCGGCCGGCAAAGGCCGGACCAACGGCTTCGATCTCCAGCACGGACTCTGTCTCCGCCGACCAGTAGCGACCGGAGATATCCGCCGAGGGAGCGCCGGCAAGCCGCGCTGCCGTGCCGCGCAGATTGTCGCCCGGGCGCTCCAGTCGCAGACCGCCGCCCTCACGGGAAAGGCTCATCCCTACCGAGCGCGCCACGCCGTCCTCCCCGAGAGACAGTACTTCCGGGCCGCCGCCCATGTTGGCGATGACCGCATTCCCATGGGTGGTTACATCGAGCGAAAGACCAGACTCCGGCTCGAGAAAGGCGCCCACCCAGCCCTCGCCGACCGGCGCGCCGCTTCGAGGCGACGACGGCCGGCCGAGCGCCGCGCGCATCACGAAAAGCGCCGCGGCGTGGGCATCTGCCTCGTGGTTGAACATCACGACGACCGACAGTCGTTCGGCCGCCGCGTGCAGACGCCGAATGCGGAAGCCCCGCAACGCCCCGCCATGACCGGTTATGGCGATGTCGTCGATTCGATCATGGGCAAGGCCCATGCCGTAGCGGGCTGGACGCCCGTCGGCAAAGGCCGTCGGCGTCGAGAGCCGCCCATAGAGACCACTCGCATCGTTGCGGGTTCGATCGGTGAAACCTTCCCACGCGAGCATGTCGTCGAGTGTCGCCGCCACGCCGGCGTCGCCCGTCCAGAAGATGCGATTCGTTGCCGGGAACCAACCGAGTGCCGGGCTCCACTCGTAACCGACAGTCCCGTTGAGCGGCGAGGACGTATCGGAGGCGAGACGGGCATCGCGCATGCCGGCAGGCCCGAAAATGTGGCGGCGATAAAGCTCAGCCAAAGAACGGCCGGCGTGATCTTCCAGGAGATCCGAGAGGATTCGGTAGGTGCCGTTGGAGTATGAAGACTGACTGCCCGGCTCGAAGTGGGTGGTCTTCATGCGGGCGAACAACGGCCTCGCGTCCTCGCGGCGGAAGACGCCTTCGTGGTGAGCCCCATGAAGGACGGTGAGCGCCCAGTAATCGCGCAGGCCCGAGCGATTGTCGCAGAGTTCGCGCACCGTCGGCCGTCGGCCCTGCAAGTTCGGCAGGAAATCGGCAAGCCGATCGTCGAGCACCGTGGGATCGCCGACAAGATCGAGCAAGACGCCGCAGGTCATCTGCTTGCTGATGGAGCAGATCGGCAGAAGACGGCTCGGCGTCATCGCAAGGCCGGCATCCTGATCGGCGTAGCCCCACGCCTCCCGAACGATGACCTCGCCATCCTTCATCACGCCGACCGTGCCACCCGGCCCCTTGAAGCGCTCCGGCAGCGAAGCCACGGCGGCGGCAAGGGCGGCACGATCGATCGATGACATCTTCACTCTTCCTTCGGATTGACCAAGCGCAGCTAAGGCAGCAAACCCTTGCCGCGCAAGGCCGTTTCAGCCGAAGTTCGTTCCCTCAGTGCGACATTGAGGACCGGTGCGCCCATCCGGTCATGCGCTTTTCCACCCATGCCATGATCGAGTACATGACGATGCCCTCGACGGCGAGCGCCAGCAGACCGGCAAAGACGAGGGGGACGTTGAACTGGCTCTGAGCCGAGCTCATCAGATTGCCGAGCCCATAGTTCGAGGCCACCGTCTCCGACACCACCGAGCCGACGAAGGCAAGGGTAATCGCGACCTTCAGCGAGCCGAAAAAGTAAGGCATAGAGCGAGGGATGCCGACCTTCAGCATGATGTCGAGTTTCTTGGCCCCGAGCGCCCGGAGCACGTCCTCGGTTTCCGGTTCGATGGTGGCGAGTCCGGTGGCGACGTTGACGACGATCGGAAAGAAGGAAATCAGGAAGGCCGTCAGCATGGCCGGTACAGCGCCGATGCCGAACCAGATGACCAGAATTGGCACCACGGCAACCTTGGGCACGGCGTTGAAGCCGATCATCAGCGGATAGAGGCCGGCATAGATCACCTTCGACCAGCCGATGAAAAGACCAAGGGCGAGACCGCCGACCACCGCCATCAGGAAGCCGAGCGTTGTGGTGTAGAGCGTCTGCAGCGAGTTTTTCCAGAGCGGCGACCAATACTGATAGAAGGCGGCGAAGATGCGTGAGGGGGCCGGCAGAATGGTATAGGGCAGATCGAAAACGCGGACCGCCGCCTCCCAGATGGCGAACAGGGCGATGGTATAGAGCCAGGGAGAGGCCTTCACCCAGTCGATGCGGGCGACCAGAGGCTTTGTCCGCTCGGGCTTCTGAATGTCCTCGACAACGGCGCTCATGCGGCCCTCCTCGCATTGGCGATCTCGCCATGCAGTTCGTGAACGACGTCGTTGAAAGCCTTGTCGTAGGTGATCTCGAGATCGCGCGGCCGGGCGAAGGGAACGCGGTGCTCGCGCAACACGCGACCGGGACGGGCGCTCATCACCAGGATCTTGTCGGCGAGGAACACCGCTTCGCGCAGGTCGTGCGTGACGAGAATGATCGTGACGTCCTGCTCGGCATGCAGGTCGCGAATGACGCACCAGAGCTCTTCGCGCGTGAAGGCATCGAGAGCGCCGAACGGCTCGTCCAGCATCAGAAGCTGCGGCTCGTGAATCAGGGCCCGGCAGAGGTTGGCGCGCTGCTGCATGCCGCCGGAGAGCTGCCAGGGATACTTCGAACCGAAGCCCTTGAGGCCGACCACTTCGAGCAAATGCTCGGCCTTCTCCACATACTCGGCCCTGTGAGCCCGCAGGCGCTTGCGGTGTTTCTCGACGATCTCGAGCGGCAGCAGGATGTTGTCGAGCGTGGTGCGCCACGGCAGCATGCTCGGGTTCTGGAAGGCCATGCCGACGATGCTCACCGGCTCGGTCACATGCTGGCCGGCCACGATGACGTTACCCGCCTGGGGAATGTGCAACCCGGTAACGAGGCGCATCAGCGTCGACTTGCCGCAACCGGAGGGACCGACGACGGCGGCGAACTCCCCCTTGTCGACCTTGAAGGTGAGATCGGCGACGGCCAGCGTTCCGCTCGCCCCGCCATAGCGCATGTCGACGTTTTCGATGGAGACGAGATGGGTCATGTGTCTCGCGTTTCGGGCTCGCGGTTCGGAGAAAAGCGAAACCGGCCGAGAGGGCTCGGCCGGTCCACGACATCTTGATCAGGGCAGCTTGCGTTCGCCTTCCGGCGGCAGGAAGCTGGCGTCGAACACCTTGTCGGCGGTCACCGCGCCCTTGAGACCCATCGAGGTCTTCAGCGTCTCGATGGAAGCGGCGAGCCGCTCCGGATCGACGCCGCCCATGCCATGCTCGACGACATAGGGCGTCTTGATGTTCTGGGCGTTGGCCATCGTCAGACGCTCAAGCTCGATGTCGGGGTTCAGCGTCTCGTTGCGCTTCAGCACGGCATCGACACCTTCCTGCGGGTTGGCGACGGCGTCGGCAAAGCCCTTGGCGAGCGCCTTGAGCACACCCTTCACAACGCCCGGGTTGGCGGCGGCAAAGTCGGTGTTCACCGTAACGGTGTTGCCGTAGAGGTTGAGACCGTGCTCGGCCATCAGGATCGGCGCGATGTCGTCGGCCGGCACGCCCTGGGCCTTGAGGTTCAGGATCACCGAGAAGGAGAAGCCGAAGACGGCATCGACGTCGCCCTTGGCCAGCATCGGTTCGCGGACCGGGAAGCCGACCGACTCGAGCGTGATGTTGCTGTCGTCGATGCCAGCGACGGCCTTGAACGCCTTCCATTGAGCGAAGGCGCCATCCGGGGGCGGCGCGCCGAGCTTCTTGCCTTCGAGCGACTTCGGATCGTCGGTGATGCCCAGCGACTTGCGGCCGACAATGGCGAAGGTCGGGCGGTCATAGATCATGAAAACGCCCTTGATCTTCTGCGACGGATCTTCGTCAAGCAGCTTGATCAGCGAGTTGATGTCGCCGAAACCCATGTCGTAGGTGCCGGTAGCGACGCGCGAGATGGCCTCCACAGAGCCATTGCCGCTGTCGATGGTGACATCCAGCCCTTCGGCCTTGAAATAACCCTTGTCGAGCGCCAGCAGGAAGCCGGCCGCCGGTCCCTCGAACTTCCAATCGAGCGTGAACTTGACCGGCGTATCGGCGAAGGCGGCCGGTGCGGCCATAAGCGAGGCGACCCCCGCGAGACCGACAAACGCGGCTCTCGCGGCAAGGCTGCGGGCGGATTTCAGCATGACGTTCCCCTTATAGGCTTGTAATGACGCCATTTTGCCGGGGAAGTGGTCAGAAATGCAAGCCAAATTGCTCAATGTCTAAGCAAAATGCAATTTGCCTACACATTAGGCTTTGTTTCGAGCCTCTCTGCCTGCCGCGCGTGCACTCGGCTGTGGATAGCGCAGACAGAGGTTCGCGGTCCCTAGCTAGGTCGCCCAAATCTCGCTTCCAACCAGGCGTGCGGCAGGGCCGGCATGAAGTTGTCATCCCGGCCGGTCATGTCGGCGCTCGCGACGAGTGCGTTGAGGATCGCTTCCTCTACGGCCTGGACCGTGGCGTCGAAAAAGGGGTCGATATCGACATCCGGGATCGAGACCAGTGAAGCGAGGCGACCGGGCCGACCGGCGGCGGCCTCGGCATTGGCGGTCGAGAAGGCCAGGAAGATGTCGCCCGACGAATTGTAGCCGAGCCCGCCTGTCCAGGCGATGCCGAGGGGCACCCGCCGGGCAATCCGCTTCAGTTGATGCGGCAGAAGCGGCGCGTCGGTGGCGACGATGGCGATGATCGAACTCTTCTCCGCGCGGGGCGTGCGCTCGATCGGACGAGGTTCGGCAAGTTCCGCTCCGGCGCGATAGCCCCGGATCATGAGATTGCTGCGCTTGCCGAAGTTGCTCTGAACGAACACGCCAAGCGTGAAGGTCTCTTCCGCCCAATGGACGAGGCGGGATGCCGTGCCGGAGCCGGCCTTGAACTCGAAGGTGCACATGCCGGTGCCACCGCCGACCGACCCTTCGTCGATCGGCCCGGAGATGGCGCCGTCAAGGGCGGCGAAGACATGATCCTCCGTCAGATGATGGCCGTTGATGTCGTTGAGAAAGCCATCGTAGGTCTCGCCGGCCACCGGCAAACCCCAGGCCGAAGCAAGAGCCTCCGGCCTGTTGGCCGCCACCCACTTCAGCGTCGCGTCACGGGCAACACCAAGGGAGTGCGTGTTGGTGATGGTGATCGGCAGGCTGAAGGCGCCAACCTCTTCAACGAGATGGATGCCGGTCAGTTCGCCGTTGCCGTTACCCGAGAAGAAGCCGGCATGGCAGGGACAGGCGATGTCGGCGTATGGGCGAGGCAGGATGGCCGTCACACCTGTCCGCACCGGACCATGGCCGACGTTCAGCGGCCCATCCCCCGAAATCAGGGTCGTGTAGCCGACGCTGACGCCCGGCACATCGGTAATGGCGTTGAACCGCCCCGGTTCGCCATCGAAGGGAATGGCGAAGGCCCGAGCCCGCGGCCGGCTCGTTGGCGTCGAGAGATGAAAATCGGTCACGATGGATACGTCTCCGGAGCGGCACGCAAAATCGGAAACGCAGGATAGGCACCGGCCGAACCGGAAAGGCAAGAGTGGTGGGGCGGTTGCGGGTCAAAACGGGGGGCCCCCGCGCCCCCCGCGCTGGGCCCCACC
>JAUVXG010000097.1 GCA_030603685.1 Pleomorphomonas sp.
GACTTCGCCCCGGCCGTGCCGAGGGTGACGGGCACGCTGTCTTTCGACGAGGGATCGCTCGCCGGTCTCGGCGAGGCCATCCTCGGCCCGGCCGTCTTCGACTTCCCGATCGTCCAGAGCCGCAATCCCTGGCCGGAGGCGCCGTTCGGCGCGGCGCTGATCGACGGCTTCGACACCGACCTCGCCCTCAAGTTCGGCCGGCTCGACATCGAGGGCGGGCCGGCGGCCAAGAGCGTGGCGCTATCGCTGTCCAGCAATGCCTCCGGCACCGGGCTCGACGGCATTGAGGCGACGCTGGCCGGCGGCAAGCTTTCCGGCGACCTGATGATCAAGCGGGATCTCGACGGCACGGCCGGTGTTTCCGGCACGCTGCGGCTCCAGGGCGCGGCGGCCGAGGAGTTCGCCTGGCGGCGTGACGGCCGGCCCTTGGTCACCGGCGCCCTGGGCGTCGACGTCCAGATCAATGCCACGGGACGGACGCTGGCCGGCTGGATGTCGTCGCTGACCGGCGGCGGCAGCTTCTCGCTTCGCGACGGCCGGCTCGCCCACATGACGACGCGGGCGTTCGGTCAGGTGATCCGGCTGGCCGATGCCGGCAAGGAGCTCAGCGAGGATCGCATCCGGCAGGCCTTCACCGACAACGTCGACATGGGCGATCTCGCCTTCGAGCGGCTCGATGCCGCCTTCACGCTGGCCGGTGGCACGCTCAGGGCGCCCAACATCGTGGTGACGACGAGAGACGGCGCCAGCTCCGGTTCGGCGACGGTGGACATCGCCCGCCTGACGGTCGACAGCGAGTGGCGCCTGTCCCACGACGTCGGCGACGCGGCGGCCGGCGGCGGCGTGCCGCAGGTGTCGGTGCTGTTCAAGGGGCCGCTCGCCAACCCGTCCCGTCGCGTCGACGTCACGGCCTTCGCGTCCTACCTCGGCATCCGTGCGCTGGAGAAGGAGACGCAGCGCGTGCTGATGATGCAGGCCGACATTCTCGAACGCGAGCTTCTGTCGCGCCAGGTGCTGCGCGACCGCGAGGCTCTGGACCGCCGCAATCGTCTGATGCTGGAGGCGCGCGAGCGCGCGGCGGCGGCGGCGCTGGCCGAGAAGGCCAAGGCGGCGGCGCTTCTGGCCGCCCAGAAGGCGCGGGCGGAGAAGGAAAAGGAGAAGGCGGCGGGCGACCCGCTCGATGCCATCGGCAAGATCCTGGAGAATGGCGCGCCGGCGGCGCCGGGCACCAAGCTGAAGCAACTGCCGAGCTCCGACGTCGGCTTGCCGCCGGGCGGCGTAACGGAGAGTGCACCATGAGCCCCCCGTCCGGACGCCATCGCCGCGCCAAGCCCGTGACCCGTGCCGCCACACCCGACGATGTGGAGATCATCGCGGGGTTCGTGCGCTCGCTCGCCGCCTACGAGAACCTGTCCGAGAAGATGGTGGCGACGCCGGAGGACTACGCGGCCGCCTTTTTCGGCGACAATCCGCGCGTGTTCTGCGAACTCGGCTTCATCGGCGACAAGCCGGCCGGCATCGCCGTCTGGTTCTATTCCTTCTCGACCTTTCTCGGCCGGCATGGGCTCTATCTCGAAGACATCTTCGTCGACCCGGCGGCGCGGGGGCAGGGCGTCGGCAAGGCGCTGCTGGCCCGGCTGGCCCGGCGTTGCGTCGACGAGGGGCTCGGCCGCTTCGAGTGGACGGTGCTCGACTGGAACAAGTCGGCCATCGATTTCTATGCGGCCATGGGCGCGCCGCTCAACGATGCCTGGGTGCCGGTGCGCATGACGCCCGAAGCCATCGAGAAACTGGCGAAGGAGTGCCCGTGAGCCGTCCTCTCCTCGACATCGTCGTTGCCATGGCCGAGAACGGCGTCATCGGTCGCGATGGCGGCATGCCCTGGCATCTCTCCACCGATCTCAAGTACTTCAAGGCGCTGACGCTCGGCCGTCCCATGGTCATGGGACGCAAGACCTTCGAGTCGATCGGCAAACCCCTGCCGGGCCGCCAAACCTTCGTGGTGTCGCGCGATCCAACCTTTCGGCCGGATGGCGTTACCGTGATTGACGATCTCGGCGCCGCCCTCGACGC
Organism: Pleomorphomonas sp.; assembly: GCA_030603685.1. Lineage (GTDB taxonomy): Bacteria > Pseudomonadota > Alphaproteobacteria > Rhizobiales > Pleomorphomonadaceae > Pleomorphomonas. The sequence goes on from JAUVXG010000097.1 coordinate 2,074, forward strand.
GGCGGCCGCGAGCGCCGAGGCGAAGGGGGCCTCGTCCTACGTGGTGGCCGGCGGCGGCGCGCTCTATGCGGCGACGATCGGTCGGGCCGACCGCCTGTTCATCACCCGGATCGCCGCCTCGCCCGACGGCGACACACGCTTTCCTGCGGTCGATCCGGCGCTTTGGGAGCTCTCCGCCAGCCAGCCCATGGAGCGCGGCGAGCGCGACAGCGCCGATGCCGTTTTCGAGACGTGGGTTCGCCGCGGCTGACCGCGCCGAAAGAATCACGCGCGGACGGTTGATCGGACCCACCTGACACCCCAAATGGCGATTGAATTCTGCGCGCGTTGAAGAGCGGGGCGTTGCCTCTTATGATCGCCGTCAGACCGAGCCGGAGCGTTTCCCGTCGGGCAGTCTTGCCCGACCGTCACGGAAGCGCTCCTGATTTTTACTTATGGAGGAAGGGACCCTAATGCCCTGGAGCAATCAGAGTGGTGGCGGCGGTTGGAAAGGCGGCGGCAACGGACCGTGGGGACAGCCGCCCAGAGGACCGCAGGGTGGCGGCGGCGGCGGCAACGAGCCCCCCGACCTTGAGGAACTGCTCCGGCGCGGACAGGACAAGATTCGCCGGCTCCTTCCCGGTGGTGGCGGCGGGCGTCCCGGACCGGGCGAGTCCACCGGCATTCTGACGGCGTTGCCGCTGATCGCGGTGGCCGCTGTCGGCTTCTGGCTCTATCAGAGCATCTACGTCGTCCAGCCGGACGAAGTCGGCGTGGAGCTGCTGTTCGGCAAGGTCAAGCCGGAGCTCAACGAGCCGGGCATCCATTTCGCCTTCTGGCCGATCGAGCAGGTCGAGACGCCCGCGTTCCGCAAGGAAAATCAGGAAGTGATTGGCGGCGGGCCGGCTTCTGGCACCGGGTCGATCATGCTGTCGGGCGACCAGAACCTGGTCAGCGTTGAGTTCTCGGTGCTCTGGAAGATCGATGATCCCATCAAGTACCTGTTCCAGGTGAACAATCAGCCTGACATCGTCCGCAAGGTATCGGAATCGGTGATGCGTGAAGTGGTCGGTCGTACCCGTGCCGACGAGTTCCGGACGACCGGCCGTGAGGCGGCTCAGTTGCAGGTCCAGGAGATCGTCCAGCGCACGCTCGATTCCTACGACGCCGGCGTGAGGATCAACACGATCAACATCACCCGCGCCGATCCGCCACCCGAAGTTCAGGACGCCTTCGGCGAGGTGCAGCGCGCCCAGCAGGACCAGGACAAGTTCAAGCAGGACGCGCAGGCCTACGCCAACAAGCGGCTTGGTGACGCGCGCGGCGAGGCCTCGCAGGTGCGCGAGGCGGCGCTCGGTTACCGCGATCAGGTCATCGCCGAAGCGACCGGTGGCGCGCAGCGCTTCACGTCGGTTTACCAGGAGTACGTCAAGGCGCCCGAGATCACGCGCGAGCGCATCTATCTTGAAACCATGGAAGGCGTGCTCGCCAAGACCAACAAGGTGTTGTTGGACAGCGGCTCGACGCAGGGCGTGTTGCCTTATCTTCCATTGCCCGAAATCGGGCGTCCGACGACATCGACCAGCACGGGAGGTGCCCAGTGATGCGCACGATCGCTCTGCCCTTCGTTCTGATCGTCGTCGCGGTCATCGCGCTGGTCGCCTACTCGTCGATCTTCATCGTCACCGAACGCGACCAAGCCATCCAGCTGCGCTTCGGCGAGATCCAGAGGGTGATCACCGAGCCCGGCATCTACTTCAAACTGCCGACCAACGTCGTCGACAGCGTGCAGATCGTCGACAAGCGACTGCAAACGCTCGAGATCGACGACAAGGTGATGCAGGTTCGCGATAGCCGGCAGTATGTGGTGGACGCTTTTGCGACCTATCGCATCGTCAACGTCCGGGCTTTTCGTGAAAGCGTCACCGGCAGCATGGCCATGGCGGAGACGCGTTTGTCGACCCGCCTCGAGTCGGCGCTGCGCCGCGTCTACGGTACGCGCTCGTTCGGCGACGCGCTGTCCGACGAGCGGTTGGCGATGATGCGCGAAGTGGCCGAGTTCGTTCGTCCGGAAGCGGCCAACCTCGGCATCGACATCGTCGAGCTCAGGATCCGTCGCACCGAGCTGCCGAACAACGTGCTCGAACAGACCTACGACCGCATGCGGTCGGAGCGTCTCGCCGAGGCGGCCGAGCTCAGGGCCGAGGGTACGCAGGAAGCGGCGCGCATCCGCGCCGAGGCCGATCGCCAGGCCACCGTGCTTCTGGCCGAGGCGCGGCGTGACGCCGACATCCTGCACGGCGAGGGCGATGCCGAACGCAACCGCATCTACGCGGAGGCCTATGGCGCCGACAAGGGCTTCTTCGAGTTCTATCGCTCGATGCAGGCTTACGCTTCGTCGCTGGCCAACGGCACGACCATGCTGCTCAAGCCCGACTCGGACTTCTTCCGCTTCTTCGGTGGACCGACCGGGACGGCGGGGAACGCGGCGGCTCCGGCCGTTCCGGCCCAGCCTTGAACGACTTCCTGGTCGCCGTCGGCCTGATGGTCGTCCTCGAGGGGCTGCTGTACGCGGCAGCCCCTTCGCTCATGCGCAAGGGTCTCCGCCAGCTTCTGGAGGCCTCCGACTTCTGGCTCAGGACCGGTGGCGTCGCCGCGATGGCGGTCGGCGTCGCCGTCGTCTGGGCGGTGCGGGGCGGTTGACCGGACGCGTGTCGTGCGCGGGTGGGGTTTGTCTCCATCCGTGAAACGGATTATGACTTCGCCGAATGCGTGGGGCGCGATCGCTGATCGTGCTCATCCGGAGCAGGGGATTCACCACCCTTGTTTCCGGTTTTGTTTTCTAGCGTCCGGGCGCTCCGGAAGACCTGGGACTTCGCGGGCGGACGCTCCAGTGGAGGAAGACCGGCTATGGTCTCATGGAACAGGACAGTGCCGGACGTCGGGCGGCGACGCGGATCGGGGCTTGCGGCGCTGACGCTGGCGGCGGCGCTCGCCCTCGGCAGCGCCGGCACGGCCTCCGCCGAGCAGGGGCCGGACTCGGTCGCCGACCTTGCCGAGAAGCTGATCGGCGCGGTGGTCAACATCTCCACCACCCAGACGGTGGCCGAGACGCGGCAGGTGCCGTTGCCCCAGGTGCCGGAAGGCTCGCCTTTCCAGGACTTCTTCGACGAGTTCTTCGACAAGAACGGCAACGGCAAGGGCGGCGACCCCGGCGATGGCGCCGATAACGGCGACGGCGGCTCCGACGAGGGCGGCGACCCGCGCAAGGTGCAGTCGCTCGGCTCGGGCTTCGTGATCGACGGCGCGGGCATCATCATCACCAACAACCACGTCATCGAGGACGCCGACGAAATCGTCGCCAACTTCTCCGACGGCAGCAAGCTGAAGGCGGAGCTGGTCGGCCGCGACGCCAAGACCGACCTCGCGGTGCTGCGCGTCAAGCCGGACAAGCCGCTCACCGCCGTCAGCTTCGGCGACAGCGAGCATATGCGCGTCGGCGACTGGGTGATGGCGATCGGCAATCCGTTCGGCCTAGGCGGTACCGTGACCACCGGCATCATCTCGGCCCGCAACCGCGACATCAACTCCGGCCCCTATGACAACTACATTCAGACCGACGCGGCCATCAACCGCGGCAACTCCGGCGGTCCGCTGTTCAACGAGAAGGGTGAGGTGATCGGCATCAACACCGCCATCATCTCGCCGTCGGGCGGCTCGATCGGCATCGGTTTCGCCATCCCCTCGGAGATCGCCGTCGGCGTCGTCGACCAGTTGCGGGAGTTCGGCGAGACGCATCGCGGCTGGCTCGGCGTCAACATTCAGGAAGTGACCGACGATCTGGCCGAAAGCCTCGGCATCGACCGGCCGCAGGGCGCGCTGGTGGCCGGCGTCACCGAGGGCGGGCCTGCGGCGGCGGCCAAGCTCGAGCCGGGCGATGTGATTGTCGCCTTCGACGGGCATGCCATCAAGACCATGCGCGAGCTGCCCCGTCTCGTCGCCAACACGGCGGTCGGCAAGGAAGTGTCCGTCACGCTGATCCGCAAGGGCAAGGAGCTGACGCTTCCCGTCAAGCTCGGCCGCCTTGAGGAAGGCGAGAAGATGGCCGAGGCGACGGGCGACGAGCCGGCAGCCGAACAGCCGAAGGACGAGACGAAGGTTCTCGGCCTGACGCTCGGCGCGCTGGATGACGACGCCCGGGAAAAGTACCGCCTCAACGCCGAAGTTCGTGGCGTCGTGATCACCGGCGTCGATCCGGCGAGCGCGGCGGCCGAGAAGGGCATCGCGGCCGGCGACCTGATCGTCGAGGTGGCGCAGGAACAGGTTCTGTCGCCCGACGACGTGACCAAGACCGTCGAGAAGCAGAAGACGATGGGCCGCAAGTCCGTGCTGCTGCTCGTCTCCAATGCCAGCGGCGACCTGCGTTTCGTCGCGGTGAAAATGGAGTGACGGACGCCATTGTCCGAACGAAAACGACGGCCGGTTCCTCGCGGACCGGCCGTTTTCATTGGTGGATATCGCCTGTCTCGCAGATGAGCGGCCTCGGGCCTCCCCCCTCTCTCCAACTCTCCCCCACAAGGGGGGAGAGGGCGCGTCGAGCTGATCTGTGCGAGTTCGCAAGCCGATGTTCTGGTTGAGCCGGGCCGGGTTGCCTCCCCTCGCAGACGGGCAGCCATTCGCTATGGGCGGCCTCGGGCCTCCCCCCTCTCTCCAACTCTCCCCCACAAGGGGGGAGAGAGCGCGTCGAACTGACCTGCGCGAACTCTCAAGCTGGTGTTTCTGGTTGGGCCGGGCCGGGTTGTCTCCCCTCGCAGATGAGCGGCCATCCGCTATGGAGACGCCTCGGGTCTCACCCCTCTCTCCAACTCTCCCCACAAGGGGGGAGAGGGCGCGTCGAGCTGATCCGTGCGAACTCGCAAGCTGGTGTTTCTGGTTGAGCCAGGTCGGGCTGTCTCCACCTTGTGAGGGAGGGAGCAGAGCGAGGGCTGTGGCAGGTTCTGGAAGGAAACTCTTCCGTGCCCTCTCCCCCCTTGTGGGGGAGAGTTGGAGAGAGGGGTACTGGCACGACCCTCAGTCGGCCGGGCGACGGATCAGCGCGATGTCGATGTTGCGCTCGGGGTAGAAGTCGGTGGCGGTCAGCTCGAAGGTGGTCGGGCCGGTCTTCTTGACGCCGTTGCCGCAGAAGGACACCAGCGTGTCGGTGTCGCCCTTGTCGACCGTCAGGTGGAAGCGGCCGATGGTGCCGCCCCAATTGGCGCCGGTGGTGAGCACGTAGGAAATCCAGCTTTCCTGTAGGTAGGTATTCGTCGTCCGCGCCGCGTCGAGGCGCTTGGCGACGGCCCTGAGGAAACTGTCGTCGAAACAGTAGCGCTGCCTTTCCCGCTCGAAATTCTCGCCGGCGAACGGGTTGTTCTCGTCGGGGCCGAGGAAGGCGAGGCCGGCCGTGGCGCCGACGCTGGGCGTATAGCGGTGGGCGACGCGAAGGTCGCGGCCGGCCGGGAAGGTGGTGCGCCACCAGTAGGTGGTCTTGAGCCGCCAGACCGGCACGTACTCCGTCTTCCAGCCGCTGCCGTCGTCATATTCCATGGGGATGACGATGCCGCGCTCGATCCAGTCGGCGACCGTCTGCTTGGGCAAGGCGGCGAGGGCATCGGTCGTCGCCGCGCCGAACGGCAGCAGGGGAATGCCGTGCTCTTCGAGGAGGGCGGTGATGTCGACCTCGACGGCAAAGGCGTGACGGTCGATCTCCGGCTTCAACGGCCGGCCGTCGACCGTCACCGAGAAGTTCATGTAGTTGTCGGACTCGGGATTGGGCACCGAGACCATGAAGTCGCCGCTGCCTTCGATGTCCGGCATGGGAAAGGCGACCACGGTCGTCCGGTCACTGTCGCCGTCGTTGTGGAAGACGTAGTCGACGCGGACTTCCTTGGGCGAGATGTAGAGATCCTCGCTCTGCATCTGGACGTTTTCCGCATAGACGAAGGTCAGCCCGCCGGCGGCCAGTTCCGCCATGGTGTCGTTGGCGTGAGCCACGACCGGCGCCCCCGCAAAAGCGGCGGCGATTCCGAAGGCGGGCAGTCTCTTCATACGGCGACCTCGGCCTTGATGTGCGGATGCGGATCATACCCCTCGATGGCGATGTGCTCGAATCGGAAATCGCGAACGTCGGTTATCCCTTCGGCGAGCTTCAGCCGGGGCAGGGGGCGCGGTTCGCGGGTGAGCTGCAGCCGGGCCTGGTCGAGATGATTGCGATAGAGGTGGGCGTCGCCGAGCGTGTGCACGAAGTCGCCGGGCTTGAGGCCGGTCGCCTGCGCCATCATGGCCGTGAGCAGCGCATAGGAGGCGATGTTGAAGGGCACGCCCAGGAACACGTCGGCCGAGCGCTGGTACATCTGGCAGGAGAGACGGCCGTTGGCGACATAGAACTGGATGATGAGGTGGCAGGGCGGCAGCGCCATCTTCGGCACGTCGGACGGGTTCCAGGCCGTGACGATCATGCGGCGCGAGTCGGGATTGCGGCGGATGGTCTCCTGCACTTCGGCGATCTGGTCGATGGTGCCGCCATCGGGCATCGGCCAGGAGCGCCACTGGTGGCCGTAAATGGGGCCGAGATTGCCGTTGTCGTCGGCCCACTCGTCCCAGATGGAGACGCCGTTGTCCTTCAGGTACTTGATGTTGGTATCGCCCTGCAGGAACCAGATCAGCTCATGCACGATCGACTTGATGTGCAGCTTCTTGGTGGTCAGAAGCGGGAAGCCCTCGGCGAGGTCGAAGCGCATCTGGTGGCCGAAGACCGACAGCGTGCCGGTGCCGGTGCGGTCCTCCTTGGCGGTGCCGGTGTCGAGGATGAGCTTCAGGAGATCGAGATATTGCTGCATGAAGGTCCGATGCGTGCGAGGGGCAGAAGAGACTAGCCGGAGTCGCGCGCCGAGTCAGCCTGGGGCGCCGTGTCATCCGCAGGCGGCGCCGGGGGCGGAACGGCGAAGTTGCGGGCGAGGGCGTGATAGACGCCCTCCGGCGCGATGAAGCTGGAGATCTTGCCGGCGATCAGCGCCACCAGCATCAGCGGCAGCAGCATGGAGTGGTTGAGCGTCATTTCCTGGACGATCACCACCGAGGTCAGCGGCGCCTGCACCACGCCGGCGAGGTAGGCGCACATGCCCAGGAGCGCGATGGCCTGGACGGCGTCGACGTTGAGAAGATAGGCGACGTCGAGGCCGAGGCCGGCGCCGATGGACAGCGACGGCGAGAAGATGCCGCCGGGAATGCCCGACAGCGTCGAGGCCAGAGTCGCGAGAAGTTTCGCAGGGCCGTACCAGAGGCCGACGTCGGCCGGCGTCTGGTGGATGGCGGCGCGCGCCGCTTCGTAGCCGGTGCCGCTGACGTCGCTGCCCGAGGCGAGGCCGAGAACGGCGACCAGAAGGCCGAGCAGGGCGGCGGTGGCGATGGGCCGCCGGCGAATGAAGGCGCCGGCCTTGCCGGGTACGCCGCGCGACCAGACGACGTTGAGGCGGTTGAACAGGCCGCCGAGTGCGCCGCCGACAATCGCTACCACCGGAACGGCGACCCAGGCGACGCCCTGTGACAGCGTCACGTAGGACGAACCGAAATAGGTGTAGTCGCCGAGAAGCATCTGAGCCGTCAGGCCGGCGAGCATCACCGTCATGATGACGATGCCACTCGCCTTGCTGTCGAAAGAGCGGCTGAGTTCCTCGATGGCGAAGACGATGCCGGCCAGCGGCGTGTTGAAGGCGGCGGCGACGCCGGCCGCCCCACCGGCCAGCAATAGCGACGAGCGGCGGATGGAGGCGACGCGTCCGGCCGCCTGCATGATGGCGGCGCCGACCTGCACGGTCGGACCTTCGCGGCCCAGCGAGCCGCCGGCCAGCAGGCCGAGCAGCATCAGCAGGATCTTGCCGCCGGCGATCCTCAGTGAGACGAGGTGCCCCGACGGCTCGGCGGACGGCAGCTTGCGGGCGGCGATCACCTGCGGAATGCCGCTGCCCTGCGAGCCGGGGAACAGGCGGCGGGCAAGGAAGCACGAGAGTGCGAAGCCTGCGGGCGTGACGATAATCGGCAGCCAGGGCAACGCGGCGACGCCGGCGCGGAAGACATCCTGGGCGAGATCGGCTGCGCGGGCCATCAGCACGGCGGCGATACCGACGCCGATGCCACCGGCCAGGAACAGGATCTGGCGGCGGAGGCGGGACGCCTCGACGCGGGAATAGCGGGCGTAGACTTTCGGCCGATGCAATCGCAGCATGGGACCTCGCCGGTTTTGTGCTTTTCAGCGCTTCTATCGGACCTGGAAAGGGGCACGGTCAAGGTTGGATGGTGCATGGCGGCGTCCCACGATGGGGACGGATCGTTTGCCGCCTCTTCACAGGCGGGCCGCCACACCCTATATGTCTTCCTGCCGGAGCAATCCGGCTATGGTGATAAACGGACTGCGTAATAAACCATTCGGACCCGGGGGCGGTACCCGGCGCCTCCACCCAAGGCCTTGTAAAGCCAATCGGCGCAAGGCTTTCGGCGGGGGCGAAATAGGATCGACGGGGGCGTAAAGGCGGCTCTTTCACTCGGCATTGTACCACCGTTATCGGGCTAACCTTATAGTTGCGAATGACAACTATGCTCCGGTGGCCGTCGCCGCGTAATGCGGTGCCCAAACTGGGAATCAAGCCCTAGGGGGTTGCACCTTTAGGCGGGGTTCGGAGGCACCTGGCAACAGAAGCCTCCACTCAATTCTTCTCCCATCATTGCCGTGTTTCCCGCGCTTTCGGCGATCCGCCGCGAAGCCGTTTACACTGTTGCGCCGGATGCTTTAAACTGCCGGCAACGACGCGGCCCCATCGGCCGCCTGCGATTTCCTCAAGGCGGAGCCTCAATGCCCAAGGACATGATCCGTTACGACGTTCTGGCTCAGGAGGCCTTCCGCGGCCTTGTGAAGAAGGTGCTTGCGGAAGTGGCGCACGCCGGCCTGCCGGGCGAGCATCATTTCTACATCATCTTCGATACCCGGGCGCCGGGCGTGCGCATTTCCGCCCGCCTCAAGGAACGCTACCCGGACGAGATGACGATCGTCATCCAGCACCAGTATTGGGAGCTGGTGGTGAACGAGACCAGCTTCGAGATCGGCCTCAGCTTCTCCGGCGTGCCGGAAAAGCTGGTGGTTCCCTTCGCCTCAGTGCGCGGCTTCTTCGATCCTTCGGTGGAGTTCGCGGTCCAGTTCCCGCTGGTCGACGAGAGCGGCAACGCCGCCGACATGCCCGAGGAAGGCCCGCTCAAGGCGATCGGTCCGGCAAGCGGCGAGGCCAAGATTTCCGCCCGTCCGCCCAGAGGGCAGGCCGCCAAGGAGCCGGCAGCAAAACCGGAAAAGCCCGCTGCCAAGGCGCCCGAGGAGCCAAAGCCCGTCGACGAGGCGGGCGAGGAGCGCGCGAGCGGACCGACGGTGGTGTCGCTCGACGCCTTCCGCAAGAAACCCTGATCGGCGATGGGCGAACTCGTCAATCTTCGCCGGGCGCGCAAGGATCGTGATCGCCGCCGCCGCGAGGACGAGGCGGCGGAGAATCGCGTGAAGTTCGGCCGCAGCAAGGCGGAAAAGCAGACGGCCAAGGCGCAGGATGCGCTGGAGGCGCGACGCCTCGACGGTCATCGTCTCGATTCCCCAGCCGATCCGGAGCCGTCGCCGGACACCTCCTCATGAACGTCAAGCGGTCGCTGTCGCTGGCCGGGCATCGGACCAGCCTGGCGCTGGAGCCGGAGTTCTGGGCGGCCGCCGAGCGCCTCGCCGACCAGCGCGGCCAGAGCCTTGCCGCCTTCATTCTCGATATCGACCGCACGCGCGGCAACCGCAACCTGGCGAGCGCCGTCCGTGTGGCGGTTCTGGCCCATTTCACCGCTCCCGCTTCTCTGCCGGAGCGCGCTTCCTCCTGATCCCGAGTCCGCATCTTGGTTGAGCTTTCCCTGCACCTCCTGACGGCGCTGTTCTTCGCCGCCCTTGTCGCCGGCTTCATCGATTCGATCGCCGGTGGTGGCGGCCTCATCACCGTGCCGGCGCTGATGCTGGCCGGTTTCACGCCGCTCCAGTCGCTAGGTACCAACAAGCTGCAGGCGCTGTTCGGCTCGGCCTCCGCAACGCTCGGCTACGCACGGGCAGGGCAGGTCGATCTCCGCGCGCAGTTGCCGATGGCGCTGATGTCGGCAGGGGGCGCCGTGCTGGGAGCGCTTCTCGCCACGGTGCTGCCGGGTGACTGGCTGCAGATCGCCATGCCGATCATGCTGATCGTCATCGCCGTCTACTTTGCCTTCAAGCGCGGTCTCAACGACCTGGACCGCCACGCGCGGATCACGCCGTTTCTGTTCACGCTGACATTCGTGCCGCTGATCGGCTGCTACGACGGCCTGTTCGGGCCGGGCACAGGCTCGTTCTTCATGCTGGGCTTCGTGTCGCTGGCGGGCTTCGGTCTGCTGAAGGCGACGGCGCATACCAAGATGCTCAACTTCGCGAGCAACATCGGCAGCTTCTTCGTGTTTCTCGCCTCCGGGGCCATTTTCTGGAAACCCGGCCTCGTGATGGGCGCCGGTCAGTTCCTCGGTGCGCAGCTTGGCTCGCGTCTGGCCGTCAAGGGCGGCGCAAAGGTCATTCGGCCGCTCCTGGTGATCACCTGCATCTGCCTGGCGATCAAGCTCCTGGCCGACCCCACCAATCCGGTGCGGATGTGGATGATGGGGCTGTAGGGGAGCGCGTCAGGCCCAGCTCTGTGTCTGGATCACCCCTCTCCCTGGTTCCTCTCCCACAAGGGGGGAGGGGACGACGGGACGTGCCGACCCGCCTTTCGGGCAAGCCGAATTTTCCATCTGTGAGTAGAGCCAAACCGCGTACCCTCTCCCCTTGTGGGAGAGGGACCAGGGAGAGGGGTGGGGCGGAAGGCCGAATTACACCGCTGCGAACTCGTCGCGGGTGAAGCCCTGAAGGTAGAGAACGGCGGTGAGGTCGCCGTGGCGGATCGACACCTCTGCCGCTTCCGCCACCTTGGGCTTGGCGTGGAAGGCGATGCCGAGGCCGCTTTCGTTGATCATGTCGAGGTCGTTGGCGCCGTCGCCGATCGCCACCGTTTCGTGGCGGGCAAGGCCGCGCGCCTGACGGAGCTCTTTCAGCGTGGCGAGCTTGGCCGCCTTGCCGAGGATCGGCTCGGCAACGAGGCCGGTAAGCTTGCCGTCTTCCGTCATCAGGCAGTTGGAGCGATCCTCGTCGAAGCCGATCATGTCGCGGATGCGGTCGGTGAACAGGGTGAAGCCGCCGGAGACCAGGGCGGTATAGGCGCCGTGTGCCCGCATGGTGCCGATCAGCTCGCGGCCGCCCGGCGTCAGCGTGATGCGTTCGCGCAGCACCTCGTCGACGACGGCGGTGTCCAGCCCCTTGAGAAGGGCGACGCGCTCGCGCAGGGCCGGCTCGAAGGCGATCTCGCCGCGCATCGCCCGTTCGGTGATGGCGGCGACGTGCTCCTTGAGGCCGACGAAGGCGGCGAGCTCGTCGATGCATTCCTGGCCGATCATGGTGCTGTCCACGTCGGCGACCAGAAGCTTCTTGCGCCGGCCCTCGGCCTCGATCACCGCGAAGTCGACGGCCGCATCGCCGACAACCTCGGCAACGCGGTGCACCGCCTCGCTATGCGAAAGATAGTCGGCGACGGCGATGTCGGCGGCGATGCCGTCGGCCAGCACCTTGTGGGCGTCGCCGCCCAGGCGTCGCGACACGCTGGCGATCAGGCCATCGGTCACTTGCGGATTGGCCGGAGATGAGACAAGCGTTGCGACGAGCGACATGGGAGGCTCCAGGCGTGACGGCGGAGACGGTAGAAAGGCGCGCGGTTCTGATAGCCGGCCCGACGGCGAGCGGCAAGTCGGCTCTGGCGCTGGCGATCGCCGAGCGCTGCGACGGCGTGGTGATCAATGCCGATTCGATGCAGGTCTACCGCGAGCTCCGCATCCTGACGGCGCGCCCCTCGCCGGAGGACGAGGCGCAGGTGCCGCACCGCCTCTATGGCCATGTCGGCAGCGGCGAGGGATATACCGTCGCCCGCTATCTGGACGATCTGGAAAAGACGCTTGAGGACGTCGCCGGCCGTCCGGCCGTGATCGTCGGCGGCACTGGCCTCTACTTCAACGCGATGACGCAGGGGTTGTCGGACGTGCCACCCATCGACGAACGGGTGCGCGCCTTCTGGCGCGAGCGGGCACGGACGGCGAGCCCCGCCAGTCTGCACAAGGAGCTGGCGGTGGTCGACCCGGTGCTCCACGGACGGTTGCACCCCAACGACACGCAGCGGGTGCTGAGGGCGCTGGAGGTGGCCGACAGCACGGGGCGGCCGCTGTCGGAATGGCAGGAAAAGCGCTCGCGGCCGGCGATTCCCGGTGGCGGCATGGCCCGTGTCGTCATGGCGCCGGCGCGGGACTGGCTGCACGCCCGCATCGAGGAGCGCTTCCACACCATGGCGGCGGCGGGCGGGCTCGAAGAGGCGCGGTCGTTCGACGCACTGCATCTTGATCCGGCGCTCCCGGCCATGAAGGCGATCGGCGTGCCGGAGATGATGGCGGCGGCGCGGGGCGAAGTCGCCGTCAAGGACGCCATCGAAGCGGCGGTGACAGCGACTCGGCAATATGCAAAACGGCAGGAAACCTGGTTCCGCAACCAGATGCCGGAGTGGCCGCGCGTCGATCCGGCGCCGCCGCGACATTTTCTTGCGGTGGCCGACGATATCGCGCAACGAATGAAATAGGCTCTTGACCGGCCAGCCGGCGACCGCTAGGTTGCCGCCCATTCCGGGGTTGTCCCGGCATCTGAGCCAGAGGACGGCATGCGTTCCCTTCTCGTAGTACTTACATGGCGCACCGTGTCGGAGGTCTCTCGCTGAGGCCTGCCGGGTTGTCATGGTGCGCGAAAGTCAGGTCCCTCTCGGGGCCTTTTTTATTACCTGAACAACGCAACGAATTCCCCGGGACAACGGGACGAGAGCTTGAGGTAACAGGCGATGACACGGCAGATGACAGGCGCGGAGATGGTCATCCAGGCGCTGATCGATCAGGGCGTCGACACCATTTTCGGTTATCCCGGTGGCGCGGTGCTGCCGATCTTCGACGAGCTGTTCCAGCAGGAGGACGTCCGCCACATCCTGGTTCGCCATGAGCAGGGCGCCGGGCATGCCGCCGAGGGCTACGCCCGCTCCACCGGCAAGGTCGGCGTGGCGCTCGCCACCTCCGGCCCCGGCGCCACCAACATGGTGACGGCGCTCACCGACGCGCTGCTCGACTCGATTCCGATGGTCTGCATCACCGGCCAGGTTCCGACGACGCTGATCGGCACGGACGCGTTCCAGGAGGCCGACACGGTGGGCATAACGCGGCCCTGCACCAAGCACAACTGGCTGGTCCGCCGCATCGAGGACCTGCCGGGCATCCTGCACGAGGCGTTCCGCATCGCCACCACCGGCCGTCCCGGTCCGGTGCTGGTCGACATCCCCAAGAACATCCAGTTCCAGACCGGCACCTACGAGAACTGTAAGGGCAAGGCGCTGACGCAGTATCATCCGGCGGTGAAGGCGCCGGACGCGGCGATCCGCGAGGCGGTCGAGCTGATGGCCGCCGCCAAGAAGCCGATCCTCTACACCGGCGGCGGCGTCATCAACGCCGGCCCGAAGGCGGTGGCGCTGCTGCGCGACTTCGTTCAGATGACTGGCTTCCCGATCACCTCGACGCTGATGGGGCTCGGCGCCTATCCGTCGTCGGGCAAGAACTGGCTCGGCATGCTGGGCATGCACGGCACGTACGAAGCCAACCTCGCCATGCACGACTGCGACGTGATGGTCTGCGTCGGCGCGCGCTTCGACGACCGCATCACCGGCCGCATCGACGCCTTCTCGCCCAACTCCAAGAAGATCCACATCGACATCGACCCGTCGTCGATCAACAAGAACGTGGTGGTCGACCTGCCGATCGTCGGCGATGTCGGCTCGGTGCTCGAAGACATGATCGCCGCCTGGAATGCCCGCAAGCCGGTGCAGGACAAGGCGGCCCATGCGGCCTGGTGGAAGCAGATCGACGGCTGGCGGGCGAAGAAGTGCCTGACCTACCGCCCGTCGGCCGAGGCAATCATGCCGCAGTACGCCCTCGAACGGCTGCATGCGCTGACCAAGGACCGCGATACCTACATCACCACCGAGGTGGGCCAGCATCAGATGTGGGTGGCGCAGTATTACGGCTTCGAGGAGCCGAACCGCTTCATGACATCGGGCGGTCTCGGCACCATGGGCTACGGCCTGCCGGCGGCCATCGGCACCCAGCTCGCCCATCCCGGCGCGCTGGTGATCGACGTGGCCGGCGACGCCTCGATCCAGATGAACATCCAGGAACTGTCAACGGCGGTGCAGCACAATGCGCCGGTCAAGGCGTTCATCCTGAACAACCAGTACATGGGCATGGTGCGGCAGTGGCAACAGCTGCTGCACGGCAACCGGCTCAGCCATTCCTACGTCGACTCGCAGCCCGACTTCGTGCGTCTGGCCGAGGCCTATGGCGCTGTAGGCATCCGCTGCTCGAAGCCGTCGGAACTCGACGACGCCATCGAGGAGATGATCCGCATCGACCGTCCGGTGCTGTTCGACTGCCACGTGGTCAGCCTCGCCAACTGCTTCCCGATGATCCCCTCGGGCAAGGCGCACAACGAGATGCTGCTGGGCGCCGACGTCTCCGACGAGGAGATCGAGACCGCTATCGGCAGCGCCGGCAAGGTTCTGGTGTGAGGCGCGGCACTCTGCCCCTCGCATCCCCAAGCAACGCTTTATCGGAATTGACATCATGATGATCGTCGCAGGTCAGTCCCAGTCCGCCTACTTCCTGGAAGAAGAGCTACCCTCCACCGAGCGCAGCCATACGCTGTCGGTGCTGGTCGACAACGAGCCGGGCGTCCTCGCCCGCGTCGTCGGCCTGTTCTCGGGGCGCGGCTACAATATCGAAAGCCTCACAGTCTCGGAGATCGAGCACGCGAGCCACATGTCGCGCATCACCATCGTGACGACGGGCCGGCCGCCGGTTATCTCGCAGATCATGCATCAGCTCGGCCGTCTGGTGCCGGTGCACAAGGTGGTCAACCTTACCTGGGCCGGCGACGCGCTGGAGCGCGAGCTGGCTTTGGTCAAGGTGTCCGGCAGGGGAGAGATCCGCGACGAGGCGCTGCGCCTCGCCCAGGCCTTCAATGCCCGCATCGTCGACGCCACGCTTGATAGCTACGTGTTCGAGATCACCGGTGCGCCGGCCGATATCGACCGCTTCGTCGGCCTGATGAAGGAATGCGGCCTCGTCGAGCTGGCTCGCACCGGGCTCGCGGCGTTGGCGCGCGGCAAGACGGGGATCTAAGCCCCGGTCGGCACGGTTCGATGGCTCCGGCGCCATGTTCGGGGGAAGGCATTCTCCGGGGCGAATGTCGGGGCCATCAGAGACTTGAACGCAGGCAATGGCGGAGCGGGGTGCTCCGGCCTTCCCAAGAGGACGTCATGCCTTTCTTCTTCGTAGTACTTCGATGGCGCACCAAGACGAAGGTCTCTCGCTGAGGCCTGCGGTCAGTCATGGTGCGCGAAAGTCAGGTCCCTCACGGGGCCTTTTTTATTGTCCCCTTTCCCGAGGTAACAGGCGATGACACGGCAGATGACAGGCGCGGAGATGGTCATCCAGACGCTGATCGATCAGGGCGTCGACACCATTTTCGGCTATCCGGGCAGCGCGGTGCTGCCGATCTTCGACGAACTGTTCCAGCAGGAGGACATCCGCCACATCCTGGTTCGCCACGAACAGGGGGCGGGGCATGCCGCCGAGGGCTACGCCCGCTCCACCGGCAAGGTCGGTGTCGCGCTCGTCACCTCGGGGCCTGCCATTGCCAACAGGGTGACGGCGCTAGCCGACGCCCGGAGCGAGTCCATTCCGATGGTGTGCATCACCGGCCAGGTTCCGACGACGCTGATCGGCACCGACGCGTTCCAGGAGGCCGACACGGTCGGCATCACGCGGCCCTGCACCAAGCACAATTATCTCGTCAAGGACGTGAACAAACTGAGCAGCGTCCTGCACGAGGCGTTTTATGTCGCCCGATCGGGCCGACCCGGGCCCGTGGTCGTGGACGTCCCCAAGGACAGCC
>JAUVXG010000131.1 GCA_030603685.1 Pleomorphomonas sp.
CCCGCTTCATGTTCGCCTGGGACGCCGATCCGGCGCGGGTGGACGAGCTGGCCGCCGACATCCGATCCGCTGCAGCGGCGACCGCCGGCTAAGTTTCACCCTCTTCGCTTCGCTGAGCTCGGCTCTCATACGCGTTCCGCTTGATCCGGACTCATCAGACTCAAACGGGCGGCTCAAGCGGGTTTCGGCCTGACCGGCCGGCGCCCGGTCGGGCGCTTCCGCTTCCCGTCAGGTTCCGACCGCAAGGTCGAAACCTGACGGGAACGGTGTCAGCTCCGCAAGCCATTCAGCACCGCTGCGAGAACGGCCATGCAGTCGGAGCGGGGCGTGCCCTCCGAGACGGCCAGCGCGGCGCGATCGAAGGTCGCGCCGAGCAGCGTCACGAGAGCTGCGATCGGCAACGGCCGGATTGCCCCGGCGGAGAGTGCCGCCTCGATCCCCTCGCGCAGCGTTCGGCCGGCGTGTTGGGCATCGATCGCCTCCGCTTCGGCCATGCCCAGAACCGCTGGTGCCTCAATCAGCAGCAAGCGTGACCGGCCCGGCGCTGCCATGGCGTCGAGATAGGCTTCGCCGCCCACGATGAGGTCGGCCACCGGGTCGATGCCTCCGGGGGCGGCGCGCTCCACGGCTTCCGCCACGGCCTGGCTCTCCGTGACCACGACGGCTCGGAACAAGGCTCGCTTATCCGCGAAGTGATGATAGAGCGCCCCACGCGTCACCCCGGCGGCCGCGACGAGGTCGGGCGTGCCCGTTTCTGCGTAGCCCCGCTCCACGAACAGTTGTCGGGCAACGGCGATGAGGGCGGTCGTGGTGCTCTCGCTACGCTCCCGGTTTGTGCGCCTCTCTTGCATACGTGCAGCCTGTATGTTATTAGAATCTACATACATATTGTATGTATGTTCGAGCCTGGAGGCAACCCATGCACACGACCAGCGTCTATCCCGTGTTGATGACCGATCGCGTCGCGGCGACGGCCGCCTTCTATGAAGCGCATTTCGGATTCCGTTCACTGTTTTCTGCCGACTGGTACGTCCATCTCCAGTCGACGACCGATCCCTCGGTCAATCTTGCCATTCTCGATGGCAGTCACGCCACGATCCCGGACATTGCCAAAGGGCGGGCCTCCGGAGTGATCCTCAACTTCGAAGTGAAGGACGTGGATGCCGAGCACATGCGACTTACAGCTGCGGGTCTGCCGGTTCTGTTGCCCTTGCGCGACGAAGATTTCGGCCAGCGTCATTTCATCACCGCCGACCCGAACGGCATCTTGATCGATGTCATCATGCCGATCCCGCCGAAGGGCGAGTTCGCCGATCTCTATCAGCCGGAGGCAAGGCCGGGCTGATCCTTCAACTCGCCGCGAGGGTCGGATCCTGGCCGGATCATACACGCATATGGACAAGATTAGACCGGTGGTCTAAATTCGGTCAGGCGAGAGTGAACTTGCGGATCATCACATGGACCATCGACTGCAGGCCCGTGAGAGACTGAGGAAGCTGCCGGAGGCGCAACGCGCGGCCTGGCTCGACATCGCGGAAGACGAGTTCATGGCGTTCGGCTTCGAGGCCGCGTCGCTGAACCGCATTCTCGCGCGCGCCGCCATCAGCAAGGGGCAGGCCTACTACTACTTCGCCGACAAGGGCGAGCTCTATCGCGCCGTGATCGAGCGCGCCTTCGACGAGTTTGTCGACTTGCTCGAGGTCGCTCCGACAGAGCCCGAGAACACTGCAGCGTACTGGCAACAGATCGCCGCCCTTTTCGGCAAGGTGACGACCATCCTCCAGCGAAACAATCGCCTGGCCGAAATCGGGCGTGGCATCTACCGGGAAGCAAGGGCGCAGGCCGCCATTGTCGATCTGCTCGAGCGCCTTCATACTCAATTGGCGCGGCTGATCGAAACGGGGCAACGGCTCGGTGCCGTCCGCGCGGACCTTCCCCTGGGCTTGCTGACGAGCATGGCTTTCGCGGCGTTGCGTGAAGCCGACCAATGGTTTGCTCTGAACGCTAGGGACCACGACCAACAGACTGCGCTGGCGCTCAATCGTCGAGTCTTCACCGTGTTCGCCGCGATGCTTGCGCCAAGCGCGGGGACCTGCACGACCGTACCACCTGCAACATCATCTTGAGGATCAGTCGAATGCCAGCCTCACGCCTCACCATCGCCGGACTACTGATCGCTTCCGCTTTGAACCTGGCTCTCATGGTCCCCGGGGGCTTCGTTGAAACGCGTGATTTCAGCGCCTATCCCGCCGTGGTCCTCGGTGCTTTCAACGTGTTTCTGACCGTGCTTGGTCTCGGAAGCCTTGTGCTCGCCTACTTCGTCACAAGGAGCGGCAAGGGGCATGGTTGGGCCGGCCTTGCCGGTCTCGCCTACGTCGCCGTCTATCTGCTCGATCTCGGCCGGATCTTCCCCGTGCCGCCGGAACCCATGTCCATGCTTCTGGCGACGCTGGAATGGATCGGTACGGCGCTGGGTGTAGCCTTGACCGTAACCTCCGTGGCTCTACGTGGCGCGGCGAACGCGGCAAGTTCGGCCAAGCCGAGGTTTCCAATGCCGGTCGCGCTAGGCCTCATCCTCATAGCGCTGATCATCGTCGCCTTTGCGACCAAATCGGCCATGGGAGTTTAAGGTGCTCGCCCAGCGTGAACTACGGATGGACGTCAGGGGGGAAGTTGGCGCACCCGACAGGATTCGAACCTGTGACCTCTGCCTTCGGAGGGCAGCACTCTATCCAGCTGAGCTACGGGTGCATGCCACGTCGCGGACACGCGAAACAGGGTTCCTATAGCCGAGTTCGCAGACAAGGCAAAGGAAAAATCGTGTCGCCGAGTACCTCTTCCGGCCTTGCGGGAATGTCGCTCGATCGAAGGCTTGTCGCATGCGAAAACGGCGCCGGGCAAATGCCGGCGCCGTTCTCTAGGACAACGGTGATTTGAGATTACTTGCCGACCGGCACCGTGACGAAGGTGTCATCGGCGGGCTCGTAATAGCGGATGACCGAGGTGGCCTTGGCCGCGTCATGCGTGGCGATGATCGGCGCGCCCGAAACCTTGGTCGTCACGAAGGTGTCGTCGGCCGGCTCGTAGACCGTGATCGTCTGGGTGTAGCGGGCGCCATCTTCGGTGGCGGCGGCCACGGGGGCGTTCATCGTGCCGCTCACGAAGGTGTCATCGGCGGGCTCGTAATAGGTTCCCTCGGCGGCCGAGGCGAGGCTCGGAAGGGCGATGGCGGCGACAGCAACGGCAGCAATAGCGAAGGTTTTCATTTCCATACTCCATGAATTCGATAGCGTTGGGAGGTCTTTTGGTCTTCTTTTTCAGACCATTCATTCATCTCGCTTCGATGAGTATGATATAGAACTCGCCTCATCACGGAAAAAGGGTACCTGAAGTCAATAGGTCAGGACTTGTTTCGTGATCTGTTTTCACGAAGGCGTGTGTTGATGTGTGCAGACGGGCAAATAAGCGCGATCTGCACTCACGTTCATGTGATGGGCCTTGAAATGGCGCGCTGAGTTTGGGCCGAAAGGCCGTTGCTCCAGGGGCGGCACCCATTTCGTCCGGTGCGACAGGCGGACCCACTCCGGCCGCCGTGAAGGCGATACGCGTGTCACGCCGGGCGGTTCCATTGACGTCGACGGACGGTGACGTCGACGGATGGTCGGGTTGCCGGACTGCAAGAGTTGTGTATCCGGTGTCGGGAGGCCAGAAAGCCAGCCGGATCATCCTTGCGTATCTTCGATGGGCAGCAAGCCTCGTCAGGCTACCCCTCGTTCACGGCGGAGGGGCGATCGAAGTATTGCTTGGGCGCGCCGACCGCAGAATCGATCATACGGCGAAACAGTCCGCAACGGCGCATCCATCATTGCCGCACAAGGCCAAGAAACGCACTTCAAGGAGGGGAAATGGTACAGCTGGCTGGGCTTGAACCAGCGACCTTCGGAGCCACAATCCGACGCTCTAGCCAACTGAGCTACAGCTGCACACGACGGCGCGGAACCTAGTTGGATCGTTCCGGCAATGCAAGCCCCGCCAACCACTTTTTTGTGGTCCGGGACGCTTCCGCCGGAAGAGAGCCGGCGAAAGCGGAGTTTACGCCTCAGGCGGCGACGACGGCCCCGAGGAAGGTGTCGATCGTCGAGCGCAACTGGTCCGCTTCATCGGCCACTTCGCGCGAGTCGCGGTCGAGCTTCTGTGCGGCGGTCTCGGTTTCGCGAGCGGTGGTCAGCACGGCGTCGACATTGGTCGCCACCTTCTGCGAACCGGTCGCCGCTGCATTGACCGAACGACTGATGTCGTCGGTGGCGGCTCCCTGCTCCTCGACGGCGGCGGCGATGGCGCCGGTGTAGCGGTCGACCTCCTGCATGGTCGTGCTGATGGCCTGTATCGCCTCGACGGCGTCGGCGGTGGCTTCCTGGATGTTGTCCACCTGTGCCGCGATTTCCTCGGTTGCCTTGGCGGTCTGACCGGCAAGGTTCTTTACCTCGGCGGCAACGACCGCAAAACCTTTGCCTGCCTCGCCGGCTCTTGCGGCTTCAATGGTTGCATTGAGGGCCAGGAGGTTGGTCTGCTCGGCGATCGCCTTGATCAGCGTCACGACCTCTCCGATCTTGGTGGCGCCGGCGGCGAGACGATTGATCTTGGTGTCGGCATCGCGGGTTCCGCGTGCCGCCTCGGCGACGATGGCGCCGGTGCGCTGGATCTGAGCGGAAATCTCGCCGATCGACGCTGCAAGTTCCTCGGTCGCCGATGCGACGGCTTGCACGTTCTGGGTCGCGTCGCACGAAGCATTCGAGGCCGCGCCCGCATCCTGCACGGTGCGCAGGGCACCGGCGCCCAGAGAGCCGGCCGCTGCAAGAAGATCCTCGACGGTCTTGTTCACTGCGCCGAGTGCGGTCCGGGTGGAGGCGCGGAAGTCGTCGATCAGCTTCTCGATGCGCTCCTGTCGTGCCACGCGATCGGATGCCTCGGCTGTCTTGTCCTTCTCCAGCGAGATGCGGGTAAGGGCGCTGTCCTTGAGAATGACGACGGCGCGAGCGATGGTCCCCACCTCGTTGCCATAGCTGGCGTAGGGGATGTCCTCGGCGAGATCGTCGCGGGAAATGCGCTCCATCAATCCGGAGAGCTGCGTCACGGGGCGGATGAGACGCGCCACCAGCCAGGACGCGCCGACGGACATCAGCGCCGCCAGCAGCAATCCGAGAAGCGAGACCTTCAGCACCAGTCCATCCTTGGTGGCTGCGACCGTGCTTTCCGGAATGCCTGCGAACAATATGCCGATCACCTGTCCGGTCGCGTTCTTGATCGGGGTGTAGATGGTGAGGTAGGGCACGCCGAGAATGGCGGCCTCGCCGGTGAAGGTCCGCCCTGCCTTGATGGCCGCATAGGCGGGTGAGCCCTTGCCGAGGTCGGTGCCGATCGCGCGGCTTCCGTCGGCCTTCTTGATCGATGTCGTCAAGCGCGTGAAATCATCCTTGGCGGCGTCATAGCCAAAGATGGTGGCCGCTGCGCCTGCCGTGCGCGTGAGGTTGTCGATGAGGTCATGGGTCGGAAAGGGCGGAATGGCCGGCATCTCGATATGGTCGACGGCGTCCCCCGACCAGCCGATTGTCGTGTCGGCGATGTCTTTCTGCATCAGGAGAGCGCCCGTGCGGATGGCGATCGTCTGCTTTTCCAACGCTTGTCGGGCCGCATCGGCCGAAAGCGTGGTGTAGACGACGGAGAGAAGCAGGCAGACCGTCAGGGTAATGAAAATCGCAACGGCTGTGCCGATCACCTTCCACAACTTGACTCGACTAAGAAACATTTTCCGCATCTTCTGTAAAATCGAATACAGCAAGGATTGCGCCAGCAATGATGAATCGAGACTTAAGGCGACAGTACCTCGCTATTTTTTAGAGAGTTGTAGGAGTGATCTCTTCGATCGGTGGTTTCTGCGAAAACAAGCCAGATCGAGATCTTTGATCGCCATATGGACGAACGCGCGCTTGCAGGAAATCGCGTACAACCCGGAGGCACCTGCGACGCTTTCGTTCTGTTTCGGCAAGACCGAACGGTGTCCGTGGTTTGGATCATCCGATCGCCCCGCAAGTTTCGCGAAAGGTTTCTCGGACACATGGAGGTGGAAGGTCGGGTTTCATCGTCATGGATTGGCAGAGCCTTGTTTGATGAGAGCGGGCGGTCGAGTAGAATTAACTGTACGTTAACGCTGTTTTTTCTTTCTTGACGCAAGAACTCGTCGAGAAAGGGAAATAAACGTTTTCCGCGCTTATCTGCATCATGATGGCAGGCGAGTTCGCTTGACCGAGCCTTGCAGAACTGTCGCGAGCGGCAAAGCCGGCTCGATGGATGGAGGAAGAACGCCGCGTATCGAGGGAGGCGGATCATGCAGTCACGGGTAGTCGCCTCGCAGAACATGTCCATCGGCAGTCCCGCCAGAAAGAAAGGCGGGAAGACCGGCAGCACGCCCTCTCGCCGCCGCCGCAATGGCGGCCATCAGGACGCGCGGTCGTTTCTCATCGCCGGCTTCCTGGCTCTGGTGGTCGCCTCGATCCTCGTGGCGATCTGGGTGTACGTCAAACCGTTTCCGGTTGCCTCGTCCGAGCCCGGCCCTCGTCCGCCGCCAAGCATCGCCGATCTTGAGGCCAAGAAAACCCACTCCTACTGGAAGGTCGGCAGCAGCACCTACCGGCATTACATAACCAACGCCAGCACCGGCGAGATCGTCGATGCCGGAACGATAACGGTCAAGGAGATGCTGGAGCAGGGCATCGAGGTTCCGGGCTATTCGCTGCCCTCCAAGTCCGGTGGCAAGTCGAGCGGCAGGAACGAGCTGGCCGTTCGCTTCCAAGCCCTCCAGGAGCACCTCAAGTAGCGACTGGCTCGGCGCGCACCAGCATTCCGAACAGGTCGCGCGGCTCGTCCGGATCGGCAAGCAGGTCGAGTTCTTGATAGAACGACGTACCGGCGAGCTTGTCCCGCACGTAGCGCAGCGCCGAAAAGTCTTCGATGGCAAACCCCACCGAATCGAACAGCGTCACTTCGCCCGGCGACGTGCGGCCGGGCGCTCCACCGCCGAGCACTTCCCAGAACTCGGTGACGGGATGATCGGCAGGAAGCTGCTGGATCTCGCCTTCGATGCGCGTTTGCGGCGCATACTCCACGAAGACCGACGATCGTTTCAGGATGTCGCGATGAAGTTCCGTCTTGCCGGGGCAATCGCCGCCGACCGCGTTGATGTGCACGCCCGAGCCGACCATGTTGTCGGTCAGTATGGTGGCGTATTGCTTGTCGGCGGTCACCGTGGTGATCACATCGGCGCCCTCGACGGCTTCCTGCCCGGTGCGACAGGCGGTGATTGAGAAGCCGAGCGGGGCGAGGTTGCGCCGGCACTTCTCGGTAGCGGCCGGATCGATGTCGTAAAGGCGAAGGTTACGGATTCCGAGAATGGCTCCAAACGCCAGCGCCTGGAACTCCGATTGCGCTCCGTTGCCGATGATGGCCATGGTGCTGGCGCCCTGCGGGGCCAGACGCCGCGCCGCCATTGCCGAGGTGGCGCCGGTCCTGAGCGCCGTCAGCAGCGTCATCTCCGAGAGCAGCATCGGATAACCCGAGCCGACGTCGGCCAGCACGCCGAAGGCCGTCACCGTCTGCTTGCCCTCACGCATGTTCTTCGGGTGACCGTTGACGTACTTGAAGCCGTAAAGCGTCCCGTCCGAGGTGGGCATCAGCTCGATGACGCCGTCGACCGAATGGGAGGCGACGCGCGGCGTCTTGTCGAAGGTCGGCCAGCGACGGAAGTCTTCTTCGATGTAGTCGGCAAGTTCGGTCAGGAAACGCTCGACGCCAACACTGAGCACCAGCCGCATCATGTTATCGACCGACACGAAGGGGACGATGGCGAGGGGGGATATGGTGTTCATGCGGCAAAGCTCCGGGTCGGGCGATCCATGACGGTGCGTCCCATCAGGCTGGCGAGAAGGTCGACCATCAGCGTGGCAGTGCGGCCGCGCTCGTCCAGAAAGGGATTGAGCTCGACAAGGTCGATGGAGGAAACGAGGCCGCTGTCGTGCAACATCTCCATGATGAGGTGCGCTTCGCGGAAGGTGGCGCCGCCGGGCGCCGTGGTCCCGACGCCCGGCGCGATCGCCGGATCGAGGAAGTCGACGTCGAGGCTGACGTGCAGGCGACCATTGGCCGCCGCGACCCGTTCGAGAAAACGCCACACCAGCGCGCCGACGCCGTGCTCGTCGAGAGCGCGCATGTCGTGAACTGTGACGCCGGAGCCTGCCAGCGCCCGCCGCTCGGCCGGGTCCACCGAACGGATGCCGACCATGGTCACGTTACCCGGCGGCACCGGGTGGGAAAGTGGCGGATAGCAGTCGTGAAAGCCGTTCGCGCCGGTGAAGTAGGCCACCGGCGTGCCGTGGAGATTGCCGCTCTGGGTGGTGTCGAGCGTGTGAAAGTCGGTGTGGGCATCGAGCCACAGAACGAACAGGGGGCGGCCGTCTTCCGCCGCGCGGCGGGCGATGCCCGGCACGCTGCCGGCGGCCAGCGAATGGTCGCCGCCGAGAAACACCGGCACGGCGCCGTCCGAGGCGCGGTAGGCAGCCTCCGTCACGGCGCCGACCCAGGCGGCGATCTCCGGCAGGCGTCGCAGGTGGGAATGGGGAGGCGTGATGGCCGATAGCGGGCCACGAGAGACGTTGCCAAGGTCCTCGACCTCGTGGCCGAGCTCGGCAATCGCTTCGACGATGCCGGCGGTGCGATAGGCGCTTGGTCCCATCTCGCAGCCCATGCGGCCAGCGCCGTCCTCGACCGGAATGCCCACAAGCCTCACCTTCATGCCTTTGTCCCTCGCTGTCGGATGGCGGGCATCTGGCCATGAGCGGCCGGCGAAGTGAACAGGCGGGATTGGCAAATTATACGGTTTGGCTTATCAAAATGGCAGTTTCATTGAGCGAAATGGCATTTTATATGGACCGGCTCGATCAGCAATTGGTCACTCTCCTGCGTCACGACGGTCGTCGTTCGGTGTCCGATCTGGCGATCGAGCTTGGTGTTTCGCGCGCCACCGTGCGGGCTCGCATGGAACGGCTGGAACGCGATGGAGATATTCTCGGCTACACGGTGATCCTGCGTAACGACGCCGTGGAGGTGCCGGTCCGGGCGGTCATGATGATCGAGATCGAGGGGCACGTGCTGGACAAGGTGATCCGGCAACTCGGAGGTTTCCCTGAGGTCGCAGCCATTCACACGACCAACGGCCGCTGGGATCTCGTCGTCGAACTGGGCGCGGCGACGTTGACCGACTTCGACACGGTGCTGCGCCGCATCCGTCTTTTGCCCGGCATCACCGGCTCCGACACCAGCCTGCTCTTGACGACGCCGCGCACGACGCGCGCCCGCCTGAACAACGGGTGAGCCACCCCATCACTCCTTGCGGCGGTGGTTGCCGAAAGCCAGGCCGGTTTCGAGCGCGTGCTTGCCGAACTTCTGCCTGACTTCGTCCATGGCGCGCTCGGCGGCCGCCTTGCGCGTTGCCTTCTGGTCGACGAGATCGGCCGGATCGGCGAAGCGACTTTCACAGAGATCCGCGACCGAGACGCCGAGGAGCCGGTATTTCTGGCCGTGCGCCTCTTCTGCGAGGAGCGCGTCGGCCGCCGCGAAGATGCGGTCGGCGAGCTGGGTGGGGTCGGCAAGGCGCCGCGCCCGGGTTCTCAGCTTGAAGTCGGCCGTCTTGAGCTTCAGCGTCACCGTGGAACCGGCGATGTCCTCATGCTTGAGGCCGAAGGAAACGCGCTCCGCCTGTTCGCGCAGGATCGGCCGGAGATCGCGGAGGTCGGCCAGATCTTCGAAGAAGGTCACCTCCGAGCCGACGCTCTTGCGCTTCGAGTTGGGAACGACGTGGCGACTGTCCTCGCCGCGCGACAGCTTGACGATCCTGAGACCGAGCGCGCCGTAGCGGCTGGTGAGCCGGGCGGGATCGGCCGCTTGCAGGTCGCCAACCGTCCGGAAGCCGTCGGCGGCAAGGCGCTCGGAGAAGGCACGGCCGACGCCCCAGATCGTCGTCACGGGACGGGGCGCCAGGAAAGCTGCCGCTTCCGACTGTCCGATCACCGAAAAGCCCCTGGGCTTGTCGAGATCGGAGGCGATCTTGGCAAGAAACTTGTTGGCAGCGAGCCCTACGGAGACGGTGATGCCGACCTCGCGCTCCACCTCCCGGGCGAAGCGGGCCAGCACAAGCGCGGGGCTGGCGCGATGCAGCTTTTCGGTTCCGGAAAGGTCGAGAAAGGCTTCGTCGATGGACAGCGGCTCGACGAGCGGGGTCAGCTCGAGCATCCGCCGGCGAATCTCGCGGCCGACGCGCGCGTATTTCTCCATGTTGGGCCGGATCACAACCGCCTCGGGGCAAAGCTGCAGGGCCTTGAACATGGGCATTGCCGAGCGCACGCCGCTGATGCGGGCGATGTAGCAGGCCGTCGACACGACGCCGCGCTTTCCGCCGCCAATGATCAACGGCTTGGTGGCGAGCGACGGGTCGTCCCGTTTTTCAACCGAGGCGTAGAAGGCGTCGCAATCGACATGCGCGATGACGAGGCGGTGAAGTTCGGGGTGGCGGATGAGGCGCGGACCGCCGCAGGCCGGGCACCGGCGCCCCTCGGCTGGAACCGGGGCCAGGCAATCTCTGCAGAAGCCGTCCGATGCTTGGGCCATGTTCGCCTCCCGGCGGCTCGCCGTCTCCCAGCCGGCCGATCAGAACTCGCTGTCGCCGGCCAGCGCGTGGCGCGCCGCTGCGATCATGGTCGGCCTCACCTCGGCCGCCTCGACGAAGGAGAGCAGCAGCGACTCGTCGGCCAGAAAGAACTCCAGCACCCCGGCCAGAAAGCCGGGTTCGCGCGCCGCCGCCCGAAGATCGGCTGGCCCAATGCCGGAAAGTGACAGGAAGCGACCCAGCGCATCCGGATTTCCAGCAAGGTAGGTGAGGGCGGAAATGGCCAGCTCCTCTGCTGCGTCGATGGTAAGTCTTTTACCAATGGGCATATTCGATCCACCGTTTGGGATTGCTAAAGGAATCCGTACTATATTTGTTATACTGGAATCAGTGCGGCAACCTATCCCCACCGGAAGGCGTTCCTGCGTACGAGCCGAGCGTGCCGGAATGAAAACCGCCAAGCACCCGGCAAAACCGGTGCGCAAGGCGGAAAGAGAGTCGAATGGCCAAGACAGTTCTCATCGTCGAGGACAACGAGCTCAACATGAAGCTCTTCCACGATCTCCTGGAAGCGCATGGTTATCGCACGATTCAAACACGCAATGGGATCGAGGCTCTGGATCTGGTGCGCACCCACCGGCCCGACCTTATTCTCATGGACATCCAGCTGCCCGAAGTATCGGGGCTTGAGGTCACCAAGTGGCTGAAGGAAGATGACGAGCTGCGCTCCATCCCGGTGGTCGCGGTCACCGCCTTTGCCATGAAGGGCGACGAGGAGCGCATTCGCCAGGGCGGCTGCGAGGCTTATATTTCCAAGCCGATTTCGGTTTCAAAGTTCATCGAGACGGTGCGGACGTATATCGGCGACCAGTAAGCGCCGGTCGAAACGGAAGTGTGTGATGACAGCGCGTATTCTTGTTGTCGACGACATATTGGTCAACGTGCGCCTCATGGAGGCTCGCCTCACCGCCGAATACTTCGATGTCCATACCGCCACCTCGGGCGCCGAGGCGCTGGCGATGCTCGACAACGCCGCCTACGACATCGTCCTGCTTGATGTCATGATGCCGGGGATGGATGGTTTCGAGGTCTGCCGCCGCATTCGTGCCAATCCGAAGACGACCCAGCTGCCGGTGATCATGGTCACCGCGCTCGACCAGCCCGCCGATCGCGTCCACGGTCTTGAGGCAGGCGCCGACGATTTCCTGACCAAGCCGGTCTCCGACACTCAGCTCATTACGCGCGTGAAGAGCCTCGTTCGCCTCAAGCAGCTCACGGACGAGCTCGATCTCAGGGCCAACCAGGGGTCGGTCGCCTTCGACCGGGCGATGACCTACGCCGATCTCACTGCGCGCGCGCCCGGCCGCGTGCTGCTCGTCGAGGATCGCCGCTCCGCTTACGTGCGGATCGCCCAGGCGCTGTCCAGCGAGATGGCCGTCGATATCGAGACCAACCCGCAGGAGGCGTTGTTCCGCGCTGCCGAGGGCGATTATGACCTCGCCATGATCTCCATGGGGCTCGACGACTACGATGCGCTCCGCCTTTGCTCGCAGTTGCGATCGCTCGACAGGACACGCTTGCTGCCGATCCTGCTGATCGCCGACCCGGATGAAGGTAGCCGGCTGACGCGCGGCCTCGAACTTGGCATCAACGACTATCTGATCCGGCCGGTTGACGCTCAGGAGCTCATCGCCCGTTGCCGGACCCAGATCCGCCGCAAGCGCTATACCGACCGCTTGCGCGCCAGCGTGCTGCAGACGATGGAGCTTGCCATCACCGATGCGCTGACGGGCCTCTACAATCGTCGTTACCTTGACTCGCATCTCGCCGCGCTCGTCGAGCGCGCCGGCGAGAAGAAGGGCGATCTGTCGCTGCTGATCATCGACATCGACTACTTCAAGAAGGTCAATGACACTCACGGTCATGATGCCGGCGACGAGATCCTCAGGGAGTTCGCCACCCGCATTCGCCGCAATCTGCGCGCTCTCGATCTGCCCTGCCGCTTCGGCGGCGAGGAGTTCGTGATCGTCATGCCGGAAACCGACTACGGCATCGCGTCCATCGTCGCCGAACGTCTGCGCACCAAGATCGCCCGCGATCCCTTTGCCATCCACGGCGGGGCGGAGTTCGTCGACGTGACCATTTCCGTTGGCGCCGCCTACATTCTGCATGACGGCGATACACCGGAGTCGCTGCTGAAGCGCGCCGACAACGCCCTCTATCGCGCCAAGGCGGAAGGGCGGAACCGCGTCGTTCTCGCTGCCGCCTGATCGCAAGTTCGTCCGGATCGTTTGTCAGGCCGGCTAAAAGCCTCATACGCGTTCCGCTTGATCCGGACTTATCCGGCTCAAGCGGGTTTCGGCCTGACCGGCCGGCGCCCGGTCGGGCGCTTCCGCTTTCGTCAGGTTCCGCCCGAAAGGTCGAAACCCGACGGAAACGGTATCAGCCGAGGAGTCGCTGACTTTTCGGCCCGGACCCCTTTTGAAAAACAACGGCGTGAGCGGCTTGATATCGCTCTGTGCTCGGTTGGGGCGACCGGAGCGCCTCTCGCCGGAAAGCCGTCGAGGCATGAATTAAGGTTACTTTTTTATGATTAACTTACTGGGCGGCGGTGCCGTGTCCGTATGTTGTTGTAAACAACTCGTTAAAACGCTAGAACAATATTGTTGATAGTCTAGAGATTTTGGAAAGAGTACAATTGCTTTCCAACTAAAACCCGGTGAAGCCAGGTCCGCCGCATCTCCTGGTCTTGTCGGGTCGGTCGATCGATGCCCGCGCGAGTGGCCCGCACCTTTTCCCCGCATCGATAGGCCACACTTGCCGTTGCGGGTGGGCCGGGGCCTATCC
>JAUVXG010000207.1 GCA_030603685.1 Pleomorphomonas sp.
GGCCACCTCGTCGGAGAGGTCGGCCGTCGCAGCCGGTCGTCCGGCGGGGCGGGCAAGCGCGGGGGAAGAGGCCATGGTGGCCGAGGCGGAGGGGGTCGCCATGCGGAATCTCCAGAATGATCCGGAGACTCTGCTGGTGGAAGGGTTAACGGATGGTGGAGGAGGTCATAGCCGGTTAAACAAATTTCATAACTAAAACCATTTGTTATCATGAGTTTGTTGCTCATGGTATCATTAATGGTACCGTTTCCCGTCATCCGCGCGTCAGCGCATTTCGAACAGCTCCTGATGGAAGTTGGCCGGCGACAGGCCGGCCGCCACCAGATCCTTGCGCAGGCTGTCGCCGAAGTCGGCCGGGCCGCAGAACCAGACGCTGGCCGCCTTCCAGTCGGGCACGGCGTCCATGATCTGGCGGGCGTCGAGGCGGCCGTCGCGGGCGCTGATCCGGACGTGCAGGTGAACGCCGGCGGCATCGGCGTCGGCGCGGAGGCGGGCGAGAGCATCCTCGGACACGCTGCGCATTGCGTGGAACAGGTCGACCGCGGGACCTGAGGGATTGCCGGCGCGCTCGCGCAACTTGGCGACAAAGGGCGTGATGCCGATGCCGGCGCCGATCCAGATCTGGCGCGGCTTGCCGTCGTCGAAGGTGAAGCGGCCGTAGGGGCCTTCGATGCGGGCGCAGGCGCCGTCGCGGAAGACGCGGCGGAGGCCGGCGGTGTAGTCGCCCAGCTCCTTGGCGATGAAGCCGACGCGGCGGGTGGCCGGGTTCCAGGCGGTGGCCAGCGTGAAGGGGTGGGCGCCTTCCTTGGCGTCGGTGGTGACGAAGGCGAACTGGCCGGCGCGGTGGCCCTTCCAGTCGGCGCCGACCTCAAGCTCGATCTCCAGCGCCTTCAATTCCGGGAAGTAGCGCGTGCCGACGACGCGCGCCTCGCTGCCGGGGGCGCCGCGAAAATGGCGGACGATCAGGTCGATGGCGGCGACCGTGCCGGCGACCGACAGCGCCAGGGTGGCCCAGCCGAAGGGCGTCGGCCAGAGGGCCGGCCGCATCAGCACCAGCGAGTGAAAGGCGAAGACGACGAACAGGCCCGCCATCGCCACGTGGCAGCGGCGGAAGAAGCAATAGGGCACGAGCCGGGCGAGCGCCACGGCGACCATCACGATCATCACCACCAGCAGTGGTTCGGCGAGGCCGCGCGCCGGGCCGGCCAGGGCGGGGAACAGCGTGTCGGCGCCGCCGGCCCAGCCGAGCGCGCCATGGCGATAGTGGCCGCCCCGGATCAGCCAATGGACGAGGGCGGCGAAGAGCGCGCCGATGCCCAGCCACTTGTGCAGCCGGTACATCTTGTCGAGGCCGCCGATGCCCGGTTCCATCCAGCGGGGACGGGTGGCGAGGATCAGCGCGAAGGCCATCATGCCCAGCGACAGCAGGCCGGTGAGCTGGGTGAAGCCGCCGCCGGAGCCGACCCCGTTGGCCAGACCGGCGACGCTGACGACGAAGAGGGCGAGCAGCACGAGGTTGAACAGCCCCAGGGTGGTGGAAATCCTGCTCATCGCTGCCTCCGAAGACGAACGGCCGCCGCCGGACCGTCCAGCCCAGGGCCGGCACGCCGGTTGTCGCGACAAGACGAGATGTAGTGTCAATCTCCTGTATAGTCTGTATCGAAGTGTACAAAGATGTAATGGGGCGTCGAGCCCGTATTAGGTTCGAGTTTTAAACCTGAATCCTATGTGAAACTTGGGGCGTATCGTGTTCGATGGATATATTCTGCGCTTCGCGTCAGGTTGTACGTTGGGGCGTTAGTCGACCATGCGTTCGATGGTGACGGGCACCGAACCGGCGCGCCCGATGTGCCTCAGACCCGAGGTGATCCGGCCGAGTTTGACGAGGCCCCGCGAATGGCTGAAATCCCGGATGAAGATCGCGAGGTTGCCCCAGGGCGCGTAGTAGGTGATGTCGCCGACGACGGGCGCCATTCCGGGTGGGCTGCCTCCGGTGGTGAGCTTTGCCGGCAGCTCGCTGACCTTCTCGGTCTCCGCGTAGTCGGTGAGGTCGAGTTTCAGTGGCAGCAGGGCGAGGAAGTCGCGGGCGGCGGCGTTGTCGTCGAGTTCGCCGAGAGCGACCTCGTTTCCGGTGACGATCCTGATTTTCATGCCGGATGCCTGTTGCTGGGCGTGAGCCGGGGCGAGGGCGACGGCCGCCACCAGAGCGGCGGCCACCAGTTTCGGAAGGAGCCTGGATGTCATTTACTTTGGCGCGTACTGGCTGTCGCTGACCTGTTCCATCCAGGTCACGGCCGAGCCGTCGATGGCTTCCTGAATGGCGATGTGGCTCATGGCGACCTCCGGGGCGGCGCCGTGCCAGTGCTTCTCGCCGGCGGGGAACCAGACCACGTCGCCGGGGCGGATTTCCTCGATGGGGCCGCCCTCGCGCTGGACGCGGCCGAGGCCGGAGGTGACGATCAGCGTCTGTCCGGCGGGGTGGGTGTGCCAGGCGGTGCGGGCGCCGGGCTCGAAGGTGACGGTGGCGCCGGTGACGCGGCCGGGGTCTTCGGCGGCGAACAGCGGGTCGATCCGGACGGTGCCGGTGAACCAGTCGGCCGGGCCCTTTCCGGACGGGGCCGTGCCGACGCGGGAGATTTTCATGATCGTTCCTTTCGTGGCGGTCGCCGGAGGATGACGGCCGGATGGGTGGGGCGGGGCGGGGTCCCGCCCGCCCACGCCGGTGTTCACCAGGGCTGGCTGGCCGGCCCGACGGTGAACTCGTTGACGGTGGTATCGGCCGGCAGGTCGAGCGCGAAGGCGACGACGCTGGCGATGCG
Source organism: Pleomorphomonas sp. (assembly GCA_030603685.1). Lineage (GTDB taxonomy): Bacteria > Pseudomonadota > Alphaproteobacteria > Rhizobiales > Pleomorphomonadaceae > Pleomorphomonas. The sequence continues at coordinate 2,820 of JAUVXG010000207.1, forward strand.
GTCGGGCGAAATGCCGAACTGGGCGTAGAGGCCTTCCATGCCCTTGGCGGCGCCCTCGTCGGTGATCGTCGTCAGAAGCTCGGTGTTGATGGCGGCCGGGTAGAGCGTCGCCGTGCGGATGCCGGTGCCTTCCGTGGCCGACTCCATGCGCAGCACTTCCATGAAGTCGCGCACGAACCACTTGGTGCCGCCGTAGACGGCGGTGCCCGGATAGGCCTTGAGGCCGGCGACCGACGACACCGCCAGGATGTGGCCGGACTTCTGCGCCGTGAAGGTCGGCAGCACGGCGGCCACGCCGTTGAGCACGCCCTTGATGTTGACGTCGACCATCTGGTGCCATTCCTCGGTCTTCATGGCCGACAGCGGCGACACCGGCATGATGCCGGCGTTCAACAGGATGGCGTCGACCTTGCCGAAGCGATCCTTGGCCAGCTTGACGATGGCGTCGTTGTCGGCCTGGCTGGTGACGTCCAACACCCGGTAGGCCGCCTCGCCGCCGGCCTTGGCGATGTCCCCGGCGATGGCCTTCAGCCTGTCCTCGCGGCGGGCGCCGAGCACCACCTTGGCGCCCTTTTCGGCCAGAAGCTTGGCGGTCGCCTCGCCGATGCCCGACGACGCGCCGGTGATGATGACGACCTTGTCCTTGATGTTGCCGTTCATGGTCTTCTCCTGATGGGGCTTCGGCCGCTGTCCGGCATCGGGGCCGGGCGGCTTGTCGGTCAGGAATCTAGGAGCGGCCCCATGGTGCGACAATCGGCCGGCAGGCCATTGCAAGCATGAATGCCATTCATTCATCGGGCGTGACGTCCGCGGCGTTTCGGGCTAGTTTCGCGTGGCTGAGCGGAGGTCCATGAATGAAGCGCGAGGAACTGAGCGATCTCGCCGTGTTCCAGGTGGTGGCGGAGGATCGCAACTTCACCCGCGCGGCGGCGCGGCTCGGCATCTCGCAATCGGCGGTCAGCCACACCATCCGCCGCCTCGAGGCGTCCATCGGCCTGAAGCTTCTCAACCGCACCTCCCGCCACGTGACGACGACGGATGCCGGCGAGAAGCTCTTGGCGGCGGTGCGGCCGGGTTTCGGGCAGATCGATGCGCGGATCGAGGAGCTGCGGCAGCTGGGCGATACGCCGCGCGGGCTGGTGCGGCTGACGGCGAGCCGCCCGGCGGCGCGCGGCCGTCTCTGGCCGGTGCTGTCGCAGATCGTGCGCGACTATCCCGAGGTGCGGATCGAGCTCAGCGTCGAAAGCCGCCTGACCGACCTTGCCGAGGACCGCTTCGACGCCGGCGTGCGCCTTGGCGAATATGTCGGGCCCGACATGGTGTCGGTGCGGATCGGGCCGCCGGTGCGCATGGCGGCGGTGGCCGCGCCGGCCTACTTCCGGGTGCGGTCGCTGCCCGGCCATCCGTGCGATCTCGACGATCACGACTGCCTGGCGCTTCGTTTCAACCCGCATGCGCCGCCCTATGAATGGGAGTTCGAGAAGGACGGCGAGGCGATCGTCCGCAAGGTGGCGGGGCCGTTCATCTTCAACGACAGCGACCTCTGCCTCGACGCGGCGCGGGCCGGGCACGGCATCGCCTTCGTGCTGGAGACCGAGGTGACCGCCGACATCGCCGCGGGCACCCTGCGCCGGGTGCTCGACGACTGGTGCCCGCCCTTCGACGGCTTCCACCTGTTCTACTCCGGCCGGCGGCAGGTCAGCTCGGCGCTGCGCCTTGTGATCGACCGCCTGCGCTGGCGGGCCTGACGTCGCTCGGTGGGGTCATTTCCCTTCGCAACTATAAACATGTGAATAGGTGCATTTACGGCTGCATTTGTAGCAATGGACTGTACCCTGGGCTTCAGTCAGCCGATGCCCTCGCCATGATCGCCGCGTCCTGTTGCAAGATGGTTGTTTTCGCCCCCTTCCGCCGACCGGAGCGGTAGCCGGCATGCTCGTCCAGTCCCGCTACCAGACCCTGCAGGCGTTCATCGAGACCTCCAACAGGTGCCGGAACCAGGGGGAGCTGAGCGCCGTGTTCGGCGACCACCTCGCGCGCCTCGGCATCGACATGTTCGCCTTCAGCTACGTTCACCACCAGAACGACGTCGCCGGCCACGGCTTGCTGTCCACCTACCCCGAGGACTGGCTCGCCCACTACACCAGCAACAACTACATGGCCTTCGACCCCGTCTATCGCGTCGGCTGGGAGACGAGCGGGGTGTTCGACTGGGCGTCGATGGGCAAGATGAAGCCGCTGTCCAGGGACGAGGCGTGGCTGATGAACGAGGCCGCCGACGCCGGCCTGAAATCGGGCGCCGCCGCCTCCATCCATCTCGGCTACGGCAATCTCATCGGCGTCGGTTTCGCCAGCTCCTGCCGGCACGCCTTCGGCCGCGACCATCTCAGCCAGCTCTACGCCATGGCCGGGCAGTTCCAGCTGGTCTACACCTCGCTCGCCGCCAAGCCGGAGCGTCCGGAGGTGAAGCTGTCGGCCCGGCAGAAGGAGGTGCTGCGCTGGATGGCGACGGGCAAGACGCGCGCCGACATCGCCGGCATCATGGGCATCAGCGAGGACACCGTCGACGACCACCTCAGGCAGATCTTCCGCAAGCTGCGCTGCAACGACAAGGTGGTCGCCGTGCTCAGGGCGGTGCAGATCGGCGCTATTTCGATTTAAATCGTCGGCAATCCGGATGCGTCCTTTTGCGCGATATTCTCGCCAAATGGCTGATTTCACGCGACTTGCGAGGACTCGCATCAAAGTTGCACCACGGATTCCCGTGGTATCCACGGGCGATTCCGCCGCTATTGTCGACACCGCAGGGCGAGGGGAGAGAACGCGTTCCCGCGTTATTTTAGTGCTAGGGCGTCAGCCGAAGGTCATAGTTTCGCTAACAATACTCAAGACGGCCGCTTCCGGACCACGGAGGCGGCTGTTCTTGTTCGGGCCTCATCCCAGCGCGTCCTTCGCCGCGTCCAGCACGGCTTGGGTCAGTTCGGGGAACTGGCCGGAGACGAGGCGGCTGACTTGCCAGTAGAGGGTGACGTCCAGGCTGGCGCCGGGCACCAGCTCGACGAGGCGGCCGGCGGCGAGGTGGCCCTCGACCAGCGCCGTGGGGTTGAGGCCCCAGCCCATGCCGAGCAGGGCGGCGTCGACGAAGCCCTGCGTCGAGGGCAGCCAGTGGGTGGGGCCGGGGTCGGTGGCGCCCAGCGTCTGCCGCGCCCAGTCCTGCTGCAACCCGTCCTTCTGGTTGAAGGTGAGGGCCGGGGCCCGGGCCAGCGCTTCGGCCGTGACGCCGTCCGGGAAGTGGCGGGCCATGAAGACGGGGCTGGCGGTGGCGTGATAGCGGAGGCGGCCGAGCGGGCTGGTCTTGCAGCCGGCCACCGGCTTTGACAGCGAGGTGACGGCGGCCACCACCCGGCCGCGCCTCAACCAGTCGGCCGTGTGGTCCTGATCGTCGACGGCGATCCTGAGCAGCGCCTTGGACCGCTCGGCGAAGGCGGCGGCGGCCGGCATGAACCAGGTGCCCAGGCTGTCGGCGTTGACGGCGATGTCGAGCGTGACGGGGCCGGACTGGGGATCGCCGAGGCCCGGCAGGCGCTCCAGAAGGTCGGTTTCCAGCATGCCGACCAGCTCGACGTGGCGGCAGAGCCAGGCGCCCTTCTCGGTGGCGGTGCAGGGCGTGCCGCGCTCGATCAGTACGGCGCCGAGCCGCTCCTCCAGCTGTCGCACCCGCTGCGAGATGGCCGACGGCGTGACCGACAGCTGCCGCGCCGCCTTCTCGAAACTACCGGTGCGGACAATGGCGGCGACGGCGAGGGCGGCGGAATAGTCGATCATCGGATTAGCCCTGCTGAACCGAGCGAAAGCGGATCAGTTCATCTAATCCCGCCCGGTCGCCGGACGCAACGGATGTGGTCAGGCGCGGTGGCGCCCGATCTCGGCGATGGCGTGGTCGACGATGGCGCTGAGAGCGGCTTCCGACGCGCCGTCCTGCGCCTGCACCGACATGCCCTGGATCATGGCGCCGATGAAGCGGGCGAGGGCCTGGGAATCGGTGGTCGGCTTCAGCTGGCCCTCGGCGATGCCGCGCTCGATGCGCGCCCTGAGCCTGTCGATGGAGGCGCCGCGCAGGGCCTGGACGTGGCGGGCGATCGGCTCGTTCTCGACGGCGCAGGTCAGGACGGAGGTGGAGATCATGCAGCCGTGCGGCCGGCCGGGGCGGGTGAAGGCGTGGGCCGAGCCGGCGAGCAGGGCGGCCATTTCCGTCACCACGTCGCCCGCCTCGCCGAGATCGGCGCCGAGGCTGCCGACGTGGGCCTGATACCAGGCGAGCGCCTCGCGGTAGAGGTCGGCCTTCGAGCTGAAGGCGGCATAGAGGCTCTGCGCCGTGATGCCCATGGCCTCGGTGAGGTCGGCGATGGACGTGCCCTCGTAGCCGTGCCGCCAGAAGGCTTCCACCGCCTTTTCCAGCGCCGCGTCGCGATCGAAGGCGCGCGGTCGGCCGCGCCGCGTGGCCGGTTCTCCATTTTTCACAACGATCACTCTGGAAATACCTTGGTGTCTGGGTTATTCGGGAATGGTCATTGTGATTATAGGAGATTGCCCGCCATGAGTCTCTCCCCTATTTCCCCCGCCCGCATCGATGCCGCCATCGACAGGGCGCTGGCC
>JAUVXG010000220.1 GCA_030603685.1 Pleomorphomonas sp.
GGGCACGCTGATCGGCGCGCTGATCATCGCCGTGCTGTCCAACGGACTGGTGCTGATCGGCGTCTCCGACATCTGGCAGTACATCATCAAGGGCCTCGTCATCATCATCGCCGTGGCGCTCGACCGCCTGCGCAGCAAGGGTGGCGCCAGGACCTGACAACCGGCGAAACCGTCGCGGACGACGCCCGCGACACCGCAAGCCCGTTCGCTTTCACCAAGTTCCCGAGCGTGACGTCGCCGCCACCCCGGCGGCGAATGGAAAACCGCGCTCTCGATAAAGCCGTCGCGAGGAGGTTTCGCGCCGGATTGCCGCCGCCGCCCCGGCAAGACAAGGGAAGCGGCACCCCCTGGAGGAGTAAGACCATGTTGCTTCGTTCTGTGCTTTTCGCGTCCGTCGCCCTCGCCCTCGTCGGCACGGCAACCGCCAAGGATCTCAACAGGATCGGCATCTCCATCGGCTCGATGGGCAACCCGTTCTACGTCGCCCTCGCCAACGGCGCGACCGCCAAGGCCAAGGAGATCAATCCCGACGTCGACGTGATCGCCCTCGGCTACGACTACGACCTCAACAAGCAGTTCACCCAGATCGATAACTTCATCGCCGCCGGCGTCGACCTGATCCTGTTCACGCCCGCCGACTCCGAAGCCGTGGCGCCTGCCATCGCCCGCGCTCAGGCCGCCGGCATCCCGATGGTCGCCGTCGACACCGCCGCCGTCGGCGCCGACGCCACCGTGACCACCGACAACGTCCAGGCCGGCGAGATCGCCTGCCAGTACATCGTCGACAAGCTGGGCGGCAAGGGCGACGTCATCATCCAGAACAGCAACCAGGTGTCGGCCGTCATCGACCGCGTCGTCGGCTGCAAGAAGGTGTTCGACGCCAACCCCGGCATCAACGTTCTCTCGGACGACCAGAACGCCCTCGGCTCGCGCGACGGCGGCCTCAACGTCATGCAGGCCATGCTGACCCGCTTCGAGAAGATCGACGCGGTCTTCGCCATCAACGATCCGCAGGTGATCGGCTCGAACCTCGCCGCCAAGCAGGCCGGCCGCAACAACATCATCTTCACCTCGGTCGACGGCGCCCCCGACATCGAAGCCGTCCTGAAGGACCCGGAGAGCCCGATGGTTCAGGCCTCGGCCAGCCAGGATCCCTACGCCATGGCCCAGCTGGCCATGGAAATCGGCGTCGATCTCCTGAACGGCAAGGAGCCGGCGCAGAAGGTCACCCTGCTTCCCTCCAAGCTGGTGACGCGCGACAACGTCAACGAATACAAGGGCTGGAACGCCGCCCGCTAAGGGCAGCTCTCACACCTAGCACGATCCAGACCGACGCCCGGGACCTCGCGTCCCGGGCGTTTTTCGTTGGAGAGCACGGAAAATGGTGGGAACGCGATCGACGCGGTCCAACAAGCGGCGTCCTCCGTCCTGGGACAGAGGACATCTGCTACAAACGGCTGTAATGCCTCAGCGAGGAGCTGGCGTCATCGACGCTCCCGCGCCGCTCATCGCGCCATGTGGCCCCGCTCGCCGACGCGGCACCTGCCGACGCCGGCAAGCTGCTCCTCGTACACCAGATGGGCGGCGCCGAGGACGCCGGCGCGGTCGCCGCTCTTGGCCCTGACGATCTGCAGGCTCTGCGTCGCCAGCGGCAGGCAGCGCTGGTTGACCAGTTCGCGGATGCCGACCATCAGGTGCTCGCCGGCTTCCGCAAGCGTGCCGCCGACCACCACGAGGTTCGGATTGAGGACGCTGACGACATTGGCCGTCACTTCGCCGAAGCCCTTGCCGGCGGCGCGGATCAGCTGGATTGCCTCGGGCACGTTGCGCTTGACGACGTTGATCACGTCGCGCGCATTCCTGGCCTCGATCCCGATGGCGCGCAGGTCGCGCGCGATCGCCCAGCCGCCGGAATAGGCTTCGAGGCAGCCGAGCTTGCCGCAGCGGCAGAGCGGCGGATTGGGCAGGTCGAGCTGAATGTGGCCGATGTCGGCCGCCGCCCCGCGCCCGCCGCGATAGACCTCGCCGCAACTGATGAAGCCGCCGCCGATACCGGTGCCGGCCTTGATGAAGAAGAAGCAGTCCTCGTCGGGCCAGTAGGTCTTGTACTCGGCCAGCGCCATCAGGTTGACGTCGTTGTCGGCGAAAACCTGGATGTCGTAACGATCCCGGAACCAGCCGCGAATGTCGAAGTCGTACCAGCCGTGCATGACGGAGGGGCCGAACACCCGCGCGTTCTTGTAGTCGATGCGCGAGGGCAGGCACAGCCCGACACCGATCACGTCGTCCATCGGCCGCCCGACCTGCGGCAGCAGGCGTTCGAGGCAGGCGGCGATCTGCTCGAGGATCGCGGTCGGCGCGTCGTCGAGGTCGGTCGCGAACACCTCCTCGGCCAGGATCTTGGGCGCCAGGTCGGTCAGCGCCACGCGCGTCTGGCTCTCGCCGACATCGACGGCGGCGATCAGCGCAAACTCCTCGTTGAGGCTGAGCAGCTTGGACGGCCGGCCGCCGGTCGGCAGCACCTTTTCGGTTTCGCGGACCAGATTGGCATTGAACAGCATGCCCAGACGCTGAACGACGGTGGTGCGCGAGCTACCGGACAGCCTTTCCAGTTCGGACCGGGAAACGGCGCCATTTCTGGCGATCAGCGAGAACAGATCCCGGCTCTCCACGGGAAGATGGGTACCACTCGTATCAGTGATAACGTCCCTCGCACTCACCACGGCGTTTCCCTTTTCAACTTCTTAGGCGCTTCTCGTCTCGATCAGGAAACCGCCGGACCGGCCACTGATACCGGTCGGTTGCGCATGATACCCGATCGCCATCACACGGTAAACGAGCCAGCGCGCCGCCCTTCCGCAACCGCGTGAATCTCAACGGAAATTGCGCCATTTTCGCAAACATGCGCTCAATAGACAGCCATTAGCGTATTTTTGCGACTGATCCGTTATTTATTTTGACTTTTTTTATACCGAACTATAGCGTGTTAGGGCAATTTTCGGTCATTACGCCAAAGGCGATGGGAATGGCCGGGGGAACGCGAGGAGAAACCACATGCTGTCACCATTTCCATCATCCACCGCCTTGGCCAACGCGATTCGCATCCTGACCATCGACGCGGTCAACGCCGCCGGCTGCGGCCATCCGGGCGCCCCCATGGGCATGGCGGAAATGGGCACAGCCCTGTGGACCCGCCACCTCAGCCACAACCCGGCCGACCCCAAGTGGATCAACCGCGACCGCTTCGTCCTGTCCAACGGCCATGCGTCGATGCTGATCTATTCGATGCTGCACCTGACCGGCTATGACGTGTCGCTCGACGACATCAAGAACTTCCGCAAGCTCGGCGGTCGCCTGCCCGGCCACCCCGAATACGGCCACACGCCCGGCGTCGAGACCACCACCGGCCCGATCGGCCAGGGGATTGCCAACGCCGTCGGCTTCGCGCTGGCCGAGAAGCTCTTGGGGATCGAGTTCAACCGTCCCGGCTTCCCCATCGTCGACCACTACACCTACGCCTTCATGGGCGACGGCTGCCTCATGGAAGGCATCTCGCACGAGGCCTGCTCGCTGGCCGGCACCTGGAAGCTCAACAAGCTGATCGCCTTCTGGGACGACAACGGCATCTCCATCGACGGCCGCGTCTCCGACTGGTTCAGCGACAACACGCCCAAGCGCTTCGAGGCCTATGGCTGGCACGTGATCACCGGCGTCGACGGCCATGACGTCGAGGCCGTGGACAAGGCGATCCAGGAGGCCAAGGCCCAGACCGACAAGCCGACGCTGATCTGCTGCCGCACGATCATCGGCAAGGGCTCGCCCAACTGCCAGGACACCCCAGGCGTCCACGGCAACCCGCTGAGCGTGGCCGAGATCGCCGCCACCCGCGCCGAGCTCGGCATCACCTCCGGCCCCTTCGAGATCGCCGACGACGTCCGCGCCGCCTGGAACGGGCGCGACGCCGGCATCCAGCGGCAGCGGAAGTGGCAGGCCCTGTTCGACGCCTACCGCGCCGCCTTCCCCAAGGAGGCCGCCGAGTTCGAGCGCCGCATCAACGGCCGCCTGCCCGAGAACTTCGCCGCTGAAGCCGCCAAGCTCCTGGCGACCATCGACGCCGAGGCGAAGAGCGTCGCCACCCGCCACGGCTCGCAGCGGGCGCTCAACGCCCTGGCGCCGCTGCTGCCGGAGGTCCTGTCCGGCTCCGCCGACCTGCACGCCTGCACCATGACCGAGTGGAACGGCTGCAAGCATCTGCGCGCCGGCGCCCTCGAGGAAGGCGGCAACGTCCTCGACTACGGCATCCGCGAGTTCGGCATGATGGCGATCGTCAACGGGCTGGCGCTGCACGGCGGCTTCCTGCCGATCGGCGCCACCTTCCTGGTGTTCTCCGAGTATGCCCGCAACGCCATCCGCATGGCGGCGCTGATGAAGGTGCGGTCGCTGTTCGTGCTCACCCACGATTCCATCGGCATGGGCGAGGACGGCCCGACCCATCAGGCGGTCGAGCAGACGGCAACCCTGCGCCTCGTGCCCAACCTCGATGTCTGGCGGCCCTGCGACAGCGTCGAAACCTTCGTCGCATGGCAGACGGCCATCGAACATCGCGATTGCCCGACCGCCCTCGTGCTGACGCGCCAGCGCGTGCCGCACCAGAGCCGCGACGCCGCCCGGATCGAAGCGATCAAGCGCGGCGGCTACGTGCTGAGCGACTGCGCCGGCAAGCCCGACGCGGTGATCATCGCCACCGGCTCGGAAGTCGGCCTCGCCATGGACGCGCAGAAGAAGCTCGCCGCCGAGGGCGTCGCCACCCGCGTCGTCTCCCTGCCCTCGCACTTCGTGTTCGAGCAGCAGGACGCCGCCTACAGGAACGACGTGCTGCCGCGTGGCATCCCCCGCGTCGCCGTCGAGGCAGGCGTCACCGACTACTGGCGCAAGTATGTCGGCCTCGAAGGCGCGGTGGTCGGCATCGACCGCTTCGGCGAATGCGGCCCGGCGCCTGAGGTCTACGAGTTCTTCGGCATCACCACCGACGGCGTCGTCAAGGCGGTGCGCTCCGTCCTGGCCTAATCGCCCCGAACTTGCCCGGCGCCCTCACACCGCCGGGCGAGCCACTCGCGTCACGACGCGACTGGTCCTCCAAGAGCGCCGTTCGATCTGAATGAATCAGATCGGCGCTCTCGGTTCTTCCTGACACATCATCTTGTCGACCCTCGTTTCACTCCGGTCGGATGATGCTCCAAGCCGCCTCCCCGACCTCGTCCCCCCGAGGCCTGCGGCTTGACCGTGCCCCCGGCTTCCGCCAACACTCCCGGCGGGAGCCGGGGGCCGGCTCCCCTTCCCTTTCCGTCCATCACGACCATCGATCCGATGCGGTGCGCGCCAAAACGAACGTGATAGAAACGGATACGGAAATGCGCGCAGGCCGACAGCGGTCTGATACCCGCCGCCCCCAAAATTGCGCCGACACTGATCTTTGAATCGAGCTTGCAATACGAACTTGCAACGATTCATTTCTGCATGGCGAGTTGCAGTTCTGAAGGATTTTCTAGCGGCGTCGCAAAAACTATGGGTCTGCCGAACGAACACAACGGAGCGGACCAATGGAGACAATGCTCGCCAAGAGGTTGATGGCCTGCAGCGGCTGGAGCTCCTATTTCGCGGGTCTGGCGACTGCTTCCGCCGATACGACCGACGTTCGCACCGGCTCCATCCCTGGGCTTAGGCCCTTCAGGCAGGGCGCCGCCAACCGTGGCAGTTTCACCTCGCCGGGGAGCGTAACAGGGAGCGAGTGCGAGCCGGAGTTTCCTCCCAGGCGGAAGGCCTGGCGCGACAGTCGGCCTCCTCCTTGGCCAGCCCGGCGAGTTGGTCGGTGACATTGTCGCACGCCCCGAGCTTGGGGATCCTGATGAGGCCATCGCCTTCCGGCGGCTGCCGGTCGAGCACCACGGCGTCGTAGCCGCCTGCGCGGCGATGGCTGTGGCCTCGAAAAGGTTGGCGCTTGATCGACGGGCATTTCGGTCTGGAGTAGCGCCACACCGAGGCCATTTCAGGCTCATTCGACCAGCAGCAGACGCATCAACCAACGTCTGGAGCCCTGTCCAGAAGACCTCTTTGGAGGCTCTTCCCGGCAGCGCCTTGCAGAAAAAGCCGCACGACCGGGTTTTCAGGCCTCTTTTTCGGCCTAGCGCGACAGATCGCCGGCAAATCGGCGTTCGAGGACGCGGCCAGACATTTCAGGTGAACTCCTTTGGCAGAGGTTCTCATGTTCGGACTTTCCAACGCTTTTCCCGCAAGGCGCACGAGGGGGAGCGAGACCGGGAATGGCGCATCACTCGGCTACCTGGGCGCGCTTGAAGTCCGGCTTGCCCGCTCAGCCGGCGAGGTTCGCGCTGCCCAGGCACTGCGCTATCGCGTCTTCTATGGAGAGATGCAGGCAACTGCCGATCCGCGTACGCTTCTTCGTCGTCGCGATGCCGATGCGTTCGATCGTTATTGCGACCATCTGCTGGTTCTCGATCACGACGACGTCGAGATCCGCCCCTTCCGCCGGGCCCGGCCGCGCATCGTCGGCACCTATCGCCTTCTCCGCCAGAAGGTGGCCGAGCGTCATCGCGGCTTCTACACCGCCGGTGAGTTTTCCATCGAGCCGCTCCTTGCCCGCCATGCCGGCTTGGAGTTTCTCGAACTCGGCCGATCCTGCGTCATGAAGGCCTATCGCAGCAAGCGCACCGTCGAGCTCCTGTGGCAGGGCATTTGGGCTTACGTGCTGAACAACGGCGTCGATGCCATGATCGGTTGCGCCTCCTTCGAAGGCACCGATCCCA
>JAUVXG010000050.1 GCA_030603685.1 Pleomorphomonas sp.
AGTGGGCGGAAAGCATTCGGTTTGGTTTGGAGGCGCTCAAAGGCGAGTCTCGGCTCTCGACCAATGGGTTGGTTGCTGCTTGCCGATTCCTGTGCCTCGCAGCGGCACGCACCGGAGCCGACGAAGTATTCGACAGGGCTATTGCGAAGCTGCGCTCGCGCGCTGATGATGATTGGGCGCGAAGCAATGTCTCTTATCTTGAAGGTTTCCGGCAGCGAATGAGGGGCAGGTTACCGGCGGCTCAGGACCTCTTTCAGAAAGCCTACGACTTCCATAACGGCAACGTTTCGGCGATGCGTGAGTTGGCGGCGATCGCGCTTGCCAGAGGTGATTTAGACAAAGCGGAAGGCTTGGCTCGCGAGGCGTACATCTATGCTCGGACAAATGCCTATTTAGTCGATATGTTGCTCACCGTTCTAATCCGAAAGCGAACGGCGGGAGCGGCGACTAGTGAGATAGAGGACCTTTTTGGCGTTCTTGAGAGGGTGGGCGAGGAGAACGGACGGTCGTTTTACACGACGCGTCGTGCTGAGTACGAAATCCTGTGGGGAGATAAGAAGAAAGCTGCTTTGCTTATAGAGCAGGCCGTTGAGAAAACTCCGATGATATTCGAAGTAAGGCGGCTTCAGGCTGAGATATATCTTAAGATCGGCAATCGTAATAGGGCGGATCAAGCGCTCCAAGCGATGACACGAATGATGGAAGACAGGGAGATTTACGACAGAAGGTCGAACTACAGGCTCTATCTTGAGACTAAGGCCCACTATCTAGTCGAAGCTGGCCAGTACTCCGAGGCGAAAGAACTCTTCAATGATCCTGCTTATTTCACTCCTGAGGAGCGCGATAAGGCTGTCAAAGATATCGAAGTAACTCAGGCGTTCGTTAGTAGGCGAAAACGTTAAGTAGCCTTATCTCCGCGGGCGTCCGCTTTCCTGTGCAGCTCAACTAAAAGCCGATAGACAGCAAACGGCCCCACTTTGGACTTCCGAGTGCAACGGGGCGGGTGTCGCCTTCCGGCGTATAGTCAAGTCACGTCATCCTATTCACTTTGTGCCGGAACGTCCTCCACGATCTCCTGCTGGAGCGTTGGCCCTCTGGCGAGGCGGCGGCCAAGCGCCGTGACGAAGGTGTCGTAGCGCTCGCCAGCCTTGGCGCGAGCTGCGTGGGCAGCGGGCTCGGGCAGCGCCGGCGTGGTGGTGAGCCAGAAGCGGATGAAGACGGCGAGCGTCTCGACGGCGATGCCGAGATCCCGTTCGAGCCGGGCCATGCGGCGGTCGAGCTGATCAAGGCGTTTCGCCAGCACCGCCTCGCGGCGCTCGGCAGCATCGGGCGACAGAAACGAGGCTATGGCAGCCTCGGCAATTACGGACTGCGGCTGGTTCCGGCGCGCGGCATGGTCGGCCAGCATCGCCAGGACATCCGGGTCGAGATAGACGGAGATTTGCGCCTTTTTCCGGCGCCGGCCGGGATGGTGATCCGACATGGCCGTCAGAGCTCCATGCCGTCGTTCGGATCAAGCGAAACCTGCCGCGCCACGCCCTGCATCATGCGGTTCATCCGGCTGTTGCGGACGGCGTCATCGTCGACATCGTCGACGAGGTCGATCTCGAACTCGTTGTCGATCGGCGCTTTCTTCTCGACCGGCTTGACGCGGGCAAGCTCGGGCTGGCGGCGGCGCTCGGATTCCGTGGTGTCCTCGTCGCTGGTCCCGAGCGAGACGGTGTCAAGAACTGCTGGCCGCGGCGGCAATGGAAGCACCGTCCAGTCGTCGGGTCGCCCTTGCGTTGCTGCGGTCAAAGCTGGCGGCGGCAGGATGCGTTCCTTGAAGCGGGTGTCTTCGTAATAGCGCGCCTTCTTGGCGCGGATCGGCGGCGTGCCGGCGACCATGACGATCTCGTCGACCGGCGGCAGTTGCATAATCTCGCCGGGAGTGAGCAGCGGCCGGGCGGTCTCCGATCGCGACACCATCAGATGGCCGAGCCAGGGGCTCAGTCGATGGCCGGCGTAGTTCCGCATGGCGCGCATCTCGGTCGCGGTGCCGAGGGCGTCGGAGACACGCTTGGCGGTCCGCTCGTCGTTGGTGGCAAAGCTGATCCGGACGTGGCAGTTGTCGAGGATCGAGTTGTTGGGACCGTAGGCCTTTTCGATCTGGTTCAGCGACTGCGCAATCAGAAAGGATTTGAGCCCATAGCCGGCCATGAAGGCCAGCGCTGACTCGAAGAAGTCGAGCCGGCCAAGCGCCGGAAACTCGTCGAGCATGAGCAGAAGGCGGTGTCGTCCTGCTTTCGCCTGAAGATCCTCGGTCAGCCGCCGGCCGACCTGGTTGAGGATCAGGCGGATCAGCGGCTTGGTGCGATTGATGTCGGAGGGTGGCACGACGAGGTAGAGCGTCGTCGGCTGCTTGCCGCCGACAATGTCGGCGATGCGCCAGTCGCAGCGCCGCGTCACCTCGGCGACGACGGGATCGCGGTAGAGGCCGAGGAACGACATGGCGGTGGAGAGCACGCCGCTTCGCTCGTTGTCGGATTTGTTGAGCAGTTCGCGTGCAGCGCTGGCGATGACGGGGTGCGGCCCGGCTTCGCCGAGATGCGCCGTCTTCATCATGGCGGCGAGCGTCGATTCGATCGGCCGCTTCGGATCGGAGAGGAAGGCGGCGACGCCGGCAAGGGTCTTGTCCTCTTCGGCGTAGAGGACATGCAGGATCGCACCGACCAGGAGCGCGTGGGAGGTCTTCTCCCAATGGTTCCGCTTCTCGAGGCTGCCTTCCGGGTCGACCAGGATGTCGGCGATGTTTTGGATGTCCCGGACTTCCCACTCGCCGCGGCGCACTTCGAGGAGTGGGTTGTAGGCCGAAGATTTGGCGTTGGTCGGATCGAACAGCAGCACGCGACCATAGCGGGCGCGGAAGCCGGCGGTGAGCTGCCAGTTCTCGCCCTTGATGTCGTGAACGATCGCCGAGTCCGGCCAGGTCAGAAGGGTTGGGATGACGAGGCCGACGCCCTTGCCTGAGCGGGTCGGGGCGAAACACAACACATGCTCCGGGCCGTCATGGCGCAGATAGTCCCGATCGTAGCGGCCGAGCACCACGCCGTCCGACCCGAGGAGTCCCGCCGCCTTCACCTCGGCCGTCTCGGCCCAACGCGCGGAGCCGTAGGTTTCGACCTTCTTCGCTTCGCGCGCCCGCCAGACCGACATACCGATGGCGACCGCTACGGCGATGAAGCCACCCGACGCGGCAATGAACGCGCCCTCGGTGAAGATGTCGGGCGCATAGGCGTCATAGAAATACCACCACCAGAAGAAGGCGGGCGGATAGTAGACGGGCCAGCCGAGGAAGGAGAACCACGGCGGGCCGAGCTGCGCCTGGAAGGCCAGCCGCCACGCGACATATTCGGTGGCGCCCCAGGTCGTCGCCAGCACGATCAGCAAGACGGTGAGGATCTGACCCCAGAGGATTTTGGTAGCCGACATGGTGGCAGTCCTTTCCGGATGAGCGGCTAGAGGCCGAGGCCCCGCTTGCGGCCGAAGCTCCAGTCGACGCCGCCATCGGCGCGGGCGATACCGGAGACATGGCGGCCGAGCTGCTTTTCGAGCGAGGGAGTCCAGGGGACGAGTTGGAAGCCGAGGCCGTCGTCGATCATGGCGAAGCGGCCGGAGGCGAGCGCAAAGCGCTGGCGATAGACACCGGCGATGTATTCGCCGCTGCCGGCGCGATTGAAAGGCTGGCCGGTCTCGGCCGACAGCGTCTCGCCGAGCGCCTCCAGCTCCCGGCGACGCAGCGTATCGATCAGGTTGCGGGTGAAGACGATGCGCTGGCCCTGCCGCTCGGCAAGACCCTGCTCAATGAGATGCCCGGCACGGCGATTCAGTGCCTGCCGCACCTCGGCGCCGAAGCCGCCGTCGGAGAGCGCGACGGGCTCACGGGCGATGTTCTGCCGATCGAGCCAAGTGGCGCCAGAGGCGGTAACCTGCCGCTCGACATCGAGATCGGACCGGACGGCGAGCGCTACCCGGCGCTGCCCACGCGCGTCGTCGAACCGACGCAGCTCGACAATCGATCCGGGCGCGCTATCGCCGGCCGCATCGAGGTCGGGCAGCTTGATGTGATGGGTGCGCCCGTCGACGCCGTCAACCACGGCATAGGCGGTGCCGTTGAGCTCGTCATCGAGGCCGCGTTCGACCAGCCGGCCGACCACCGGAATATCGAGGCTTTCGCTCGCCAGCACGTAGCTCGCCGACCCGCGTTCGATGCCGCGCTCGGTGAGCGCCCGATGCATCCGCTTGATGATGTCGCCGCGCTCGCCCAGCTCGCGCAACACCGTCTCGGCTTCCGGCTTGAGGACCCATTGTGCGTTGCCAACCTGGCTCGCCACGCCAAGCGCTTCGAGCTTTCGCAAACGCCCGATCTTCAGGGCGTGGAATTCGTCGGGCCGCGCGTCGGGGTACGGTGCGAGATCGATGATGCCGGTCTCTTTTCCATCCCGGACAAGCTGGCGATCGAGCTGGGTCCAGCGCTCGGCCGCGATCTGGCGCTCGAGCGCGCGGTGGATGTCGAGATCGGTGCGCGGTCCCAGCTCCTGGGTGATGAGATCGCGCGCCCGGTCACGCATGCCTTCCTTGATGTAGTCGCGCGCAATGACGAGGTCCTGGCCATCGTCGCGCACACCGCGCACGATCAGATGGACGTGTGGATGCTCGGTGTTCCAGTGATCGACGGCCACCCAGTCGAGCCGGGCGCCGAGATCCTTTTCCATCTGTCCGACGAGATCGCGGGTAAACGACCTGAGGTCGGCCATCTCCAGCGCGTCGTCGGGCGAGACGATGAAGCGGAAATGGTGCCGGTCGTCCTGGCAGCGTTCGGCGAAGGCATCGGCATCGGCGGTCTCGGTGCCCGGCCCGAACAGGCGGGCCTTCTCTCCGTCGCGGGTGACACCCTCGCGGCGCAGATAGGCGAGATGGGTGCCGAGCGGCGCGGCCCGCACCGTATGGCGAACGACGCGCGCCTTGACGACGGCGCCGCGCGAGCGCGAGGTGATCAAGCGGTTCGCCTGGATGCTGGCACGCTGACCGTGGCCGAAGCGTGAGCGGTTGCCGGGCACGATCCGGCCGGAGCGCGACACGCCGCCGCCAGCCTTCTTGGCGGCCGCCAGCGCCTGCGCGATGAACGGCCTGGCGCGCTGCGCACCAGAGGAGCGGATGCGGCCCGGACGGACGCGGAACTCGCGCTCATCGGCCATGGCGCGGCTCCGCAATGTGCGAAATATCTCGGCGATAGAGGGCGTTGAGCCAACGGCGCACATTGCGGCAAGGCCGGGCAATGTGCGGAACGGGCCAGAAACCCCAACGAAAACAACCGACCGACCGGCGCACAATGTGCGCCCTTTTATCCTGCCCTCCTAATCGGTCGTGTTTCCGCTGCTCTTTTCGCCATCGTTGTTTCTCCTTGCGGCTACGAAGATATACTATGCTGTTCTCTATTGCACGCTGCCGCTGCCGGGTTTCGAGTTCCGATGCGCCTTGCACTCCTCCGCGCTCTGCGACGGGGTGTTTCGGCTGCACGGTGGCAGCGCTCGAACCGTCGCGGCGCACTTTTCCATCGGACTGACGGAGCATCGTCACAGGCACTCGGGCGCGGTCCGGCCGTCTTCCGATCGGCGCGGCCGCAGGCAAGATAGCGTGCGTTCCGTCGTTGATGGTCTGCATCGGTCCTCATCCGCTACAGCGGATCTCCGTGTTCAGGTCGCGTCCGTCACCTCGCAGACGTGATGCGTTTCGGCTGTCGTCGATCGATTCATGCGTGCGCTCCCAAGAGCTTGCGGTCCTTGACCTGCGCGCGCCGGGCGGCATCGGTTTCGCCCGCCGCCGGATCACCGACATAGAAGGTGCCGTCGCTCCACATGGCGTGCATGATCACCGCCAGCTTGCGCGCCACCGCGACCACCGCCTTGCGATGGCAGGAGCGTTTGGCGATCTGCTCGCCCCAGCTCTTGACCCTGTCCTTGCCCTTGAAGCGCGTCATCAGGCCGGACGCTGCCTCGTAGAGCGCGCGCCGCACATCGGCATCGCCGGCCTTCGAGATGCGGCCCTTGACGTCGATCGAGGTGCCCGACTGCCATCGCCGCGACGTCAGGCCGAAGTAGGCCGCCACGTCGCGCGAGCGGCGGAAGCGCAACGGGTCGTCGATCGCCGTCATGAAGGACAGCGCCGTCACCGGCCCGACGCCGGGGATCGCCATGAAGCGTCGGCACAGCTCGCTTGCCGCGACCATCTTCACGACCAGATCGTGCAGCCGGCAATATTCCTTCCACAGCGCCGCGCGCGCCGTCAGCATGGCGTCCATCAACTCGGCCGTCAGCGGATCGTCCGCCACCGCCTCGCGCACCGCCTGGTCAAACTTGCCGCGCGAGGTGCCGCCGAGCTTGATCCCGAAGCTCTTGAGCGAGTGGCGGACGGCGTTCTCCAGGTCGAGGAACTTGCGCTTCAGATTGCGCCGATGCGTCAACAACAGGCGCATCCGGTAGCACTCTTCCGTCTTCACATGCGCGGCCCGGAACCAGCCGGTGCGCATGATGTGGGCGATGCCGAGCGCGTCCTTCTCGTCGGTCTTGTTGCGCTGCGCCGACATTGCCGCGCGCACGTGCTGCGTCTCCAGGCAGATCGCCGGCAGACCGAGCTTCCGAAGTTCCGGATGCAGCCACGGTGACAGCGAGCCCGCCTCGTGGCCGACGCGCCGCAGCCGCGCCACGAACGGCTTCAGCACCGCAAACAGCGCCTCCGGTTCGGTCGCAACCTTCACCGTCAGATGCACTTCACCACGATCATCGACGACGCACACCGCCGTCTCCTCGATCGCAACGTCCAGCCCACAAAAGAATTCCATCAGCCGCCTCCCGCGTGGGTTTGACGGCAGGAAGTGTAGCGGCCGCCGCAGGCGCTGCGCCTGCGGATGACGGGCTGGGCGCGGCCCGCCGATTACGGGCGGCAATCCTCCGGTCGCGTCGCCTGGGGTCCACCTCCGTGCACTCAGGGCCACGCCGGAGCCCGTCATCGCGCGATCGGGAACCGGGGCGTTCATCGCACGGCCCTTTCGGCGGCACGGGCGACGAACAGGCCATCCGACCGTGGCGCGATGGCGGAAACATCACGCACGGTCGATGCTGTCGAAGCGCCGGTGGCCGACATGGGATCGACGGCCGGACTGCGATCCGGCTGCGCGGTGAACAGCGGCGCGCGGGTCCATTCCGGCGGATCGATGGTCGCAATGGCGACGCTGACGCGATCGCCATCATCGCCGAGAGCCGGCGCGATGGCTGCGACATAGGCGCGGGTTTCCGCCGGCAGCGGTCGGCCTTTCAGCGACGCCTCGTAGCGGCCGGGACCGGCATTGTAGGCGGCGATCCAACCGGGCGAACCGTAGCGGTCGAACAGGTCGCGGATGTAGGCGGCGCCGGCGATGATGTTGTCGTGCGGGTCATAGGCGTTGTCGCCGAGGCGATGGCGGACGCGCAACTCGGCCCAGGTCTCGGGCATCACCTGCATCAGGCCCATCGCACCCTTTGGTGAGGTGGCGCGCGGATTGCCGTCACTTTCAGCGCGCATCACCGCCCTGATCCAGGCGGCGGGAAGCTCGAAGCGCTGTGCCGCCTCGGTGATGTGCTCACCATAGGGATCGAGCGCCGACGGACGAGCGGTGACCGGAGGCTCGGCGAAGGCCGAGATCGGGGTGGCGACGGCGATGGACAGGCCGGAAAGGAGAAGAAACATGCTGCGGCGCATGGCGTCAGTCCCTGCCGTCGCGCTTCGGCGGGCGGTTCCAGTGCAGCGACCAGGCGTTGCTATCAGCGTCATCACGGAACAGATTGGCGCGGATCGGCTGCGACAACGCCGGATCGTCGATCAGCAGCGCGATGTATTCGCCGGCGCGCTCGCCGGTGCGCTTCCAGCCGGCGCCGGCCTCAGGGCCATCTTCGCTGTCGATGTGAACGCGGTAGTCCGGCGCACTCTCGGCACCGGAGGGATCGGCCGGGACAAGGACGAGTTCGATGTCGAGGGTGACGGTGCGGATGCGTCCGGCAAAGCCGGATCTCTCACGCATGAATTGACCGATCTGCGGCATGGAAAGCTCCGTTGGATGGAGACGAGGATGGAGAGTGGCAGCGGTCAGCGCACCGCCGCGTGCCAGACGAAGCGGCCGTCTCCAGCTTCGTCGGTGTAGAGCGGCGTCGCTTTGCCGATGACGGTACGGGCCGGGAGTGGGCCAAAGTAGCGACCGTCGAAGCTGTCGCGGACATCGGGGTTCATAAGGAACAGCTCGCCGCTCGCGACGCGCCGGCAGCCCTGCCAGACCGGCAGAACGCGGCCTATCCGGTCGCGGTCGAGCGCGTTGTCGAGCGGCGCGCCATCGACCGTGATGCCGCGGCCGATGCGGCAAACCTCTTGCCCCGGCAGCGCCATGACGCGCTTCAGGAGCGGCACGCCGCGGCCGATATAGC
Source organism: Pleomorphomonas sp. (assembly GCA_030603685.1). GTDB lineage: Bacteria > Pseudomonadota > Alphaproteobacteria > Rhizobiales > Pleomorphomonadaceae > Pleomorphomonas. The sequence goes on from JAUVXG010000050.1 coordinate 8,493, forward strand.
CGCGCTCGACCATGAAGTCGGCGAGGGGCTTCGGCGGCATGACCGCCACCATGTCGTCGACGTCGAGGTCACCGGCCGGCTCGATCTCGTAGAGTCCGATCGGGGCGCTGGCCGAGGCGTTCCACATGAACCTGAGCGACGTGGGAACGAAGGAGGCGACAGCGACGCCCATCACCGAGAAATACGTCACCATGACGTAGCCGAAGCGGGTCATTATTCGACCTCCCGCCGCTGGAGCCACGCCTGATGGCGCGCCAGTGTGTAGGCACATGGCGCCTCGCCGGCGCGCATCCGGTTGTGGATGTGGCGCCAGTGATCGGGGGCGACCTCGCATGCGTCGATGCCAATAGCCTCCACCGCGTCGATATGGCGGAGCACCTGCTCGACCTTCGGCCAGCCTTCGATCTTCAGCAGGATGTCGCCGCCGGGGCGCACGAACGGCAGCGTCTGGTACGCTTCGCCCGGCTCGACGGCGCGCACGATGTCGATGCGAGAGAGGATGGTGCCGAAGTCGTTGGCGGCCCAGCGGACGAAGGCGAAGATGCTGCCGGATCGGAAGGAGAGGACGCGCCGTCGGCGGTCGAGCACCTGTTCGCGCGCCTCGCGGCCGAACCTGATCCAGTTCTCGATCCGCTTCTCGATGTACGTCAGCTCGACATGGGTGGGGCCATCGGACGGTTGCGCCGACGGCACTGGGCCGCCGCGCACGCGGGGGGCCGCGTTGCCGGTCATGAGGGGTCTCCTTCGGACGTTAGGGGGACTTCTCGTGCGAGCAGTCCGCGCAGCATGTCGGCGACGGTGATCCCGCGCCGGAACGCCGCGATCTTGATCCGGCCACGCAGCTCCGGCGTCACGTCGATGGTCAGCCGCGCGGTGAAGTCGGAAGCGTCGCCGTCGCGGGATGAAGCGTCCGCGGCCTTGATCCATTGCTCGGGATCGGCGGGCCGCGCGGCGAAGCCGCGACGGGGCGGGCGGTCGCTCATGGCGTGGCCTTTCCGTTGAACGGCAGCGCGGCGGCAATCGGGGCGCAGCCCTTCTCCGTCATCGCGGCGTCGATCTCGGTCGCCAGAGCTGCGATCTCGCGCGCGGCCGGCGTGTCGTCATCGATCTCGCGACCCAGCCGGCCGGATTGCGCCGCTGTCGCGAAGGCGATGCGCTGGCCGATCGTGCTCGCCAGCACCGGCGGGTCATGGTCGGCCAAGGTTTCAGCCGTCTCGCGGGCGAGGATCGAGCGGGCGCCGCAGCGATTGAGAACGAAGCGGGCGACCAGTTCCGGCCGATAGATGCGTGCTTCTCGAAGAAGCGCGAGCATCTCGGCGGAGGCCCAGCCGTCGAGCGGCGACGGCTGCACCGGGATCAGCACCAGGTCGGCGGCGAGCAGCGCCGAACGCATCAGGCTGGCAACGCGCGGCGGGCCATCGATCACCACATGATCGGCACCGCGGACGAGCTCCGGCGCCTCGCGATGGAGCGTGTCGCGTGCCAGGCCGACGACGCCGAAGAGCCGCGGCAAGCCCTCATGCTCGCGCTGCTGCGACCAATCGAGCGCCGAGCCCTGCGGATCGGCATCGATCAGCAGGACGCGCTTGCCTCTCGCAGCCCATTCCCCGGCGAGGTTCAGCGCCAGCGTCGTTTTGCCGACGCCGCCCTTCTGGTTGAGGAGCGCCACGATCATCGCGTCTCTCCCGTATCGTCGAGAGGACGCCGCGATGCGTCGACAGCGTCTGAGGCAGTAAAGCCGCCTTTACGGAAAGACGTATTGCTTCTATTGGCATCCGAAGCTGGCCCTTCAGCCTGGCTTCGAGCGGTGTTGGCGATGTTGTCCACATCGCGCGCGCGCTCTTCAAAGTTAGATTCTTGGTTAGACTCTAAGTTAAGGGCGCGATTTTTGCTTTTTCTGCCGTGAGTTAGGGCCGGTTTGGGTTCCCGATAGCACGATAGTCGGGTTCCTGATGGCACGATATTGCCGGTTCCCGATAGCACGAGGCCATCCACAGCCTGTCCACTGGGGTCGGATGGCTCGAAGGCGAGCAGCATCCGCCCCCCGATCTCGACCTCGATGAACAGCGTGTAGCCGGGTAACGGCTGGCGGCGGATGATGTCGCGCAACTCGAAGGCGAAGCGCTTGAACGGCGACAGGCTGCCGGACTTCTGATGGAGATGGCGGAAGTCGAAGCGCCAGCCGTCGTGCTGGCGGCCGCCGTGCTTGCGCACCAGCCGGTAGAGCCAGCGATCGAGCCCGCCAGTCAGGTCGAAATAGGCCCGGTCGATGGTCAGCACGAGCGCGTCGTCGAGGACGGCGCGGTAGAACCAGTCAGGGACGATTAGCTCGATGCCGGCGGGTTTGCCGAGACGATCGGTCCGCTCCTGCCATTCGTTGATCCACGAAAAGCGATGGCGGCGGCCTTCGGCGGGCTGCCGGATAGTGGTCGAGACCGTGGTGGACTGGAGCCGGTCGAGCGCAGCTTTCAGGCGCCGATAGTCGCGCAAGGAGGTGCCGCGGCCGACGAAGGTGAGGATTTCGTATGGCGTGGCGGCCATCAGCCGCGAGGTGTTGAGGCCGGCGTCGCGCGCCTCGACGATCTGGCTCGCCGCCCAGATCAGGATGTCGGCGTCCCAGATCGTTGCCATGCCGTGGTCGGGCACGGCCTCGACGCGGATCGCGATATTGCCCGCCGCGAAATCGATCGGTGCGATGCGGTGGGTCTTCGAGAGGGAGAAGAACGGGTAGGCCATGAGATCCTGCGCGTCTCGTGGCGCGAAGTCGCCGGGGAGCGCCCGGAACAGCTCGAGCTGTCCGCGCTCCGAGGATGAGCGATGCCGCGCCGTCATTCGGGAAACGCCGGCAATCAACGGGCGTAGCGGCCGGGTTGCGGACGGGCGGGCAGCGCGTGCCGTTTCGCCGGCAGCACCTGCCCACGCGGATCGGAGGTGGAGGTGACGGCGCCGCGCGCCGCCCAGGCTTCGAGATCGTCGACCGCATAGACGACGCGGCCGCCGAGCTTGCGATAGGCCGGGCCGGTCCCATAGGTGCGGTGCTTTTCCAGCGTGCGGGCCGAGAGGCTGAGGAATTCGGCGGCTTCCTTGGTGCGCAGGAAGCGCGGCGGCAGACCGGCAAGATCGGGTCGCATGGATCGGGCCTCCGTGGAGTTTCCGGTGGCCGCTGCAGGTCAGCGGCGGACGCTGGCCACGATGGCGGAGCGAGGCCGACGAGTTGCCGTGCGAAATTGGGGGGATCCAAAATCCCACACCGGCCGATGCCGGTGGTTCAGCGGCGATGGCGATGACGGAGGAGCTTGCGATAGCCGCCAGCGATCATGGTGCGGGCATCGCGGAGCAGGGACATGACGGCGTGGCGGGCCGAGGACGTCTGCCACTCGTCGCGGCTGATGTTGCCGATGCGGAAGATAACCTGCGCGATCTCCTGCTGTGTTGCACCGTCACGGGCGCCATCGAAGGCTTGCAACATTCGACGCGCTCGCGTCCGCTGCTGGCGGGTCAGACGTGTGTCCGGGGGAACGACACGGCCATGCAACGCGGCTAGAAGGCGGCCGACTGCTTCCAGGCGGTCGAAGCCGGTGACGCCGAGCGGCACAATGGCGGCCAACGGAACGTCGCCCGCCGCAGCGTTAACCCGCAGAATCTGGATAGATTGGGAATTACCGAGGTCATGAAGGCTGTGAGAGCCTTGCTCGTCCGCGTTTGACCAGAGGCGTGGAAGGACCAAATAGCCTTCGGCCTCCTTTGCTAGGACGTCCGGCGCGGGCGCGAGGACGATGACACTCGTATCTTCTTCCGGCAACCAGACAACGGGAGGCGTTGGCGGGGCCTTGAGAGGATCGATAGGGAAATCGCAACCCCCATCGCCGCCGGATCAGGTTTATCAGCGGATCGGCGGCGCCTTGTATCAATGCGTCGAAATCACTGTCGTAGGCTTCGTTCCGGCGGAGCCATTCCCAGGCGAGGCTGGATGCGGTCAAGTCCTCGATATGATCGTAGCTCGCCGAGGAGCGCCACACAGATGCGTCGGGCGTCAAGCTGTCCTCCGTCATCTTGAACTAAAAACTTGCGGAAAGACAAGTTTTCTCGGTTTAGTTGTTCTCCGGAAGATCGGCTATGGGCAACAGATGATGCCTCTTCGGCAACGCGGCGATCATGAGCGTTGGCTCTCGCGGACCAGTTCGCGATAGCCATATTCCGTCATCCAGCGCGCACGGGCCAAGTGAGTCTCGTGGATGTGTCGGCATCGTGCAGGATTGTCTTTGGGGTCGAGACCGAACAGAATCTCGACGGCTTCCCGCCAATCGGCGCCATCTCGCGCCGAATCGAGCAGCCGCAGATAGAGAACCATATGCTCGCGATCATAAGGCGTGAGCGTCTCGCTCAATGGCGGTTCATCGAGAAATCGGAGGATCATTTCTCACCTTGGTACCATAGAACGATTGTTAACTATCGCTCGTCGCCTCCCAATACAATCTCATCAGAAAAGCGAAAATAGCCGGTCAACGGGGTCTTCCAGGTTGGCGTTGGCGCCTTGGCTGCTGCGCTCGCTCATGCAGCAGCAGTACTCCTTCGCCCTTGTCGGTGGAGAGAAAGACAATGCCCATAGCCTCCAGCGCTCGACGCACCTGATCGCGCGTTGACTCATACACCTCGAAACCGCTTTGCGATTCAAGGCGCTTAAGCGCGGTCAATGAGATTTGGGCCGCGTCAGCAAGCGTCTCCTGTGTCCAACCCAGCAAGGCGCGCGCGGCCCGTGACTGTCGGGCGGTGATCATCCATGATCACTTCCCACACGAACCTGCATGCACGCCAAAACTACGACTAAAATAGTTGTTCTTGGCTACATGCGCCAGCACAAACTAGCAGCATAAGGGGGCAGTGGAGCTCAAGGCCGCGATCCGCCGCGAGCATGAGAAAACCCGGCGGCTTACGCCGCCGGGCCTTTGGCACCCGTTCAGAACGGGATGTCATCGTCGAGATCGGGCTGGCCGCCACCGCTTTCGGTCTGCTTCGCCCGGCTCAGGAAGTCCACCGTCTCGGCGATGATCTCGCAACCATAGCGGTCGTTGCCCTCGCGGTCGGTCCATTTCGTGTAGTGGATGCGGCCGCGGACCAGAACCTTCATCCCTTTCTCGCAATACTGCTGGATCGTCTTGCCGAGGCCGTTGAAGGCGGTGATGCGGTGCCATTCGGTGTCCTGGACCCGGTAGCCGCGCTCGTCCCGGACGACTCTGCCTTCCGAATAGCGGGGACGCGAGGTGGCCAGGGTGAAGTGGGTGATGGCGGTGCCGCCCTGGGTGTTGTGGGTTTCGGGGGCCTGGCCGATGTTGCCGGCGAGAATGACGATGTTCTGCATTGTAAGTCTCCGTTGCTCCTCGGAGGGACCATCCCTCCGACGAGACCCGGCCAAGGCCGTCGGGAGACGCCTGCACTGACGCCTCGGCGTCAGCTCGACCCCCAAGGTCGGAGTGGTGCGGGCAGGCGCTTTGCGCCAACTCGGTCCGAAACCGCGGGGGTTGCGGTCGGAAACCGAACGGACTTAGGGGATCAGTCAGTCGGAGGGATTGGTGCCTTGGAGAGTCCAAAAGGGGCGCACAGCAGAACCTTCGTCCTTGCCGGCGACAGCGCCTACAGGTTCTGCCCCGAAACTCTCCCTGTCGGGTGCGCTCGCAAGGACCCCTTCACTGGCCGCCTTGTGCCGCCCGCCGGAAGGCAGGCCGGGACGAGCCTGATGAAACGGCTATCGGGTTCCAGCGACATGGCACTGTTCCCGCCTCGATGGCTGAAGGTGTGATCCGGCGGATTGCGGGTTTGGGAAGATGAAGGTGCTCGCGGCTTCCCGCTCTACGAAATGGGCTGGGTGGCGGGGGCTGACCGCATATGGCGCGCGAGGGCTATCGCCCGGTGACCGACTTCCTGAGTCCAACGAAGCAAGCCGAAGACGTCGGCCAGCACAGCGCTGACGTGACCGTCCTCATCTGAGCGAGGTGCCGAATGCCCCGGCGGACGAGCCGCCGCAGGTTTTCCATGGGAGCGGCAGATCGCGGCCGCATCAACGCGAGAGGACAGCCGTTCCGAGCGCGTTGAGATTGAGCATCGCCGCGACGCCGATGAAGAGGCCACCGGCGCCGCAGAGCGGGTTCAGCATGATCGTCGAGTCGACGAAATTCTTCGTGACGCCGTGAACGAGCGCATAGCCGGCGATCAGCGCAGGCACCGAGAAAACGGCGAGCGCGACCAGGCGCAAGGCCGGGTTCCTTGCAAAGCCCAGGACCACAATGACCAGCGCCACGGAAAGCAGCGCCGCACCAACGGCCGCGAGCGCCGACAACAGGAGGCCGGCCTCCATTCCATAGACAAATTGGAAGGCGGTCAGCCCGACCATGAAGGGCAAGGCGTAGATGGCGAAGTTATAGGCGATGACGCACAGCGCGATCGTCAGGGAGATAGCAAGCAGGATCAGCGTCATGGCAGCCTCCGCATGAACGGTTGAGGATCACGACAGGCTGCCGGGAGATACGCTCCACCTGCGACTATGCCAATTCGCCGTTGCTGCAAGGATGCTGTATTTGGCGCTGAATATGGTCCAGCGTCAAGCAATGGCGGCTGAAACAGCCGCCGAGCGGCGGCGCTTTACGCGCCGCCGTCGAACTTCATGACCGGGATGCCGAGCTTCTTCGCCTTGTCCGCGAGGTTCTCCTGAATGCCCGTGCCGGGGAAGACGAGAACGCCGACCGGCAGGACGTCCAGCATGGCGTCGTTGCGCTTAAACGGCGCGGCCTTGCCGTGCTTCGTCCAGTCGGGCTTGAAGGCGACCTGTGGCACCTTGCGTATATCCGCCCAGCGGGAGGCGATCAGCTCGGCGCCCTTCGGCGTGCCGCCGTGCAGCAGCACCATGTCGGGGTGCTTGGCATAAACCTGATCGAGCTTCGCCCAGATCAGGCGATGGTCGTTGAAGTCGGCGCCGCCGGTCACGGCAACCTTGGGGCCGGCGGGCAGCAGCACCTCGGTCTCGGCCCGGCGTTTCGCGGCAAGGAAATCGCGGCTGTCGATCAGCGCCGAGGTGAGATGGCGATGGTCGACCATCGAGCCGGTGCGCGGCCGCCAGGGCGTGCCGGTGTGGTGCTCGAAGGCTTCGGCCGAGAGATCGCGGAAGAGTTCCATGCTGTTGCGCCGCTCGATCAGGGTCTGCCCCTCCGCCGTGAGGCGCTCGAGTTCGACCGACTTCACCTCGCTGCCGTCCTGTTCGCACTGGAGGCGGCGCTGCGCCTGTTCGTTGTCGTCCAGCTCGCGTTCCACCCGGCCGGCGGCGCGATGGAAGAGGTTGACGGCACCCCAGAGCAGATCGTCGAGGTCGGGTTCGAGGCGGGTTTCGCCGAGTGTGGCGACGAGCGCGTCGAAGATGTCTGCGACCGCGGCGGCGATCTTCTCGCTTTCCGGCAGCGGCCTCGGATCAGGTTCGTCCTGGAACGGACGCCAGCCATAGAGCTGGAGCTCAGTGAGGAGATGGCCGGTAGGGGATGAGGTGTGGACGGGCTCGAAACCTGCGTCATCGTCTTCGTTCATCATCGGGAGCGTCCTTCGTCTGGAGACCGCGCCCATCGCGGCCTTCGCAGGCGTCGAAGCTCACAGGCGGGACGGCCTGGCAGCCCTCGCGCTCCCGCGAGGGCCTTGATGGCCAAGCCCGGCTATTTTGTTTCGCGATGCAAAGGCGGGGCTCGTCCCCGCCGGCGGAAAATAGCCGGAGCGCAGCGCCATTGCCCGGCCGGCCCGTTTGTGAGCCGATCGCCCTCTCAGAAGGCCGTGGGCGCCACTCCCCGACCCGGAGGATGTTCACGGTGATGAGCGGAGGCGGCAGGTGGAGACGTCCGGGACGCGCCTTGTCCCCCGTCGTCCTCCTCACGCCTCTATGAATCGGCTGACGTCTTCGGGACGAAGCTGATCCTTCAGGGCCGCCCGGAGGGCGTCGACGCCGCGCCAGCGCAGATCCTCGTTGAAGTCGTCGCGCACTGGCGACACCGCAATCGCCTCGATCCCGGCGCTCGCTGCTCTGGCGATCAGGCTGTCCCTCGCACCGTCGCCGGCCGGGTCGCGATCTCTGAGGACATAGAGCCTGCGCAGCGTCGCCGGGAACAGGATGGCGGCGAGGTGGGCGGCCGAGAGTGCCGCCAGCATCGGCATATGGGGTAGAACCATGCGGGGCGACAGCACGGTCTCGATTCCCTCTCCGGCGGCGAGCACCTCACCGGCCACGCCGAAGCGGACGCCGTGCCCGAGAAGGTTGCCCATCGCCCGCCTCGGCGTCTCGACAGGCGCCTTGCCCGAACCGTCCGGGGCGAGCCAGGTGCGGTGCGCGCCGGTCTGCCGTCCGGCGAGATCGGTGACGGAGGCGACCAGCGCCGGCCAGATCTCGGTGGGAGAATGCTCGTCAAGTTTATAGTAGCACCGCGGATGGTAGCGCAGCGCGGCGGTGCCGAAGAGCGACGTGATCGCTCGCCCTCTGAGGTAGATTTCCGCAAGGGTGCCGCCGATCGGTTGCGACATGGCGAAGAGCCGCCGGGACGCTTCGGGCGAGCCGACGGCGATGCTGGACATCCTGCCAGTCGGCGTCCTCGTCTTCTCCGGCTCGGGATGCGGGAGGGAGAGGAACCGGCGTGCTTCCTCGGCCACGTCCTTGAAGTCGACAAGGCCGAGCGCCTCGCGGATGACGTCGAGAAGATCGCCGTGCGCCCCGGTCGCAGCATCGGTCCATTTACCCGCGGCACCATTGCCGTTCTCCGACCCGGTGAGGCGAACGAACGTCGACCGACCCGGCGTATTGCGGACGTCGCCGACCAGCCAGTAGCGACCTTCGCGGTGACCGGCAGTAAGGTAGTGGCGGCAGACGGCCTCGGTCTGCCGGGCGAGATGGCGGGCCAGATCATGGGGAGATTCCACCATGATATGCCTCCAGAAAGAATGGCCCGTCGTTGCCGACGGGCCAGATGAGCAGGTTCAGGGGTTATTCGGCGGCGATGGAGCCGGCCGTTTCGTCGGTCCTACCAGACTCGGCCAGGCTGTCATCTTCGGCCACAGCCGTTTCGCCGTCGTCTCCCGCCGTTTCCTCGACGGCGGGTTCGATCGCCGGCGCGCCTATGGTCTGGGCCGGTTCCGACATGATCTGCGGCCGATCGGTCCGCAGCGGCTCCGGCAGCCAGCCGGTGTTTGCGAGCAGGGTCTCGGCCTCGGCGGCCATGTCGCCTGTCTTCAGATGCGCGATGCGGTCGGCGGCCCGCGGCCCCTTTGCCTCTGAAACGGCCTGGAGAATGCGCGCCTTGGTAATGCGGCCGAGGAAATTGTTCACGGTCGGCATCCATCCCATCGCCGCCATATCGAGATCCACGGTCCGAGCCAGCCGGTCGGCGTGGACGAGGGCGCGCGGACGGCGGTTCCACGGCTCGTGAACCGCATTGATCGACAGGCTGACGACGTGGGCGAATAGCTCCGAGCGGCTGCCGCCATCCCAACTCTGCAGCGCATCCCAGAGTTCGGCGGAGTCCTTCGGTAGCCTCTTCGCCCAACCGCCATGCCGAGTGCGGATCGCCCCGGCGGCAGCGCTGTCGTTCAGGCCTGGAGCCTGGCTGCCGAAGGTGACGCTCTTCAGGTCCAGTTCCAGGCAACTGTCCGAACCGTAGTGGTAGAAGACCTTCAGCGCGAGAGCATGCAGCGCCGCGAGAAAGGCGGTATTCGGCTGATCGCCGAGCGCCTGGCGCAGGCCGAGCGTACGGTGCGCGGTCAGTTCGCTCATCAAGCGGTCGGAGATCGGCGTCAGGCCATCCTCCTCTTCGGGCTCCGGCGTCGGTTCGTCGACGTCGAGGGTGACGACATCCTCAACCCCGGCATCCACTGCCATGACCTGCTCCGTTTCGGCCAATTCCAGTTCGGCTGGCAGTTCATCTTCGGAGCGGACGTAGCCGCGCTCGATGCGCAAGCTGCCGTCTTGAGCGATGCTGACGAAGGCGCCGGACTTGGCGACTTCTTCGGGCGCAAAGGCAAGCGGTCGATCCTCGAAGGCTACGAGTGCGGTCTCGAGCCCGGCGAGGCGTTCATCGATCGCCTCGGTCAGCTCCTCGAGGCTGTCACATTCCTCGGACAAGCGGTCATACTCGGCCTGCAAGGCGTCGCGAGCCGTGATCTCCTCAGCGGTCAGCGGCAGCGGTTCGCCGCGGAGCTGACGCAGGCCGAAGGTGTGGCCGTAGGCGAAGTCGATCGCCACCTCGATCCACTTCCAGCCCTCGGCGCGAACGGTCTCCGCTTCCCGCTCCAGCTTTTCGGCGACCAGACGGTCAAGTAGGGCCACATCCTGGAGCCAGCCGCCGTCGTCGCCCTGGAACAGGTCACGCAGGATGGTGCCGCCGGCGGTCTCGTAAGCGTCGACGCCGATGAACTGCGCCCGCTTGTCGGCGACGCGCGCCGCACCTTCGGTCAGCATCCGGCGGATGGCATAGGGCTGCTTGTCGTAGGAGGACTTCAGGCGCTCGAACACCTGTTCCTGCCGCTTATGGTCGCCGGAGACGGTGAAAGCCATGAGCTGGTCGAGCGTCATGCCGTCGTCGGCATAGACGTCGAGCAGCTTCGGCGACACCGAGGCGAGCTTGAGCCGTTGCTTGACCACACCGACCGAGACAAAGAAGGCGGCCGCGATGTCCTCCTCGGACTGGCCCTTTTCCTTCAGCGCCAGGAAGGCGCGGAACTGGTCGAGCGGATGCAGCGGCGCGCGCTGGATGTTCTCGGCAAGCGAGTCCTCCTCGGGGATGCCACCTTCGCGGACGATGCAGGGCACCGGCGCAGTCCTGGCGAGGCGCTTCTGCTTCACCAGCAGTTCCAGCGCCCGGTAGCGCCGGCCGCCGGCGGGAATCTCATATATGCCGGTCTCGGCGCCGCTGGCACCGGTGACAGCCCGGACACTGAGACCCTGCAGCAAGCCACGGCGTGCGATGTCCTCGGCCAGTTCCTCGATCGAGACGCCGGCTTTAATGTGCCGGACGTTCGACTGGCTGAGCACCAGCTTGTTGAAGGGGATGTCGCGCGAGGAGGCGAGGCTGATCTTCTGAACGGTAGCCATCTGGGAACACTCCGCGACGGGCGGCCGAGAGCCTCTCTCTAGACCTTCCAGCCCGTCGCGAAGCGAAGCGCCACCCTCTCACTCTAGGAGGGCAGCGCTACAGAACCGGGGACATGGAAAGACAGCAATCTGCAAAGCCGGAGATACGGAAATCCGCATCCCCGACTTCATGGCTGTCAGGCCGCTCGATCGAGCAACTTTTTCGCCTTCGCCTCCATGTCGAGGCGGGCATCCTGGTGCGGCTTATCGCGGGCGACCGCGGTGATCCCCTGCACGAAGTCGAAGATGCTTGCCGGTGGGTGGTTCTCTTCGGTGAGCACGGTATCGATGATCTTCGCCGCTTCGGTCTTGGAGAACCCGTGCCGGCGCAGGAAGTCGGTACGGTCGTCATCGGTCTGAGCCACGATCCGTTCGCGGGCCACTTTGATACCGTTGACGAAGGGTGTGGGCGACGAGTTCGCGAAGTTGAGGAGCGCCGGCGCTGCCTCTTGGGCAAAACGGGAAGCGGCGTACTTCGAGTGCCTGACGGTGATCTCCTCGAAATCCTCCACGCCCCAGAGATTGCGGTTCTGGCAGACGGCGCGGAGGTAGAAGCTCGCCATGCCGAGCGTCTTGGCGCCGACTTCCGAGTTCCAGCAATAGAAGCCCCGGAAATAGAGATCTGGCGAACCATCCGGCAGCTTGCCCGCCTCGATGGGATTGAGGTCGTCGACCAGGAACAGGAAGACATTGCGATCGCTGGCGTAGAGTGTGGTCGTGTCCCTGGTGATATCGACGGAGGGATTGTAGACGCCGGTCGACCAGTCCAGCACGCCGGGGATCTTCCACCGCGTGTCGCCGGTGCCGTTGCCGGCGATGCGCTGCACCGCCTCGACCAGCTCATGGTCGTAGATGCGGCCATAGTCCGGGCCAGTCACGGCACGCAGTTCCACTCGGCCACCGTCGGTCTCCAGCGTCTTGATCTGCTCGCCGCGATGGCTGCTGAGGCCGTATTGCAGATTGATGCCGGCGTGCGCGGCCGGCAACTGGCGTAGATAGGCCGCCGGCGCACCAACCTGGCTGGCGAGTTGGCCGAAACTCCAGTGCGTCGGTACGACGGGTGCCTCCACGCCCGGCAGGATCAGCGATAAGCGCTCGGCATCGGCGCGGCTCGCGTCCACGTGGATGAGGTTGGTTTCAACGACACGGGTCCGGCTGCGCTCGGCGCGGTCGCGCACCATCTGCGCCAGTTCGTCGAGCGACAGGAAACGCTCGTCGTCGGGCCGCGAGAACCACTCTGACGACACGCGGCCGATCCGTGCGCCGCGGGTCACGTCCACCTTGTAACCGCCGCTCGCATCACGAGTGGCATCGACAACCTGCGTATTCATGGGTCCGATCTCCGCGACGGGCGCCGGAGACCCTCTCTCCAGCCTCCACCCGTCACGGAAACCCGATCCGCACTCTCACTCTGAAGGAGCGTTGGGGGGTGTGCGCCACGCCGTGCTACAATCAAAGCAGTTGCGTCACGTTCCGACGAAGGATCGCAGCAAAGGCCGTTAGTCCTTGATGTTCAAGGGTTTGAACGAACTCCTCTGCCGAAGGCATTGTTCGGCGGAGGTTTTGTCGCGCATGTCTGGCGCTGTCGATCAGCGCGCTCGGAAAGGCCGCATGAAGACCCAACAGGAAATCATCCGGCGAGACACTCGTTACGCCGTAAGGTCGGAGATCCTGGGCCGGAAAGTCCGTGAGGTTCCAGGTTACGATCACTGTGGCCCTCCCGGCGATGGCGGCGGCCAGAACATGCCGATCGTCCGGATCGGGCAGAGAGAGATTCGGGATCAATGCCTGATAGTTGGCGACATCAGCGTCCGGCAGGACAGCCTTCATCCTGTCGCGGGTAGCTTCCAGCCGCGCGATTGGCGTATCCGGTGAATTGGCGCTCAGATTGCGTATCCATTCGGCGTGGATGTCGTCTGTCCAGCGCGCGTCGACTAAGCGGTCGAAGGCGCACTGGATCAAGATGTTGCGCAGATGGAAGGGGTAGAGGACGCAGGCATCGTAGACCACGACAGGCGGTTTAGAGACCATGGTTGACGATCAAATCTTCGGTGTCCTCAGCCAGCGCTTCAAGAGCTTTCTGGCGGGCGTCGAGCTTGGCCTTCAGCGTCAGGACGTCTTTCAGCTTGGTGCGACGGTGCTTGCCGACATAGCGGAACGGCAACTCGCCAATGTCCATGCGATGAACGACAAGCGGTCGGGAAATGCCGAGAATGCCCGAAGCATCGTTTGGGCTGACTTCCTGATCCTCGGTCAGCACCGCGACACGCCCGCCACTCAGCAGATGGCTCAGCAGAGCCTCGACGGCGGGGAGAGCCGAAGGCGGCACGGCGAGAGTCTGGACCTGCCCGTCCTCGCGGCGGACACGCAGTTCCACATGATCGCTCTCCGCGAGCTTCGGCAAAGGTTCAACGGCCTTGCGGTCACGATCCGACAATCGGGCGAACTGAAGAATATGGCTGGTCACGGCGGGCACTCCTTGACCAGCAATATAAGGCAGGTCGACCTTAACTGCAATAACTGAAAGTTATGTCGGGCCTAGAGCGGCTGGAAGGAGGACGTGCGCGCTGCGCCGCAGCCTATGAAAAAAGTCCTGATGGGCATGATGCCAGGGATTCGGGAACCGCTGAAAAGGCATTGACGCTGCCCCACCGCGACGGGGTCGGGATCAAGTCGACCAGCGCTCATTATACGGGTTCGACTCGGCTGTCGGAGAGTGCCATCCGGATCCCGTGCCACCGTCTCATCGACGACCAGGAGCAGTTCTCTCAGCAGTGGGCCCGATATGGCCCGACATAGGATAATGGTGGATGGTTTCCTGGTCCTCCGGAAATACCAGATGAAATTCGATGCCGCTTCGTCCGTTTCTGGTCTCTATTCCCGTCGGCGTCCGGCAAAAGATCAACCCTTCGTGGGCTTCCGCGACCAGTTTGCAGAAGGCGAGACCGAGTCCGATGCCGCGACGTCCGAATCCGTCCTCAGTCTTGATTGTGAAGAACTTCTTGAAGACCTCCTCCTGGAACTCCTCCGGGATTCCAAAGCCATTGTCGGCGACGACCAACACAAGATACGTCTTGTCTGGATCGAAGAACTTGAGATGTCTCACCGGCACGTTCGGCGCATAGTCCTCATCGCAGCCGCTAATCCTGAATGTCTTTACCGTGATGGTGCCGGAACGCGGACTGTAGTGAAGGGCATTCGAGATAATATTGCTGATCGCTCTTTTCATCCGAAATACGTCGCAGGCGATCCGCTTCGGTATGGAGCCGTCGAAGGCAAAATCGAGTGTGATCTGCCGCTCTTCGGCGATCAGTGAAAGATCTTCGATACAGGCTTGGATCACATCGTCGATGTCGCAGACCTGCTTGTTCAATCTGAACTGACCGTTGTCCTGGCGGAAGATGTCGAGGAACGAACCGACCATGTCGCCGAGCTCATTGTTGGTGTTCACCGCAAGGCGCATTATCTTTTCTTGGTTCTCATTGATCTGCCCGAGACGTCCGGATCTCAACAATTCGAACGTTTTGCTGATGGCGACAACCGGATTTCGCATGTCGTGGGTCAACATGCTCAACAGGTCGTCTTTCATCTTTTCGTTGCGCTTCTCCTCGGTTATGTCTCTCAACACCGTGACGTAGGAAGGGGAATCGTTGGTTTCGCGATTGACGCGCGAGATCGACAGTTGCACCGGAAACAGATCGCCGGAGATGCGGCGGCCCAACATCTCGATCCGGCTGTTGAACAGCGAACCGTCGCCGAGTTTCGCGCAGCACGATCGGATCGCTTCGCCATTGTCGAACAGGTCGAGGAATGGCCTTCCATGGAATTCAAGTTCTGAATAACCGAAAACGTCCAGGCAGGCGGCGTTGTAGGTCATGATCCGATGATTGGCATCGATTGAAATGATGCAATCGGAAACACTGTTGATCAGAACATTGAGATATTCCTTTGATTGCTTTTCAATTAATGCCTTTTGCATTGCCATTTCGCTGATCGTCTGAGTTATGATCGACATAAGATTGACGATCTTGCGCAGCTTTCTTCTGCTAACCTTCGGTATTTTCTTGAGAGCCTGGAGATAGCCGTCGATGTCTTCGATCCCGATCGCTTGGGCCCGCGCAATCGCCTCGGTCTCCGGGATCGGTTCCTCCAGAACCTGACCGCCGTTCAGGTTGGCCAAGTGGTGGCCGTCGACGATGATGGGCGAGGCGCAATCCACCAGGCCGGAATTTTGGCAATCGTATACGTAAGGCTCCTTCGAGGTGAGCGCCATTCGACCACCATAGGCGTCGCTCGAATAGCATTTGCGACGCCCTTCCTCCGTGGCCCGACAGTAGTTCTTGCAAAAATCACTGAAGTTGGATTCGCTGGAGATCGGCCGACCGGTGGTATCGGCGATCACCGAGCCGATACCACAGGCTTCGTTGACCGCCCCCAGGATTTCGTCGAGTTTCTCCTTCGATACGAGATCGAGCAGCTTAAGGTGCTTGCCCATGTGGTGCCCCCCCTGCGCGCCTCTGGCCGACCGAGGCCCGCCGTGCTCACGGCGGAGCGCGGAGTATGTTTTCTTCCTCATGTCTCCTCCGGCCGTCAGCCGATGAGTTTCTTGGCGCGGGCGACCTGGACGAGTTCCAGCCGGTTGCGTGCGTTGAACTTCCGGAACAGGCTCTTCATGTGGGTTTTCACGGTTTCGATGCTTAGGTTCAGCCGACTCGATATCTCCTTATTGACGTCGCCGCGGGCCAGGCACCGCAAGACGTCTTCCTCCCGACGAGTCAGCATCGGGGCGGCTTCGGCCGGCGGAGTAGCCGGCTCCCCGACCGCTGGAAGCGGAGGAGGCTCAACCATCAGATCCAGGAGATAGGGTGAGACCACCGGTGCCTTCGAGTGGATCCCCCGAACGATCTTCACCAGATTGTCGACGCTCACCGACTTTAGGATGTAGCCATCAGCGCCGGCGCCCATTGAATCTCGAACGTAGTTGTTGTCGTTGTAGGTCGACAACATGAGAATGGTCATGTCGGGAAACAAGCGCCGGAGGAAGCGGAGCGCCCCGGTGCCGGAGAGACCTGGCATGTCGACGTCGAGGAGGACGACGTCGGGGACGAGTTCCTTGATCTTCTCGATGGCTTCGAAGCCGTTGTCGGCC
>JAUVXG010000173.1 GCA_030603685.1 Pleomorphomonas sp.
ACGGCCACTTGTGGAGGCTCATCCAGAAGGTGAACAGCACCGGCAGGATGAAGAACATGATCACCAGCACCATGGCCGGTGCGATGTAGAGAAGGCCCTTCCATTGTGACCGGCGCTTGGGTCGGCGCCGGCGGGACGGGCGGGATAGGCTGTCGGCGAGGGTCATCGCTGCCGCTCTTCTTGTCATTCGCCTGCAAGGTGGCGGATGGTCGAGATCAGGGGATCGGGCGCCGCCGGGCCCCAAACGGGCCGGCGGCGTTCCGAGAGAAAGGCCGGCCGGATGGTTTCCGGCCGGTTGGTTGCGAAACGACCCTTACTGGGCGTTGTCGATGATGCTCTGCATCTCTTCCTGGGCGGTGGCGAAAGCAGCGTCCACGTCGTCACCGAAGATGGCGGCGTTGGTGAACGAAGCCCAGGGACCGTTGGCGCTGTTGATCAGGTCGTTGAACTGCAGCGTGTAGGGCGTCTTGGCGACGGCGATGGCATCGACGCCGACCTGCATGCGCGGATCGAGATCCTTCAGCACCTCGGCGGCGATGTCCGAACGGGTCGGCAGGCTGCCGTATTTGGCCATCACCTTCTGTCCTTCGAGTGAGTAGGCATACTCGAGGAAGTTCTTGGCGATGTCGGCGCGCGGCGAACCCTTGGTGATGACGAAGTTGTCACCGCCGGCGAAGGACGACGTCTTGCCGTCGACGCTCGGGATCAGCGACACGCCGAAATGGATGTCCGGATGCTCGGTGACCAGCGTGCCGATGGCGAAGGCGCCGAGGTTCTGCTGGCCGATCTTGCCATTGGTGATCGACAGGAAGTTGGTGCCGGTGTCGGAAGCGGCGCCCGGCGGCACCACGTCCGCCTTGACCATCTCGCGGTAATAGTCGACCGCCTTGCGCATCTCGGGCGTATCGAGCGTCGCTGTCTTGCCGTCCTCCGACAGGATGTCCGCGCCGGCGCCCCATGTGAGCGGCATGAAGGTGAAGATCATGCAGCCGCCGCAGCCGCCGCCGGAGAAGTAGAAGCCGTAGGTGTCGTCGCCGAGGGCTCTGATCTTCTTGGCGTTCTCGGAAATCTCTTCCCAGGTGGTCGGCGCCTTGTCCGGATCGAGGCCGGCCTTCTTGTAGAGATCCTTGTTCCAAGCGAATACCGAGGTTTCGACCGACAGCGGCAGGCCGTAGATCCTGTCTTCATAGGTGCCGAGCTTGACGTGGCTTGGCGACAGCGACGAGAAGTAGGGCAATGCCTTGGCCCAGTCGGTCAGATACTCGAGCTGGTCGGCGGCCGCGAAGGCCGGATTGTAGATCAGATCGAGGGACAGGGCGTCGGGCGCCTGACCGCCGGCGATGGCGGTGGCATATTTCTGCACCAGCTCGGAGAAGGGGACCTCCGTCATCTGGATCTTGTCGTCGTGGCTGGCGTTATAGGCCTCGACCAGCTTGGTGAACGAGGCACCGATGCCGCTGCGCACCCACATCTGCAGCGTTTCGGCCTGCGCCGCACCGGCGGCGAAACAGAACGTGACGAGGCTGGCCGCAGCCAGCAGCTTGTTGACTTTCATTGCTCTCTCCTCCCATAGCGTCCGCCGAAAAGTTGCAGACTTCTCGGAAAAACGGACGCGTCACAACAAGGGCTGGAGCAAAAGTCCGGTCCTTCTGACCGGCTTTTGCTCGGCGGGTTCCTCTCCCCGCGAAAATCAGGTTCAGGCCGGTGCTTCCGCGCCCCGGCATGATTGGCGCACCACCAGCGAGCATGGCAGCTTGCGAATGCCCGACTGCACCTCGCGGCCCTCCGACATGGCCAGGATGAGCCGGCCGGCTTCCCGGCCGAGTGTCCTGAGGTTCATGTCCACTGTCGTCAGCGGCGGCCGCGTCTGGGCCGCCACGATTTCCCAGTTGTCGAAGCCGACCACGGCCACGTCTTCCGGCACCCTGACGCCGCGCTCGCGCAGTCCGTCGACGACGCCGCGTGCGATCTGATCGTTGCCGCAGAAGATGCCGTCCGGCTTCTCCCCGCCGCGGTCCCATAGCTGCGCCACCGCCTCGTGTCCCCAGGCTTCGGCCCAGATGCCATGGAGGACTTCCGGCGGCCCGTCGATCGCGGTGCGATAGGCATCGGCGCGTTCGCGCACCGACTGGAACGTCTTGGGTCCGGTCACGTGAACGATCCTCTGACAGCCGGCGTCGATCAGGCAGCGGGCGGCCAGTCGGGCGCCCTGTTCGTCGTCGGACCGGAGCGTCACGCCATCGGCCGCTCCCTTGGTAAAGGCATAGACCACCGGCACTGGAAGGCCGGAAAGGTCGACGGGCAGTTGTCGATCAAGGCGCTTGCCGGACGCGATGATCCCGTCGACGCTCTTGTCGAGCATGGCATCGACATGAACGCGCGCCCGCTCCGGATCGTCCTCGATGGCGCACAGGAAGACCGATACGCCATGTCCCACCAGCTCCTCGGATATGCCGGCCATCACCGGCAGGGTGAAGCGGCCGTAGGTGTCGTTGGTCAGAAGGCCGATGGTGAAGCTGCGCTTGGTGATCAGGCCCCGCGCCAGCGCATTCGGTCGGAAGCCGACCTCCAGCGCCACCTTCTTCACCCGTTCCCGTGTCTCCTCGCTCATCCGGCCGCTGCCGTTGAGCGCCTTGGAAGCGGTCGAGATCGACACGTCTGCCAGCGCCGCCACGGTGTGGATCGTGACCCGCCCGCGCTTGCCACCGGTGAGGCTCAGTTTCTCCTCCCTCGTTCGTTGTCGATGAGAAAACCTTTTCTCTTAGACCAAG
The DNA here is from genome assembly GCA_030603685.1 of Pleomorphomonas sp. Classification (GTDB taxonomy): domain Bacteria; phylum Pseudomonadota; class Alphaproteobacteria; order Rhizobiales; family Pleomorphomonadaceae; genus Pleomorphomonas. The sequence continues at coordinate 2,772 of JAUVXG010000173.1, forward strand.
TCAATATGAGAAAACATTTTCTCAGATCACTTACCCTTTTTGATGCTCGGCAAGCCGTCGCACGACCATGTCATTGGCGGTACAGGTTTTTACGCATTCATTTTTGAACCGGCGACAGCAGTTGGGAGCGGCTAGGGAGCCGACCGCTAGACTAAAAGCTCATGCCCAGACACCTGCTCTGATCCTCTTGGTCGGCCAGCAGGGGCGAAAAAAGCGGCGGGGCGATCCCGTGGAACCGCCCCGCCGCTCGATTGAAATCCTGCCTGTGCCGTTCGTCAGGCGAGAAGATGGCCGATCGCCTTGCGCCAGCCGGCGAGGTGCGCCTCGCGGACATCCTCCGGCATGGCCGGCGTGAACAGCATCTGCCCTTCGTCATTGCCTGCCATGGCAAGACCAAGGCCATGGAAGGCCACCGAGGCGGCGCCGAGGGCGCTCACCTCGGGGAGCTTGCCGCGACGAAGCGGTCGGTCGAGAATGTCGGCCTGGAACTGCATCAGGAAGTCGTTGCGCGATGCACCGCCGTCGACCGACAGGCCGAGGAGCGGGGCGCCGATGTCGGCCTCCATCGCCGTGAACACATCCGCCACCTGGAAAGCCACCGCTTCGACGGCTGCCCTGGCAAGGTGAGCCGGCTTTGTACCGAGCGCGAGCCCGGAGATTTCGCCGCGAACGTCGTTGCGCCAATGTGGGGCGCCGAGCCCGACCAGAGCCGGTATGAAGGTAACGCCGTTGCTGGACGGCACCGTCATGGCAAGGTCGGCAAGCGCGCCGGCGTCCTTGAGGCCGAGGAGCGAGGCCATGAAGGCGACCGTCTGGCCGGAGACCGAGATGTTGCCCTCAAGGGCGTGCCATACCCGGCCGCCGAGGCTCCAGGCAATGGTGCCGGACAGACCGTGACGCGAGCGAACGCGCTTCGGCACCAGCGACATCAACGATGTGCCGGTGCCGTAGGTTGCCTTGACGGTACCCGGTTCGCGCACGCCATGGCCGAACAGGGCTGCGTGGGAGTCGCCCATCATGCCATGGACGGGAATGCCGGCCGGTAGCGCCGTCGCGTCGGCCGACGTCTCGCCGAAGCGGCTGTCGGAGGATTTCACCTCGGCCAGCATGGCCTTCGGCACGCCGAACAACTCGCCGAGCTCCTCGCTCCACGCGAGCGTCTCGGTGTCGAAGAGCTGGGTGCGGCTCGCATTGGAGTGATCGGTCGCATGAACCACCCCGCCGGTGAAGTTCCACAGCAACCAGCTGTCGATGGTGCCGGCGCGGATGGCGCCCGCTGCCGCGAGAGCGCGGCCGTCGGGAATGCGATCGAGTATCCAGCCGATCTTGCTGGCGGGGAACAGCGGGTTGATGCCGAGGCCGGTTCGGGCCTCGACGAAATCGCCGTGGCCGCCGGCAATCAGAGCCTCGCAGGCCGAAGCGGTGCGGCGGCACTGCCAGATGATGCAAGGCGCAAGCGGTTTGCCTGTGGCAGCATCCCAGACCACGATGGATTCGCGCTGATTGGAGACGGCGAGAGCGACCACGTCCCCAGCCCGCGCATGGGTGGCCAGCTCGTCGACAACGGCCCTGACCGCCACCCATATGGCGTCGGCCGATTGCTCGGCCCAGCCCGGCTGCGGATAATCGACCGTCATCGGCCGGGACGCGGAGGCGATCACCGCTCCCGACCGGTCGACGAGCAGCGCCTTGGTGTTGGTGGTTCCCTGGTCGATGGCCAGGACGAGAGCGTTGTCCATCGTCACCCCTTGCGGCTGATCGCCTTTCGCGCCGCCGCGGCTATACCGGCCGCGGTGAGACCGAAGTGATCGAACAGGAAGTCCACGGTACCCGTGGGCACGAAGCCGGGGAAGCCAACCATTTCCATCGGAACGGGACGGCGGAGCGCCAGCGTTTCGGCCACGGCGCCGCCAAGGCCGCCGCGCACGCTGGCCTCTTCGACGGTGACAACGGCGCCGGTTCCGGCGGCATCGACGATCGCCTCGACGTCGAGCGGGTTCATCCACACCATGTTGACGACGCGCGCCGACACGCCGCTCTCGGCCAGCACCTCGGCCGCCCGAAGCGCCTTGTGCAGCATGACGCCGTTGGCGAGGATGGCGACGTCGGTGCCCTCGCGCATCACCTCGGTCTTGCCCGGCTCGATGCGATCGATCTTGTGATCGAGCGCCGGCACCGGATAGCGGCTGACGCGGATGAAAACCGGGCCTTCGTAGGCCGCCGCGAAGCGAATGGCCTGTTCGGTTTCCCAAGGATCGGACGGCACGATGGTGACGAGGTTGGCAAGCGGCCTCAACCAGGCGAGATCTTCGATCGAATGATGGGTGGGGCCGAGTTCGCCATAGCCGATGCCGGGCGACTGGCCGCACAGCTTGACGTTGGTGTTGGAGTAGGCAACGTCGGCCTTCACCTGCTCGAGCGCCCGTCCGGTCAGGAAGCAGGAGGCGCAGGAGACGAAGGGAATGCGCCCGCCGTTGGCAAGGCCGGCGCCGACGCCGACCATGTTCTGCTCGGCGATGCCGACGTTGACGAGGCGCTCGGGCCAGCGCTTCTTGAAGCCGCCGAGCTTGGAGGAGCCGACGCTGTCGTTGACGACGGCGACCACGCGTTCGTCGGCCTCGGCCAGCGCTTCCAGCGTCTTGGAGAAGGCGTCGCGGCAGTCGTACAGGCCCGCGTTGGTCTTGGTGGCGGCCGACATCAGATGAGCTCCTTTATCGCCTGGGCGAACTGTTCGTCGGTGGGAACGCCGTGGTGCCAGGAGACGTTATCCTCCATGAAGGACACGCCCTTGCCCTTGATGGTGTTGGCGATGACGCAGAGCGGCTTGTCGCGGCCCGAGGGGTCGGCGCCGAGCACGTCGAGCAGGGCGGCGTGGTCGTGGCCGTCGATCATCTCGACATGGAAACCGAAGGCGCGCCACTTGTCGTCGAGCGGGTCCAAGGCGTTGGTCGCCTCGGTGCGGTCGCCCTGCTGCAGACGGTTGCGGTCGACGATGACGGTGAGGCGGTTGAGCTTGCGGTGGCCGGCGGCCATGGCCGCTTCCCAGTTGGAGCCTTCCTGCAACTCTCCATCGCCGGTGAGCACGAAAGTGCGGTAGTCCTTGGCCGTGAGCTTGCCGGCGATGGCGATGCCCACGGCGACCGGCAGGCCGTGCCCGAGCGGACCGGTGTTGGTCTCGATCCCCGGCAGATAGTTGCGGTTGGGGTGCCCGTTCAGCTTTGAAAGCGGCTGCATGTAGGTCTTGAGTTGGGCTTCCGGAAAGAAGCCCGCCTGGGCCAGCACCGAGTAGAAGGCGCCAGTGCAATGTCCCTTGCTCATGATGAAGCGGTCGCGGTCCGCATGGCGCGGCTCGTCGGGATCGTAGCGCATGACGCCGAAGTAGAGCGTCGCCAGGATGTCGGCCGCCGAAAAGTCGCCGCCGGGATGGCCGAGCTGGGCCTCGTGGACCATCGTGAAGGCACTGCGACGGATGTTGAGTGCCTTGGCGCGGACCAAGTCGATCCTGTCGGCGCCGGAGACCGGCGCCGAGGCGGTTGAAAGGGACATGTCGAGTTCTCCGGGTTGCGGCCCGATGGCCGTCAACAGAAAGCCTTGAGGCCGAGCGTCGGCGCGACCTCGCCGTTGTGATGGTAGATGGGCAGCTTCATGTAGCGGTTGACCGCGTCCTCGACGATGCCGGCCACCTGACCGCGCACCATGGCGACGTGATGCTCGAAGCCGTTCTGCGTCACCACCTTCAGAAGCTGGCGCAGTTTCTCGACCTGGATCACCGCGATGCCGCCATCCATGCCGTAGGGATCATCGGTGAATCGACCGTCGCCGACATAGGCCTTGATGGTGGCGTTGAGGTCATCGGAAGAGAAGCGCAGGAAGCTCATCGGCCCTGCCTTGACCTTGCCCTTGACGGCGCCGAAGCACTTGTCGCGGCCGATGGTCTCGCCGAGCACGTCGAGCTCGCCGATGTTGGGCGTGTCGCCGAAGAAGCTCTTCGGATAGTTGCCGCAGTGGGTGCCGACGCACTTGTCGGGGTCGTAGCCGTAGTTGTTGTTCCAGTCGAGGATGGCGGCCGGCTGGCCGGCGGCGAGCGTCAGCGCGTACATGGAGAGCGTGCCGAGCACGTCCACCTCGCAGGCGCTGGGCATCAGCTTCTCGCCCATCATGCTCATGGAGAGGCAGGTGGCGCAGCCATAGTTGTCCTGCAGCGACCGCCAGCACTGGATCGCCGAGGCGTCGCAGTCGTTCTCGCCCATCCATTCGTCGATGGCGATGCCCCACTTGGCCTGCTTCAGAACCTGCTCGGGACGGATATGGGCGTCGATCTTACCGTAACCGCCGATGGCCGCGAGCTTGTCCTTGACGCTTGCGGCGTTGTCGTCGATCGCCTTGGCGCGACCGATGATCTCCGAGAGGTCGACCGGTACTATGGTGACGCCCATCGCCTGGAGCAGTTTCTCGGAATAGCGCATGGTCTGGAATGGCGCGGTGCGGGCGCCGATGGCGCCGATGCGGGCGTGGGAGAGGCCGCGCACCGTGCGGCAGACGCGGGCGAAGGTATCGAGATCCTTGCCGAACTCCTCACCGTCGAGATCGGAGGTGTGGCTGGTCGTCTCGGTGAAGGGGACGCCGTAGTTGTAGAAATTATTGGCGACGGAAATCTTGCCGCAGAAGGCGTCGCGCCGGCTCTTGACGTCGACCTTGTCGAACTCGTCGTTGCAGGCCTGCAGGAGGATCGGGACGCCGAGGCTGGCGGCCATGACCATCTCGATGATGGCGATCTCGTCGCCGAAGTTGGCAAGCGAGATGACGAGCCCGTCGATCTCGCCTTTGTGGGCGGCGAAGAAGCGACCATAGAGCTTGGCGTCATCGCGCGACTGCACGGCGCCGTTCACCGTGGCGTCCACCGGCGGCATCAGCGTGCGGATGCCGAGGCGCGCCGCCTGCGCCTCCAGATCGCTGCGCGCCTTGATGCATGGGGCTCCGTTGAAGAACTGGCGGCTGCCAACCACCAGGCCGAGGGTTACTTCGCGCTTGAACTTGTCCGTCATTCCATCCTCCCGTCGACGATGTTTGCGCCGACATGAATTCAGTTTTCGATTTTTATCGCTTTCTTTCGTTTGATGATGTTTTTTAGGGGGCGTTTTGTCAATAGGATTTTTGCCCGCTTCCTATGCCCGGAGCGCCGTCGGCGTTGTCCTTGCTCGGCCGGATGGCAAAAAGTCTTGGCCGCCGGCCGGAAATCGGAGCTATAAGGAACGCAAGAAAGCGAAGGTCTCCATGGTGACAGAAGCATCGAATGGTAGCGGAACGGACGCGGGTGCGTCTGGCAAACGCGGCGGAGCCGCGGCGGAAACGCCCGCTTTCACCGGACTTCTGGCCGAACCCCGGCGCATGAAGATTCTCGAATGGCTGCAGGAGGAGGGCAGCGCCCGCGTGCGCGAGCTGTCGCAGGCTTTCAAGGTGTCCGAAGCCACCATCCGGCAAGATCTGGAGCGGCTGGAGCAGGACGGCCACATTCTGCGCGAACATGGCGGCGCCTATCTCAAGACCGTGCAACAGCAGGTCGGCACCATGTCGCTGCAGCACATCGAGAACATGGATCGCAAGCGGAAGATCGGTGCCAAGGCGGCCTCGCTGGTGAAGAACAACGAGACGATCATTCTCGATGCCGGCTCCACCACCACCGAGATCGCCCAACGCCTGACGACCCGCGAAAACCTGACGGTCATCACCAACGCGCTCAACATCGCCATCATCCTCGGCGCCGTTCCAGGTTATGCCGTGCATATGCCTGGCGGCCAGTTCAAGGCGCCGACGCTGTCGCTCTCGGGCGACAAGTCGGGCGAGTACGTCCGCAACAGCTTCGCTTCGAAGCTCTGTCTCGCCACCGCCGGCGTCTCGATCGACGCAGGCCTCACCTACCCAAGTTTTGCCGATTTGCAGCTCAAGGAGGCGATGATCAAGGCCGCAGCCCACGTCTATCTCGTGGCCGATTCGTCCAAGATCAATCGCACCTCCTTCACGCGTCTCGGCAATCTCGACGTGATCCATTCCTTCGTGACCGACGACGGCATCGCCGATAGCGACGCCAAGGAGTTCGAGCGCCGAGGCATCGAGCTGATCGTCGCTACCTGATTTCGCGCTCCAGCGAACTGGATTTTCGCCGGGCGGCGTCACTCTCGCCTGGGCATTGCGCTGCGTCATCACGATGTTGTTGGCTGCCTCCTTGTCATGTCGAGGCTTGACTGCTCGCCGTTGGCGAGTTTCGGTCGGTTTGCTACCTTTCGAATATTATCGACTTTTGTCTAGTAGCGCCCGATTCTGTGATCGTTGGTGTTGCGAAAGGCGTCCCCTGATCAGAGAAGCGGTCCAGCCTTGATGCGAAGTCGCGGAAATCGGCGGAAAATATCGTCAAGCTTATGCCGTGACACCAAATGGCGCCTTGCTGGCGCGAATGATCCGTTGACAAACGATAGAAAACGAAAATAATCGAAACATCAGGTTCGGGACGGAGATCCCCGTGACCCCAGGGAGGATGAGCATGCCAGATCATGCTGCGTCGCGTCGGCCTTCTGCCGGCGCGGCCGACAACCAGTCGTTTGCCGTTCGTGACGGCCAGGGCGGCATCATGCTTTCAAGGCGTCTCATCGTAGCCGGGGTGCTGGCGGCGACGTTGGCCGGCTGCAAGATCCTGCCGATCCAGAGTGAGTCCGAGGCGGCCCAGCAGAAGTTCAATGGCGTCGACTACGTGACCAAGCTTTGGGATGGAGAGGTCCTGCCGGTCGTTCGCGACAAGGCGTTTCCCATCGAGACGGTGATTGCCGCCATCGAAGGCGGCCTCGAAAAGGCAGGCCAGGAGTTCGGCCATCGTCCAGCCGAGGAGGGAAGCCCCTGGAGCTTCGTCGTCAAGGGTACGGCGGTGATCAAGGAAAAGAACACCGCCTCGCGGGCCGGCACCGTGCTGATCGATGTCACCACTCCGAAGGGGGCGGTGCCGGTCACCATACAGATCGGTCCGGTGATCAAAGGCAACTCGCTGCGCGACGCCATGCCCTTCATCAACTTCCAGAATTTCACCAATCAGCTTGAGTTCGCCGAGGTTGGGCGCGCCTTCAATGGTCGCGTCGCTGCCGATCTCAAGTCAGTCGTCGATGCGCTGGCCCCCGGCCAGACGATCGCCTACTCCGGCACCTTCTCGCTCAACTCGGCCACCGACAAGATCCTGCTGACTCCGGTTCTGATCGGTCCGGCGGGAGGCGGAGAATG
>JAUVXG010000134.1 GCA_030603685.1 Pleomorphomonas sp.
ACCTTCGGGTCCACGGCGAGGGCGCGGGCGAGGGCGACGCGCTGGCGCTGGCCGCCGGAGAGCTGCGCCGGCTTGCGGTCGAGCAACTCGGTGAGCTGGAGCAGGGCGGCGGCCTTTTCCAGCCGCTCGGCGGCCTCCGCCTTGGGCACGCGGTTGACGCGCATGCCGAAGCCCATGTTCTGACGCACCGTCATGTGCGGGAACAGCGCGTAGGACTGGAACACCATGGCGACGCCGCGCCTGGCCGGATCGACCTTCGTCACGTCGCGCTCGCCGATGACGATCTCGCCGGCCGTGACGTTTTCCAGCCCGGCGATGAGGCGGAGCAGCGTCGACTTGCCGCAGCCGGACGGGCCGACGAAGACCACGAGCTCGCCGTCGGCGATCTCCAGATCGACGCCGGAGATGATCTCGGTGGGGCCGAAGGCCTTGCGCAGGCCGGTGAGGCGAAGACCGCTCATGGCGTCATCCCTTGATGCCGGAGCCGGCGAGGCCCTGGACGTAATAGCGTTGCAGCGGAATGAGCAGCAGCATGGGGATCAGCGCCGTGATGACGGCGGCCCCGAACAGCTGGTTCCACGCCGTGGTGTATTGATCCTGGAAGGCGGCCATGCCGACCTGGATCACCTTGAACTGCTGGGCCGGCATGGCGAGCAGCGGCCACAGGAAGGCTTCCCACTGGAAGATGAACAGCATCAAGCCGGCGGATATGCAGGTGGGCAGCGACAGCGGCACGTAGACCGACCAGAGGATGCGCAGCCAGCCGGCGCCTTCGAGGCGGGCGGCCTCGTAGTAGTCCTTCGGCACCTGCTGGAAGAACTGGTAGAACAGGAAGACGGCGAGGCCGTTGGCGACCGAGGGCACCACCAGCGCGGCCACGTGGTCGATCCAGCCGAGCTGGCTGACCACCGAGTAGAGCGGCATGGCGATGGCCTCGAAGGGCAGCATGAAGCTGACCACCACGACGCCGAGCACGGCCGACTTGCCGGGAAACTCGAACAGCGCGAAGGCGTAGCCGGCCAGCGCATTGACCACGAGGCCGAGCGCCGTGGTCAGCCCGGCGACGATCAGCGTGTTGGCGATGATCGAGCCGAAGCCGCGCTCGAAGATCGCCACATAGGCCTCGACCGTGAACGGCTCGGGCAGCAGCGCCCGCGGCGTGAAGGGGAAGAGGTCGGCGAACATGGCGTCGTTGGGCCGGAACGACGAGGCGATCGCCCACCAGAGCGGCAGCACGAAGACGAAGGCGGTGACGGCGATGGCGAGATAGATCAGCGCCTTGCGCGCGGTGGGCGACATCACTTGCCCTCCCTGGCCGGAGCGGACGACAACAGGCGGAACTGGATGGCGACGATGACCAGCAGCATCGCCACCAGACAGACGACGATGGCCATGGCGCGGCCCATGTCGCCGAACACGAAGCCGGATTTGTAGGCCTCGTACATCAACACGTTGGTGGAGCCGCGCGGGCCGCCGCCGGTCAGCATGAACACCGGCGCGAACAGCAGGAAGTTGATGGTGATGTCGGCCACCAGCACGAACAAGAGCGTCGGGCGGAGGAGCGGCAGCGTGACCAGCCACAGGCGCTGCCAGGCCGAGGCGCCCTCGAGCCGCGCCGCCTCGTTGATCTCCTGCGGGATGTTCTGCAGGCCGCCGACCAGGAAGATCATCCAGTAGCTGATGCCCTTCCAGGTGGCGATGGCGATGATGGAATAGAGCGCGAAATCGGGGCTGGTCAGGAAGCGATAGGGGCCGAGGCCGATGGCGCCGAGCGCGCCGTTGAGGAAGCCTTCCGGCAGCAGCACGATGCGCCAGATGATGACGGCGACCGGCAGCGAAATGCCGATGGGGATGAGGAACATGAGGCGGAACACCGCCATGCCCGGCAGCTTCTGGACGAACATCAAGGCCAGCGCCAGGGCCAGCGCCACCTGCAACGGATTGATGATCAGGTTGAACCACAGCGTGACGCGGAGCGACTTCCAGAAGCCCGAGTCGGTGAGGAGGCCGACGTAGTTCTCCAGGCCGACGAAGGTGCGCTCGCCGGCGATGGTGGTGTAGAGGCTTTCGTAGAGGGCGAGCCCGATGGGATAGGCGCGGAAGATCGCCAGCCCCAGCAAGGCCGGCGCGAGCGTCAGGACCAGGAGGGCGACAGGCGAGCGGTTCAATGCACCTCTTCCCCGAAAGCGACCGCGCCCGAGGGCGCGGCCTTGTGTTTTCGCGAGATTACTTGCGATTCAGTCGCTTGGCAGCCTGATCGTAGGCGTCGACGGCGGTATCCAGCGCCTCGTCCACCGGCACGCCGTTGGCAATGTCGGTGAAGGCGGTGCGGAAGGCGTCCTGCAGCTGGCTGAAGGCGACGGTGACCGGGCGCGGGGCGGCGGTGTTGCGCGACTCCCAGGCCGACAGGCGCATGACCGAGGCCGGGAAGGCGTCATAGGCCGGGTCGCTGTTGATCTGATCGAGCAGGCGGTTGGTGACCGGCAGCTGGTTGAGCGTCTTGAACCAGACGTCGGTGCCCTCGTCGCTCAGCGCGGCGAACTTGGCGAAGTCGGCGGCGGCGGCTGCGTCCGGGCTGGCCTTGGTGACCGAGAGGTACCAGCTGCCGGTGGGCGTCGAGGCCTTGCCCTCGGCGAACTTCGGGTGCGGGGCGATGCCGAAGTTGATCGAGGAGTCGGCGACGGCCGGCACGTTCCAGGTGCCGCCGACGAACATGGCCAGCTGGCCGTTGGTGAACATCTGCGCCGCCTCGCCGAAGCCGAGCGAGCGGGGGCTGACGTTGTCCTTGTTGAAGAGGTCCGACCACCAGCCGGCGGCCTTGGTCCAGGCGTCGCCGTTCAAATAACCGTCGGCGGTCATGGCGTCGGCCGAGATCAGCTCGCCGCCGAGCGAACCGCCCAGCGGCTGCAACTGGTAGAGCTCGCCGAACTGCTCGAAGGCGAAGCCCCAGGGCTTGCCCTTGCCGCCCTCGCTGCCGGAGACGGCCTTGGCCGCCTCGGCCACCTGTTCGAACGTCCAGCGGTCCTCGGTGGCGAGCTTGACGATGGCGTCGGGCTTGGTGACGCTGTCCTTGGTGAGGCCGTTGGGCGGGGTGACGCCGGCGGCCTTCAGGAGGTCGACGTTGTAGTAGAGCACCTGCGCCGACGAGTTCATCGGCAGCGAGTAGAGCTTGCCGTCATAGGTGCCGGTGGCGACCGAGGAGGCGACCAGCTTCTGCTTGGCCTCATCGGCCACGGCGGCGTCGAAGGGCAGGATGTAGCCGTTGGCGGCATAGGCGGCGACGACCGGCGCGTCGGTGTAGATGAGGTCGACGGCGGCGTCGGCCGACTTCAGCCGCATCTCCGACACCTGGAAGAACTGGTTCCACGGCAGGCTCTGGATCTCGACCGTCACATCCGCATGCTTGGCCATGTAGGCGTCGGCGACGGCCTCCATCGAGCCCTTGTCGAGGCCCTCGATCATCAGCACGGTCAGCGTGGTCTCGGCGTGGGCGGTGGCGGTGAGCCCAATCGCCAGAGCGGTGGTCAATAGCGGCAGCCGGGTCATGGTGTTCTCCTCTGGTCTTTTTGTTCTTTGCGGTACTAGCGGTCCAACGCTTTTGTCTTTTATGCGGTCCTAGCGGTCCAAACGCTTGTTCTTATGTGCGGTCCTGGCGGTCCAAACTACTGTTCTTTGGTCTTCTTCTATCTCTGGGCGATGCGGCGGGCGGCGTCCACCAGCGCATCGGTGACCAGTCTGGCGACGCCCGGTCGGTCAAGGCCGAGCGCCACGCCGATGCGGGCGCCGCCTTCGGGCGCCCAGGAGCGGCGGTCGGCATCCGTCGCGCCATAGTGCGGGCCGGGCACGGTATCCACCGTCACCGGCAGCTGCTCGATGGTGAACAGCGTGGGGTCGATCAGCCAGGCCAGCGGGCAGGTGTCGTGCAGGGCCGGGCCGGGCACGCGGCCGGCGGCGATGTCGCCGGAGCGCTCGGTGTAATACTGGATGATGTCGGCGACGGGGTTGGCGCCGGGCACGGCGGCGCGCAGGCGGGCGAGGTCGTCGCGGTCGATCCAGGCGTCGTTGGTGACGTCGAGCCCGAACATGGTGGCCTTGATGCCCGAGCGCAGCACCATGGCGGCGGCCTCGGGGTCGGCCCACAGGTTGAACTCGGCGCGCGGGGTGACGTTGCCGCCGACGATGCCGCCGCCCATGAACACCAGCTCGCGCGCCTTGCCGGGCAGCTCGGGATCGAGCGCCAGCGCCAGGGCGAGGTTGGTCATCGGGCCGAGGACGACCAGGGTGATCTCGCCCGGCGCGGCATTGACCCGGCGGACGATCTCCTCGGCCGCGTGGCCGGACGCCAGCGCCCGGCGCGGTGGCGGCAGCGTGGCCCCGGCCGAATCCAGCCCGGTGACGCCGTGGAAGGCGGCGGGGAACTCGTAGCGGTGAAGAAGCGGCGCCACGGCGCCGGCGTAGACGGGAATGCTGGTGCCGAGCGCATCGGCGATGGCGAGCGCGTTGGCCGAGGTGCGATCGAGCGGCGCATTGCCGCAAACGGCAGTGATCGCCTCGATCTCGAACGCACCAGACGTCACCGCCAGCGCAATGGCCGCGAAATCGTCGTGGCCGGGGTCGCAGTCGATGATGAGGCGGCGTCGTGTCGTCGGGGATGTGTTCATGGGGCCGAACAATGCGGCGTTTTAGGCGGCCGAAAAATCGACGGTTTGTGCGTTCGGTTGAGTTTGGCTCAAGGGTTGGGGGGAATGACTTTGGGCACCCAGACGGCGACAAGAGCGGTTCGTGCCGGGTCACCGAGAGTTTGACGGGATGAGCGACGAACCGGCTGGTTGGGTGTATGCCTACGCGCTAGGAAACACGCTCGAATATTGTCACTGGGCTCTTAGTGACGGTCGCTGCCTTCGATATCGTCCTTCGGTACAGGTCGTCTTTGCCATTCGTTTTTATTCATTAATTCCAGGCCTGCAGTGACCATCGCCCGAAAGCTCTCCGAGCACTCCGCAGCCTCTGCTACAGTTGCCAACCAATCGTCACGTCCTTGCTGGTTAACTTCCGCTGCCAGTAACGCCTCTACCGCCAAAACCAGTGCTGGACGCCGATTTCCTTCATTCTTGAGGAAGCGGTGGACGGTTGGTTGACTTGTCTTTAGGACCTTAGCCAAGCCCGCCTCGGTCAAGCCATGGCGGCGTCGGTAGCGCTCCAACCTGTCTTGTAAATCTGGAATGATCTCGACCTCCCAGGGATATCAGATCACGCAACTTGAATTAAAATGAATAGAAGCGAATAATAAGCACAGGATTCAATTTGGGGCAATCAGGATGGTCGTCGATCCTATTCAGTTCCTTCCGTCAGGCTGGCAACCAGATGGCGAGGTCATAAAGGGGGTGATTTGGGGAAGGCCCGAATGGGTACCAAGCGCTGCCTACTGGGCGATCCTAGCGGCCACCGCCGATGAAGCGCAGCATGGCTTCTCGGATAAAGATCTAACGCTCGCCGAGGAAGTCGGGTTCTGCCTGCTCGGGGGGTACGGCATCACTGCTGAACTCAACAAAGCCTACTTTGATCTACTACGCGACGAGGGTGTCTTCGAAGTCGACTCTTTCTGGTCGGCCGAGGGAATCGAGTCTCTTTTAAGGCAACCCGCCCAGGTCGATGGGCGGGCCCGGCGATATCGCTTTCCTGTGCAAAAGTCGGCCCGGATCAGCCATGCTCTCAAGCAGATCAAGGTGATGACGCCACAACTCGATAACCACCTCGCGTTTCGACGCGACTTGATGGCTATCCCCGGCATTGGGCCGAAGACTGCCTCTTGGATCGTCCGTAATTGGCTCGGCAGTGACGAAGTCGCGATCCTCGATATTCACGTCTTGAGAGCCGGCGAGCTGATTGGACTGTTCGATCGACACTATAAGTTGCCACGAGACTACGAGCGGCTTGAGCGCCGGTTTCTCGATTTTTGCGATGCCCTAGAGGTCCCTGCATCTTTGATGGATGCAATTATTTGGACCGAAATGCGAGAACTTGGACGTAGGGTCAATTGACAATTCTAGAAAGGTGATGAAATCTTTTTGAAAACTCTTGATTGAGAGGTGGGGCTTTGTCTGGGGGGTCGAAGCCAACGCGTTCATCACGATCGGATGACACGACGCGACGAACCGCTCGCCCCGATGGTAGCGGCGGTGGCGCCATTGACGGGGCAGACCCGTGTGACCGCGAGTTGGACGCGAATCTAACCAGCGTGGATATGGCAATCACTTTGATGTTGCGCGCTGGTGAGAGTCTTTCAGTCCTCCTGCGGTCCGAGGGCAGCTTCGAATCCGTCGTCTGCGTAAGGCAGAATGGCAACTACGTTGGGGCGCTGGCTGGTATCCCCGGTTTGTCTCAGCTCGCCAGATGCCTGCGCGAGGGCAGGTTGTTTAGTGCGACCGTAACAAGCATCTCCGGTGCCTCCATTTTCGTGCATGTTGGCCCCATTCGATGAAGATCGCTGGGGGTACTTATCGGGAAGTTTGTCAGCATCCGAACTGGGACGCCCTTTTCGGGTCAGGGCTACGGGCGGCTGCAGCCTTAAGCAATCTGTCTCCCGAGACTGAGCTCTTTACTTATGCTCCAGAAACCTGGAGGGAGGATATCGCTGCGTCGGCGGCCGCCTTCCGTCTTAATGCTATCATCCACCCGTCGCCCGACGAAATTACCTTCCATTACTTCCACCCGTTGTCCCGGGTTATGATCCATCCGCAGCAGCGGCGGTCGGTGACCGCCTTTACGATCAAGGGCGATGTCGTGCTGCGTTTCGGTTTTCTCGAGGGCGATGCAATCGTTCACTCGCGCGCTGCGATTTATGATCCACAGACCGGAGTTGCGCCGCCTCGTTTCCGCGACAATGGCTCCACGGCCGACCAACTTGCCGTGGTACTGAACGAATGGGAAGCCGAACTCGCGACCGGCGTGGCAGGCGAGGCAGTTGGACCGGCGGTACTCAAGCGCGAAGAGGCCGAGGTCGCCATCATCAAGTCGGGACCACGCGGGGCGATGGTTTATCAAGCCGGCAAGCCACCCGTCCTCGTACCTCCCTATCGGACTGAGAAGGTCTTCAAGATCGGATCGGGAGACGTCTTCAGCGCCGCTTTCGCTCACTATTGGGCGGAGCGCGGTCTCGATCCGGTGTCCGCTGCCGATGCAGCGTCTCGGAGCGCAGGCCATTTCGTTTCTGGACCCAACCTGCCGCTGACCGATGTCGATGACCTTAAGGTCGGTCCTCCGATGATCGCGGGCACTTATCCGCGCAAAGTATATCTCGCCGGCCCATTCTTCCACTTGGCACAGCGCTGGCTGATCGATGAAACGCTAGATTGCCTCGAGCGTCTCGACCTCGAAGTCTTCTCACCTCTGCACGAAGTTGGATGTGGAGGCGGCGCGATGCGGATTGCGCCGGCCGATCTCGCCGGACTCAACGAGTGTGGTGTTGTGTTGGCGCTGCTAGACGGTATCGACCCGGGCACTATGTTCGAAATCGGCCATGCGACAGCAACTGGCAAACGGATCGTCGGCCTAGCGGAACGCGTTGAATCCTATCAACTGACAATGTTCGAAGGGACTGGTGCGAAGATCACGCGGGATTTCACCACCGCTCTATACATGGCCGCCTGGGAGGCTTGGGAAGCATGAGGTTGCTGCTTTTCTCGGGCGGGATGGATTCGACTGCGCTGGCATATCAGGAGCGACCAGATGTCTGCCTCACAGTCGATTATGGCCAGCGGCCCGCCGCCGGTGAGATCCGAGCAGCCACAGCGCTCAGCCGCCAAATGGGCTTGCGTCATGAAGTTGTCGCTGTGGACTTTTCCAGTTTGGGCATTGGTCCATTGGCGGGAAAGCCGTCAGCGGAGATTGCCCGGGCACCTGAGTGGTGGCCCTACCGGAACCAGATGCTGATTACCATCGCCGGGATGCGGTTCATCGCCGAGGGCCTCAAGGAGATTATGTTCGGCGCCGTCGCCACCGACGTCCACGCTGACGGCAAGGCTTCCTTCATCCGCGCCATCGACAGGCTCATGCAGCTACAGGAAGGCGGAATTCGTGTCGCGGCACCAGCCCGCAGATTGCACCCGATGAACCTCATCCGCAAGTCTGGCATTCCCTACGACTTACTGGGCGCGACCTTCTCCTGCCATGTCCTCGACACGCCGTGCGGAACCTGCCGAGGTTGCGAGAAGCACGCCGATACGATGTCCAGACTGGGTTTAGGATCAAGACGATGACCCAGATTACCGACCCGACGCCCGGGCTCCTATCATTTCGCAACATGTTCGCAGTCGGCGGGCTCGAGCTGCAGCGTGGGGTGATCGACCCGACCGTCATGCTTCATGTCGATGCGCCGACCGGTAGGCCGCGCTTTGCCTATGGGAGGATCGAAAACAATGATGTGACTGCGCTTGCGGTTTTCGCAGTCGTTGATCCGATCGACGGCATTCCCTGCTTTCAGCTAGGCTATGCGGTGCTGCCCGAGAAGCGTGGGCAAGGGCGTGCCCGCGATCTTGTGAACGCTGCCATCGCGGAAATGCGAAACGGCTTTCGCCGCGCCGGGGTCATGAGATTCTACATTGAGGCGATAGCTGGAGAAGGCAATGTGGCTTCAAACCGCGTGGCGGCCACAACAATCTCCAAAACCTTCGAGTTGATTACCGACGCCTTTTCGGGCCAGCCGGCGAATCGATATCTACGGCTTATCGAGCTGAGTTAGGTGCCGTCGATGTCGCCGCTCGAAGAGCTTCCTCTTGACCAGGCGCGCGATCGCATTCGCGACTTACTAAGTACGCAAGTCGGTATTGTCGAATTGGCCACTGGTCTGATGATAATTGAAGCCGAAAAGCTCAAAGGAGACGACCAAGAAACCGCGAGGATCATTTGGGTTTTGATGCGAGACGTCGTGACGTCGATGCGTTCAGTCCTGTTGCTAACGGCTTCCTTTGATATGTCGATACGGGACTGCTTCGGAATTGCACGGTCGATTTTCGAATCCTCTGTCAATGTCGCCTACATCGCTTCGGTCGGACCTCCAGCGGCACTGCGAGCCATGCGGCATGCGACGCAAAAGTCATACCGAGACCTTCTTCGCACCGATCCTGACGAACTAAGGCTTCCGCCGAAGCCTCTTCCTCCGCCGGCCGACATGATTCCAGGAATGGCTGAGGCACTCGGCGAGTTCACCCGCGCCAACGGAACGGAGCAGACCGATTGGGCTGGCCTCAGTGTCCACGGCAAGCTGGCTGTAATCTTCGAGCGCTATCCAGGCGTACGGCTTAACATGTCCGTTTCACTCGGTAGCATCTATCGGGATGCATCGGAGATCCTACATGGAACGTTCTATGCGGCTGCTATGTTCTGGGAGCCCCAACTTGATGAGAACGGCTCTCCTCGCTCCGTTGAGGATCGATACGTTTTTGATCACCTGATGGTATTGTTTACCGCCATTTCGGGATCCGTGAATGGCATGCTTGAAGTCGTCAGTGGAAACTATCAGCTGCCGAGTATTACCTCACAGGTGCGCTCGTTTCTTGGTGCTAGCGCCAGCCTTCTCTGCGAGAACGGGATCACAAACACCTAGCATCCAACCCAGCCGCCATGCCGGTAATAAGCCAATCCATTTAGTCTACAGTTTGACGACGGTATTGGACCTTCTCTTTCTCTGGCGGAAGGCATGCGTCGGTCTCTTCCGTACCGGTGGCGCGGCCAACTTGGCGACGCCAACAATCACCGCCCCACCTTTCCTCAGCACTAGTGCGTATTGGGAAAAGTGGAGACGCTCTTCAGGAAAAAGGCGCGATAAAACAAGGTGCCAGGAGCGGTGATGCATCGTCGGCGCGGCGACACAAGGAGAAGTGAAGATGTTGAGTGATGCCCTTCAGAACGGCTTCAACGAGCAGATCCAGAAAGAGTTCTATTCCTCGTATCTGTATCTCGCGATGGCCGCCCATTTCGAAGCCGCGAACCTGCCGGGCTTCGCATCGTGGATGAAGAAACAGTCGGACGAGGAACGCGGCCACGGCATGAAGCTGTGGGACTATGTGTACGATCGCGGCGGCAAGGTCGTCCTTTCGGCGATCGAGCAGCCGCCGGTGGCGTTCGGCAAGCCGCTGGAGGTGTTCGAGCAGGTGCTGGCGCACGAAGAGAAGGTCACCCAGTCGATCAACGCGCTCTATGCGCTGGCGGCCAAGAACGATGATGTGGCGGCCGAGATTTTCCTGCAATGGTTCGTCACCGAGCAGGTCGAGGAAGAGAAGTCCGTCACCGACGTGATCGCGCAGCTCAAGATGTCGGGCGACAACGGCTTCGCCGCCCTGTTCGTCGACAAACACATCCTGGGCCAGAGGTAACGGCCGGCCGCCCGGCGCGTAGCATGCGCGCCGGGCCGGAATTTTTGCGCAACCGAGCCCGCCTCGCTTCGTTCTCGTTGACCATGGGAGCGGGGTGGGGATAGGTTCACCGCAAGTCTGAGTGGAAAGGAGGCACGCATGCGAAAGAGCACTGCAATCCGCCGGTCGTCCGGCGTGTCTCGCGCGACGGTGTCGTCGCAGCTTCCTTTCATTGCGGCTCCGTAGAGTATTCGCCGACCAAATTGAAACATTTGGTCGTCCAGCGAATGCTCCAGATTCATTTGCTGGAGCAGCCGCTTCTCGATCAGGTTGATTCAACCTGATCGGCGGGTGCTCTAGGGAGCCGAGCTCAGGACTGTCTTTCATGTTCAAACTCGAACCGGATGGCTTTGCCGCCATCGCACCGCTTTTTGACAACCTTTCCCTTCGCCACGGCAGCGTCAGGGCCGTTCTCCGCGATCCGTCTCTCGGCGATATCTGGGTCGACGATCTGGCGTCGCCGCGTCAGGCCATTCTGCGGGGGCCGGAGGGGGTGTATCTCGCCGGCGATCCCCGTTCCGACCTCGGCGGCCTCGCGGGGGAGATTGAAGATTTTGAGTATGTCTATCCCGATGAACCCTGGCTGCCGGTCATCGGCGAGGTTCTGCCCAACCGGTTCATGATCGCGCATGACCGGGTGCGGCTTGCCCTGGACGCAAGCCGCGCGCGGTTCTTCGCCGTGCCGGACGGCTTCGAGCTTGTCGCGGACAGCCAGTCCGTGGAGGCATCGATCACGCATGCGGGCACCCATGCGGGCGAGGTCGTCTCGCGCTGTTCGGTGGACATGGTCGTCGACGGCTATGCCGAGTTCGGCGTCTGGACCCACCCGGCCTATCGCGGGCGGGGCCTCGCGAAAGCGGCAGCCTCCGCCAGTCTTCACCGGGCTGGCGAGCAGGGCGTCACCGCCTTTGGCTGGCACTGTTACGCGTCCAACAGCCGGTCCCAGAAGGTCGCCATGGCGCTGGGGTTCGAGGTGACCGATCGCTACCTCGGCTTCAGCGCCAGGGTGCCGGCCGAGAACGACGGCGACCTCGATACCGCCTATTGCCGCGAACTGGCCGCGGTGTTCGAGGCCGGCGCCGCGGAGATCGTCTGGCTCGATTTTCACGCGGCGGTCGCCTGGGTGCTCGCCGGCGAGCCCGGCAAGGCCGTGACCACGGTCGAGCGGCTGGTGGAACGCGGCTGGTGGGGCAAGACGGAGTGGCTCGAACAGCACTGGGCGCTCGAAAGGCTGAAGGCCGATCCACGCTTCCAGGGTGCAGTCAGAGCGCACCGCGCCGCCCGCTAGAGTTATTGAGAGCAGCCGCTTCTCGATCAGGTTGGTTCAACCCGATCGGGGGGCTCCTCAGGGACGCGGTAACTCTGGGAAGGCGGCGGCTTCGGCGGCGGCGAACTCGGCCTGGAACCAGCGCAGGGTGGACATGTGCAGCGCCGAGGTCTGGTCGGTGCGCCAGAGCAGCGCCCAGGTGCCGTCGCGCTTGAAGAGGCCGAGCGGCGCCACCAGACGCCCGGCGGCGATGGCGTCCCACACGGAGGGGCCGGGCGCCAGCACCGCGCCGACGCCGGCCTCGGCCGCCTTGATGGCGAACAGCAGCCGCTCGAAGCGCAGCATGGGGCCGTCCGGCAGCGCGTGGCCGCTTTCCGTCGACCAGTTGGACCACATGGCGGTGGGCCAGACGGTGGTGAGCCGCTGCACGGAGAGGATGTCCTCGGCCGCGCCGCCCTCGGGCAGGATCTCCGGGCTCGCCACTGGGCCGAAGGTCTCCGGGCCGAAGACGTGGCGCGCCATGCCGGGGATGGCCGTCTCGCCGCCGACGACCACGTGCATGTCGATGGAGCGGTCGGTGGCGGTGGGGTCCTTGTTCCAGGCGACGACGTCGATCTCCGTGCCCTTCAGGCGCTTGAGCAGCCTGGGCAGGCGCGGCAAAAACCAGCGGACCAGGAAGGTGGCCGGCGCGGCGATCACCAGACGGTCGCGCTGGCCCGACCGCTCGGCCGTCTCCACCGAGCGGACGATGCTCTCGAAGGCGGCGGCCAGCGACAGCGCCAGCCGCTCGCCCGTTTCGGTGAGGATCAGCTTGCGATGGGCGCGGATGAACAGCTCGGTCTTCAGCGCCGCCTCCAGCGCCCGGATCTGCTTGGACACGGCGCCATCGGTCACCCCCAGCTCCATGGCCGCCAGCCGCACGCTGCCAAGCCGCGCCACGGCTTCGAACACGCGCAGGGCCGAGAGGTGGTCGTGGGGGTCGAGCATGGGAGGGGCGTGTTCCGGGGCAGGCGGGAAGGGGTGCTGAGAGTTTAGGGCAAGGGGCAGAGGGATGGGAAGGGCGGAGAGGGGAGGGGAGACCGATATCAGCGTAGCGCCTTCTCCGGCCCGAGGTCCTGCGCCTTCGCGCAGGATGACAGGAAACTGATATAAAACAAATGGTTAGATGTGGCGCGAGGATTGTCCGGTTGCGTGCTCCGCCGGGGGTGTGCGATGCGGTACCGGGGTGCGTTCTTGGCTTATCCAATTGAAACATATATATAAATTCGTCATCCTGCGCGAAGGCGCAGGACCTCATGCAGGCATGGGCGCGGCGTCGATATCGGTCGCCGTTGGC
>JAUVXG010000061.1 GCA_030603685.1 Pleomorphomonas sp.
GACTGGCTGGCGGCGGCGGCCCGCGCCGGCCGGTCGTTCGACCGGGCGTTCAGCTCCTATGGCGCCATCCTCTGGCTATCGGATCTCGTGGCCGGGGCGCGCGGCATCGCCGGGGTGCTCAAGCCGGACGGCCGCTTCGTGCTGGCCGAGTTCCACCCGCTGGTGATGGTGTTCAACGAGCGCTGGCAGCCGCAATACGATTACTTCGGCGGCGCGGTGATCGAGGAGCCGGGCGTCGGCGACTACGTGGCCCAGTCGGGCGGCGGCCTGACGCCGGAGGGCACGCTGGCCGGCGTCGCCGACTTCCAGAACCCGCATCGTTCCTACGAGTTCGCCTGGGGCTTGGCGGATGTGGTGACGGCGCTGCTTGCCGCCGGGCTCAGGCTCGACCGGCTCACCGAATATCCCTACGCCAACGGCTGGCGCGGCTTCGAGCGGATGCGCGACCTCGGCGGCCGGCGCCTAGCGCCGCCGGAGGACATGCCCCGGCTGCCGTTGATGTATGGGCTGGTCGCGAGCAAGCCGACCTGACCCGGTACGAAAAAACGCCCGAACCGGTCAGGTTTCGAGCGCTCGACGTCGTATCGAAGTGTCGGCGTGTTGCCGTCCCGGCCTCAGAGGCCGTAGCCACGGCGGGCGCGGCTGTGGAGGGTCCGCTCGCGGGCCTCGTTGAGGTAGGCCATGTCGCGCTCGATCTGGGCGGGAAGGGGGAGGGCCTTGGCGGCGCGCTTGAGGGTGGCGAACATTTTGGTTTTCCTTTCCTAGACCGGAGGTTTCCGGCCTCTTTTCTTTTCATCTCTTTGACGTCCTCAATATAGGCCCGGAAAGGGTTGCGACCTAATCGCAAGTTCTGAAGGTGGCCTTCAGTTTTCCTGTAGGTAAAACCCCGTTGACGACCTCGCCACCGGTGTCGGCGGAACGACTGAATACCCTTTCTCAATCCTGCACTCGCTTCAGTTCCACGCCATCTTCATGCAATAAATCGCGAGGACCGAAACGGCTTGTCGATGGCTATACTTTCGTCTGGCAGGTGGGTTAACCGATATTTATCGCCGCGGCGGCTAGTCTTTCCTTGGAGTTGCCCTGGTCAGACTCAACCAAAATTTGCAAAGGATGCTGATGCGCATTCGGCTTGTTGTGGTGTTCATCATTTCTCTCTGCCTGGCGCCATTTCTGGTGAAGCAGATCCTCGTCGCGCATTGGGAGAGGCAGGAGCTTCTGGAGGAGATGGAGCGCAGCATGCGCACGTCGCTGGAGCGCGTCCAGGACATGCTGCTCGAAGCCCAGGCCAGCGTCGAGAATGTCGCGTCCAGCATCTCCATCAGCAATTCGTTTCAGAACACCTCGCCGGAGCAATGCTCCAGGCGGCTTTCCAAGCTGAAGAACCTCTATACGAGCATCGAGCATCTCTCCATCCTGACGCCGAAGGCGATCGTCTACTGTTCGTCCATTGCCGAGGCGCACGGGTTGCAGGTGAAAACCACGGACAAATTCTTCAAGAGCGTGCACAACAACGATACCTATTGGGGTGATCCGCAGGTCAGCCACATATCCCAGACGCTGGTCGTTCCATCGGTGACGGCCGTTCGCAACGACCTCGACGTCGACTACCTCGTCGTCGCTTCGCTGAAGGCGGAGACGGTTCTCGACAAGGCCCTGTCCTTGTTCGACGTTGCCCTGACCGAGGCGGCGTTCATCGGCACCGAGGGCGGCATCCTCATTTCGAAGCTCTTGTCGGCCGGACAGCCGGTCATTGGCAGCGATCTCGTCGAGAGAAACCTGGATGGCTTTCTCGATGTCCGGCAGGAGGACCTGGAGGGCGGCAAGCCCTATTACGTCGGCACTCTGAAGCTGCCGATGAACAACGCCAGGTTCCTGGTTCTGTCCTCGCTCACGGTCGTCAACGATCACGCCTGGAGCAGGTTGAAGTCGGCGGTCCTGACCTCGGTCGGCGAAACGGTGGTGCTCGCCGCCATCATGATGTTCCTGGCCGAGTTCTTCTTCATCCGGAACCTGCGCCGCATCGGCGCTCTCGCCGGCGAGATCAGCGCCGGCAAGCCGGGGCAGCGGATCTCCGTCCGCTCGCCCATCGCCGATTTCAACCGGCTGACGTCGGCGCTCAACCTGATGGTCGACACGCTGGAGGACACCAGCCTGCATGACGCGCTGACCGGCATCGCCAACCGAAGGGCGCTCGACGGCCATCTGGGCGCGTGCGACCGCCTGCTCGCCGAGGGCAAGGGGCCGATCGCCGTCGCCATGATCGACATCGACAATTTCAAGCTGTTCAACGACCGCTACGGCCACGCGGCCGGCGACAGGACGCTGCGTAGCGTCGGGCAGACCCTCAGGCGGTTCGGCAAGCGCCAAGGCGAGATGGCCGCCCGCTACGGCGGCGAGGAGTTCACGCTGGTGGTCGGCGATGGCGATCCGGATCAGCTCCGGGCGCATCTCGAAGCGTTCCGGCGGGCGGTCGAGGACTTGGACATTCCGCATCCGGATTCGCCGCATGGCCGCGTCACGGTGAGCATCGGCTATGCCGTGGCCTTGCCGGGAACCACCATGCAGCAGGCTGTCGAGCGCGCCGACGAGGCGCTCTACCGCTCCAAGGACGGCGGGCGAAATCGCGTCAGCGGCGAGCTGCAGCTGTGCCCGGCCTGACGGGCCGGATACGACAAAGCGCCCGAACCGGTCAGGTGTCGAGCGCTGGAGGTCGTGTGGTCTGTCAGGTTTGCCTCAGAGGCCGATGGTCCGCTGGAAGGCGCGGCTGTCGAGGTAGCGTTCGCGCGCCTCGAGGTCGTAGCGGTCGGTGGCCTGGTTGAGGTAGTCCATGTCGCGCTCGGCCTGGCTGGGGGCGCGAAGGAGCTGGGCGGTACGCTTGAGAGCGTTGAACATTTTGTCTTCCTTTCCAGACCGGCATATTCCGGTCTCTTTCTCTTTTCTCACTGACGCCCTCAATATAGGCGCGGAAAGGCTCGCGACCTAATCGCAAGTTCTGAAGGTCGCTTTCAGTTTTTCTATAAGTGAAGGTACGGAGCCGTGCCTGTCCGGCTTCAGGCGTCCTCGATGTCGAAGCGGGCGACCTTGCCACCCCGGAAGCGGAAGACGTGGCCGACCACGGCGTCGGCCAGGAGCGTGCCCTTGAGGTCGCGGACGATCTGGCGGACGTCGACCCGGACGGTGTCGCCATCCCGCCGATGAAAGCCGACGGGCTCGACGCGCGGATCGATCACCGACCACTGGTTCGTCCAATAGGTGCGGATGGCCTCCGGGCCGTGGACGTGGCCGCCCTCCATGCCGTTGGCCCAGGCGACGTCGTCGGTCAGCGAGGCCAGCACGCCGTCGATGTCGCGGGCGTTGAAGCGGTCGTAAAGCTGTTCCAGCAGTCTGATCTTGGTATCCATGCTGTCCCCTCGCTTGCCTTGGCGTGGATGGTCGGGCGGCTGTTCCCATGATGATACGTGCGGGGCGGCGGCGACTGACGGATGCCGGAAGAAAAACGCGGCTCGAACAGGGCCACGCCGCCTCACGCCGCCGTCTGCATGGCCAGCCAGCGGCCGGGCGGCATGCCGAAGGCGGCGCGGAAGTGGCGGGTGAAGTGGGCCTGATCGGCAAAGCCGGCGTCCAGCGCTGCGTCGGCGAGGCGGGTTCCCAGAGCGATCAGGCGCTTGGCGCGATCGAGCCGGCGCATGACCTGAAAGCGGTGCGGGCTGGTGCCGGTGAGGCGGCGGAACTGCCGCGCCAGTTCGTAGCGGTCGAGGCCGGTCACGGCCTCCAGCGTCTCTGAACGGACGGTCTCCAGGGCATGGGCTTCGAGATAGTCGCGGGCGCGCCGCACGGCCGCCTCGGCGGTGGCCGATGATCGCTGCCGCATCGTCCCCGCCTGTCGGGCGAGGCCCGCGGCGACGCGCATCAACACGTCGTCCATCTGGAGGTCGCCGGGCTCGCCATCCAAATCGGCGAGGATGTCGGCCAGCGCCTGCCAAAGGCCGGCATCCTGCACCACGGGGTCGGCGACGAAGGGCAGGACGCCGGGCGAGGCGCCCGTGGCGGCGATCATCTCCGGCGGCAGGTAGATCATGCGGTAGATGAGGCCGGCCTCGTCGCCGGCCGCGCCGTCGTGCACCTCGTCGGGGTGCAGCACGATGACGTTGCCGGGGCGGCTGAACCGCTCGGCGCCGCGATAGCGGAAGGTCTGCACGCCGTGCAGCGTCAGCCCGAGCGCGTAGGTGTCGTGGCGGTGCGGCGAGAAGCCGTTGCCGTGAAAGCGCGCCTCCAGCCGCTCGACGCCGCCATCGTCGATGGAGACCCGCAGACGATCGCTGAAGCGGCCGCACGAACGTTCAAGACCGGCGGCGGTGCCGGGCATTATCTCGTCGGCTCTTTCGACCCCTCGCACGGAGTTTGCCGGCATGTTCGACACCAAGATCGTCCTCGTCGTCCGCGATGACCTTGCTACCTGGCAGAAGCTCAACGTCACCGCCTTCCTGACGAGCGGCATCGTCGCGCAAACGCCAACGATTATCGGCGAAGCCTACCGGGATGCGGCGGGGAATGTCTACAACCCGATGTCCATCCAGCCGATGGTGGTGCTGGTGGCCGACCAGGAAACGCTGCGCACCATCCACAAGCGGTCGCTGGAGCGCGGCGTGACGACATCGGCCTATGTCGAGGAAATGTTCGCCACCGGCCACGACGCCGCCAACCGCGAGGTATTCGCCAAGTTCTCGCCGGAGGACGCGAGGTTGGTCGGGCTGGCGCTGCGGGCGGAGAAGAAGGTGGCGGACAAGATTACCAAGGGGGCGAAGATGCACCCGTGAACGGCAGTCCTATTCGGGAGGCTTTCTATCAAACGTAGAGTAGTCGATGAATGCGATCTTGTTGTGGGCGGCTGTGAAATATATCTTCTCAGCCGATGCTGGCTGATCAACGATGCAAAAGGACCATGCGTAAACGCCCTGCGCTTTCTGCTCGTCGTCCGAATCCTCCGTTCGGCAACGCGCAAATTTCATTCTCTGTTGCTCACCATTATCTGTAAGATACTCTTCAAGCATCTCCTTTGCTCTGTTTTCTTCAGACCGAAAACGATTGTTGGGGTTATCAGGACCAGCCTGATACAGCATATAGAGCATGCCGATAATCAGCGCGGGAAATGCTGCCCATTTCAGAACCCGCCACATATCGTTATCCTTGTTCGGCACCGCATCACAGCGAAGATGACATCGTCGTCGTTCCACGCTGAAAAGCGGTCTATCAAGACGCAGCAGC
This sequence comes from Pleomorphomonas sp., assembly GCA_030603685.1. Lineage (GTDB taxonomy): Bacteria > Pseudomonadota > Alphaproteobacteria > Rhizobiales > Pleomorphomonadaceae > Pleomorphomonas. The sequence goes on from JAUVXG010000061.1 coordinate 5,269, forward strand.
AGTATCCATGTCTGCTGTCCGTTCGTCGATTTATGGCTCCCATAAGCAGGGGCTGCTCGTCAATAAGTTGTAGACGCGACTCGCTTACCGTCGGCCCGGTGCCCATATGGGCTGCACCGACTGGCGAGTTCCGAGGCCTAGATGAACCATAGCGACCCTCTTGGGCTTTACCGTGCCTTGGGCATATCGCCGACGGCCACGGAGGAGGAGATCGCGGCGGCTTTCAGGAGGCGAGCGAAGGAAACCCATCCCGATACGTCGGGGCGTGAATCTGCTCAGGAGTTTGTACAGGTTTCCGCTGCTTATGATGTGTTGGGCGATCCGGTCCGCCGGGAGAAATACGACAAGTCTAGCTGGGAACCTTTTAGGCGCGACGAAGAGGCCAAAAAAGATCGCGAGCAAGACAGAGGATATCCCGGTACTTCAAGCAAAATTCGCCTGGATCCGACTCGCTGTGATTTTTGCGGGAAGGTGACGGCGCAGCCGAGATATCTGGTGTTTACCTACTTCATGGCTTTGTTGTTCTTCTCGCACGGCTATAGTGCCACCGGTATTTTTTGCAAAAGATGCGCGTGTCAGAAGGGGCTTGTATACTCAATAATTACGATGATACTGGGTAGTTGGCTATTTCCACTTGGGCCGTTGCTTTCGGCGGTGGTGATACTTAGGAATGCTTATGAAGTATGGAAAGTAAATATCGAGGATGATAGGCTAACGCTCCGCAATGCCTATGCGTTTGAGTCACATGGTAATTCAAAACTAGCTTATGCTTTGGCAGGAATTACCAAAAAATCTCGCGATGTTTCCATATCACGGGCATCGAAGCTTCTCATGGAGACCATTGAGGGGTCCGGAGCCGATTATCGTTCCTCTGGCTTGGTAAAGGCTTGGTGGGATTCGCTTTTATTGGGATTTGCGCATGTCGTTATCGCGCTTATTTTGCCTGTAGCTTTAGGTATGTACGCCTACAACGATTATAAAGCGCAAGAGGTTCGGTCGGAGTACGCTCATTTACGTCTTATGATGGCTCAGGCCGAGGCTCGGGCCGATCCGGGTCTCTGCAAAAATCCGCCACGCAATGGACAAGCCATCGGGCCTCAGTCACCGGTGCTGCACGGCCATGTCGTTTCCATCAAAAATGTAAGCGATTACAATATGATCGTGAAGCTTCGAGATGTTCAATCTGGGCATGTCGCCGCCGCACTCTTTGTTGCCAGTGGACAAAAAGCTTGGGCACACCCCATTCCAAGTGGCGAGTACAAAGTGCAGTACGCTGCTGGTAGAGGGTTCGATGAGACTTGTAGCAGTTTTCTAGAAATATATGGAATTAACGAGGATAAGCATTACGAAGAATTTCGTACATTTAAGCTCAAGTATGGGGATATATTTATGGGCGGGCGTCAATTGCATGTCACAAACCTCCATGAGAGTGTTGAGTATAGTCATGGATATCGTGGTCATACCTATGTTGTTCACTATATAACGCCTTCGGTTGAGGAATTTAGTAGGCCCTAGGCAACAAGATGTGATCCATATTTTGACCTAACGTGTCGTTTTGTTGTTCACGGATGTCGTCGCTTGGAGTCTTGCCTAAGTGGGAAGCTCCGTTAAGGAAACTACGCGAAGCTCACGTCTTCCTTCATGTCGTCGCCTCCCAACAACGCCACCGTGATTCCCAACTCATCATATGTTCTTGCCATTTGGCGTGAAGGTCCTATATTCATGTCAAATGACAGGACGTACCATCATGCTGCAACCCATCGAAGCCACACCGATCGAGCGTGCCGAGAGCGCCGCCATCACCGACGAGGAGGCAGCGGCGTTGGCGCGGGCGACGGTCAATCTCTTCAGGGCGTGGAAACTGACGGATGTGGAGGCGACGACGCTCTTGGGTGGGTTGTCTGTGCGCACGTGGGCGCGCTGGAAGGACGGCAGCATCGGGCGGATCGACCGCGACCTCCGCATGCGGATGGCGCACCTGATGGGCATCCACAAGGGGCTGCGCTATCTCTTCAAGGAGCCGGCGCGCGGCTATGAATGGGTGCGCAAGCCCAACGATGCCTTCGACGGCAAGTCGGCGCTGGACTTGATGCTGCGCGGTGAGCTGTCCGACCTTCAGGACATGCGCGCCTATCTCGACGCCGAACGGGGCGCGTGGTGACGGAGGCGGCCAGGACGATCGCCGGGGTCGTCCGGCGGCGGGTGGCGTGGCCGAGAACCTACCGCATCATCCGCTCCATCCATCCGCCGATCGACCTGTTCGAGGATATCGCTGACCCGCGCGACTGGGAGGCGCTCGCCGCCGTCGAGGAGAAGACCAATCCGCGTGTACGCGGTGTGATCGGCGACCTTGCCAAGGTGCCGAAGCACCGGCGCGTCGGCGGTCCCAACGCCAGCTATCTGATGGCGCCCTTCGTCCATTGCTCGCCGCTCCGGCCCGGCCGCTTCACCGACGGCAGCTATGGCCTCTACTATGCCGGCGACAGCGAGGACGTGGCGATCGCCGAGACCATCCACCACCACCAGCGCTTCATGGCGGCGACGCGCGAAGCGCCGGGCTGGACGTCTGATTTCCGCGTGCTGGTGGGTGCGGTCGATGCCGATCTCGACGACGTCGCCGCCGTTCCCGGCGCGCTCGACCCCGACGACTATACCGCTTCGCAGGCGCTGGGCCGCGAGCTGCGCGCCGCCGGCAGCGACGGCGTGGTCTACCCGAGCGTGCGGCGGGCCGGCGGCTGGTGCATCGGCATCTTCTGGCCCAACGTGATTCCCATCCCCGTGCAGGGCGCCCATTGCTGCTACCACTGGAACGGAACGCGGGTGGACTTCGTCAAGCGCTACGAGGCGGACGGGGCGAACGCGGTGTTCGAGGTGGTCTAGCATCCGCCCGAAAAGTTGCAGACTTTTCGGACAAGCGGATGCGGGGAAGCAAGCGATCCGCCCGAAAAGTTGCAGACTTTTCGGACAAGCGGATGCGCAAGGGAGTCATCCGCCCGAAAAGTTGTGCGACTTTTCGGACAAGCGGATGCGCAAGGGAGTCATCCGCCCGAAAAGTTGTGAGACGTTTCGGACAAGCAGATAAGGGCGGTGGCTTATACCCGTTGTTTGCAACTTTCATTATAGAAACGAGTGGCTTTCGTATGGAGAGGCCGTGGTGGCAAACGGGGCGGGCAGCCCCCGCCTTGGTCGCAATTGGTTTGACTGCAGATTGCCGGCGGGTGCGATATGGGGGTGTTGTCGATGTCTGTCCTGAGCCACCGCGCGCCGCTGGTCGCATCGGTCCTGCTGGCGCTGTCCGGCCCCGCCCACGCGTTGAGCCCGGACTACTTCCTCATCGACGAAATCTATGCCGATGCCGAGAAGTGGACCGTCGGCGTCAATCTTGCCCGCAAGTCCTGCGTCATGGACATGGAGTTCGTGGGGAACACGGAACTGCAGATCGGCAAGGACGCCAACGGCGGCTCCGACCAGTATTACATGATGTTCGCCAACCCCGGCTGGACCTACGAGGAAGACGGGGACTATGCCGTCACCGTCAAGTACGACCGGGTCAGCACCTGGAACGGCGATGGCGTCGGCATGCGGCTGCACACCTATCGCGGCGTGTCGCTCGAGGGCATCAAGAAGGGCGTCATCGACGAGTTCGCCTCGATGAGCTCGCTGTTTCTCCGGATCGGCAAGACCAACCACGGCACCTTCAACCTCTCCACCACCGGCAAGGGCGTGGCCAAGCTGGAGGAATGCGCGCGGGCGGTGGCCAACGGCAGCATATCGCTGGCCTCCATCGCCGAGCGGATCGCCGCCAACAGTTCCTCAGCCGGCCCGGCCACGCCGAACGACGGCAACCGCTTTTCGAAGCCACCGGCCAAGCAGGACAGCCCGCCCGAGGCCAATCGGCCCGAAGACAATGGGAACGAGGACGAGGGGCGCGTGGGCTATTCCACCGGCACCGGCTTCTTCATCAACGGCGACGGCTATCTCCTGACCAACGCCCACGTGGTCGAGGGCTGCGGGGATGCCATGGTGCGGCGCGCACTGTCGGGGCTGGTGCCGGCGCGCATCGTGGCGCGCGAGAAGACCAACGATCTCGCCATCCTGAAGATCGACGAGAAGCCCGATGCCTTCGGCACCTTCCGAGGGGCGCCGCAGATCCGGCTCGGCGATTCCATCGTGGTGTTCGGCTATCCGCTGTCGGGATTGCTGTCGAGCACCGGCAACCTTTCGACCGGGCTCGTATCCTCGCTGACCGGGGCGGGCGACGACGTCAGCAAGTTGCAGATCTCGGCGCCGGTGCAGAGCGGCAACAGCGGCGGCGCGGTGGTCGACCAGTCCGGGCGCATCGTCGCCATCGTCGTTTCAAAGGCGAACATTCGGGCGCGCGGCACCGAGGAAAAGCCCGACATCGAGGTGTTCCAGAACGTCAACTTCGCCATCAAGGCGGGCATGGCTCAGTTTTTCCTCGACGCCAACCAGGTACGCTACAGCGTGGAGCCGCCGGGCGAGGAGATGAAGACGCCGGATGTGGCCGAGATCGCCCGCAAGTTCACGGCGCAAGTGATCTGTGAGGTGAGGCGGTAGCATCATGTTGGTTTTTGATTGCTTTGCGTGGCTCACCGGCAAGGCTCGGCGGGGGGCGGTTCGTCGCCCTGCCGATATTGCGGCACCCATCGCGGCATTGGCCCTGGCCGTTTCGGCCGCTTCTCCCGCTTCGGCCGCCGCCCTGGGGCGCGACTATTACACCACCGATCAGCTCTACTCCCTCACCGCCACCTGGCTGGTCGGCGTCAACATCACCCGCAAGTCCTGCTTCGTCGGCATCAACTATGCCAATGGCGTGAATCTCATCGCCGGCCTCGACCGCAGCCGGGCCGAACCGCGCTATTACCTGATGTTCGGCAGCAAGCAGTGGGACTATGCGGAGGGGGGGAGCCATCGCGTCAGCCTCCGCTACTATGGCGCCGATGCCTGGATCGGCACCGGCGTCGGCGTGCGCGTCAACGCCATCCACGGCGTGGCGCTGGAAGGCCTCGACAAATCGGCGATCGACGCGCTGGCCAAGGCAAGTCGCGTGGGCCTCAAGATCGAAGGGCAGGCGTTCGGCCGGTTGCCGCTGACCGGGACGAGGGCCGCGCTGGCGGTGATGGACAAATGCATCGACGATGTCGCCTCCGGCCGCATCTCCATCGAGGAGATCGCCAGGGAGTATGAGGAGGACGCCGTCACCCCGCCCCCGAGCGACGAAGGCGGCGCGCCGAAGCGCGACACCGCGCCCCCGGAGAGCGACGGCTCCGTCCCGAAGCGCGAGCCCGAAGCGGTGGTTGCCCAAGCCACCGGCACCGGTTTCTTCGTCAATGGCGACGGCTACCTCCTGACCAGCGCCGAGGTGGTGGCAGGCTGCGCCGACGCCGTGGTGCGGCAGGGCATTTCGGCACCGGCGCAGGCGCGCATCCTGGCGCGCGACGACCGCAGTAACTTGGCTCTTCTCAAGGTCGACGGGACGGCCGAGGCTTTCGCTACCTTCCGTGGGACGCCGGAGATCCGCCTTGGCGAGGCCATCGCGGTGTTCGGCTATCCGCTGACGGGCTACCTGTCGAGCACCGGCAACCTGACCACCGGCCTCGTGTCGGCGCTGACCGGGCTGGCCGACGACGACAGGCAGATGCAGATCTCGGCGCCGGTGCAGAGCGGCGCCATCGGGAGCGCGGTGGTCGACCAGGCGGGCCGCGTCGTCGGCATCGTCGACGCCAAGGCGAACCTTCGGGACAACGGCACCGAGGAGAAACCCAGCGTCGAGGTGATCCAGAACGTCAACTTCGCCACCAATGCCGACATGGCCAAGGCCTTCCTCGACGCCAACCACGTGCGCTACGCCGTGGCGCCGCCGGGCGACGACCTGACGACGCCCGCCGTGGCGGACATCGCCCGCAAGTTCACGGCGCAGGTCAGTTGCGGGGTGCACGAGTAGGCCGCCGCCGGAAATTCTGGTGACCGGTCGGACCTCCCCTTGTGCCTTCGGGGCAGTTCCTGTTGAACTTGCGAAGGTTCAACTTTCCGGGTGCGCCATGGCCGCCAGTTCCCTGTCCGTCCTCTGCCGTTCCGCCTGCCTCTTCGTTCTGCTCGCCGGGCCGGCCGCCGCCTTCGGGGAGGATTACTACACCAGCGACAAGGTCTACGACGACGACGGCAAGTGGACGATATCGGTCAACACGACCCGCAAGTCCTGCATGATGCACATGGTCTATGAGGACGACACCGTCATCGAGGTGGGCGGCGATCGGCGTGACGGCGAGCTCACGCATTTCTTCATGTTCGGCAACGAATCCTGGTCCTACCGGAAGAAGCGGGACTATGAGGTCGTCACCGAATACGACCGCAGCATCTGGACGGGCGAAGGCGTCGGCGTCAGGGTCAACGACTACAAGGGCGTCGCCGTCGAGGGGGTGACGGAGGAGGCCGTCGAGGAATTTGCCGGCTCCGGCACGCTTCACCTCAAGATCGGCGCTCGCGATTACGGCGACTACGACCTTGCCGGCACCCGGCGGGGGCTCGCCAAGCTGCGCGCCTGCATCAAGGCCGTGGAAGACGGCCGCCTCTCGCTCGAGGAGATCGAGCGGGATTATCAGGCCGACGCCGCGCCGGAGCGGAAAGACGAGGACAAGTCGACCACCCGCCCCGACGATGGCGGCAAGGACGAGGAGACGAGCTATTCCTCCGGCACCGCCTTCTTCGTCAACGGCGACGGCTATCTCATCACCAACGCCCATGTCGTGGAAGGCTGCGGCGATGCCGAGGTGCGCCGCGACGGCGGCGTGCTGGAGCCGGCCACCATCGTGGCGCGCGACGAGGCGGGCGATCTCGCTCTCCTGAAGACCGCCAAGGGCAACCCGGCCTTCGGCACCTTCCGCGGCACCCCGCCGATCCGCCTCGGCGACACCGTCGTGGTGTTCGGCTACCCCCTCACCGATTTCCTGTCGAAGACCGGCAACCTCGCCACCGGCCTCGTCGCCTCTCTGGCCGGCGCCGGCGACGACGAACCGCAGATGCAGATCTCGGCGCCGGTGCAGAGCGGCAACAGCGGCGGCGCCGTGGTCGACCAGTCCGGCCGCGTCGTCGGCGTCGTCGTCGCCAAGGCCAACATCCAGAGCTATGAAGACGACGACGACATCGAGGTGATCCAGAACGTCAACTTCGCCATCAAGGCCGGCGAGGCGCGCGACTTCCTCGACGAACACGGGGTCCGCTACGCCGTGGAGCCGCCGGGCGAGGAGATGAAGACCCCCGACGTGGCCGAAATCGCCCGCAAGTTCAGCGCCCAGGTGATCTGCGAGGTGAAGGAGTAGGGCTACCAGCTCAGAACCATGGGGCCGTAGGCGGCCACCTTGGCGTCGTGGCTGATCAGCCGCAGCGGCTCGGTGATGGCTTGGGCCAGCAGGATCCTGTCGAAGGGGTCGGCGTGGAGCGGTGGCAGTTCCTCCACGGCGGCGGCGTGGGCCGCCGTCACCGGCAGGGAGAGGAAGCCGGCCTCGGTGAAATAGGCGATGGCATCCCTGGCGGAAAAGGGCGGCGCGCTCGCCTTGCCCAGGGCGAACTTGATGCCGATTTCCCAAATGCTCGCGGCGGAGACGTAGAGCTCGTTGTTCTCGTCGGCGATCAGATCGGCGATGCGGGTGGGAATCAGCTCGGGCGATACCAGCGCCCAGATCGCCACATGCGTGTCGAGCAGCAGACGCATCAGTCTTGCGCCTCGCCCTTGAACAGCGCGGCGACGGTGTCGTTGTTGGCGTTGAACTCTTCGAGCGACATCGGCGGAAAGCGCCCCTTCAGAAGGCCCAGTCGCTTGCCGGCGTCGCGCGCCTTGCCGACCGGCACCAGTTTGGCCGCCGGTTTGCCGTTGCGGGCGATGATGACCTCGTCGACCGCACCGCTCTCCACATCCCCGACCAGCTTGGAAAGGTGCGTCTTGGCATCCAGCATATTGACTGTGGACATGATGGGCCTCTTGGCTAACCCTGACTAATGTACACCGCGTGCACAGAATGGCAACAAGGTTCGAGCTTACGCTCGCAGAGCGCGAAATGTGCATCCGGCCGATGAGATGCCGCTCCGGCCCTTACGCCGCCACCGATCGCTCGCGCGAGGCCTTGATGTCGCGGCCGGGCGGCTGGCCGAACAGGCGGGCGTATTCGCGGGTGAACTGCTGCACGCTCTCATAGCCCACCTCGTAGGCGGCGAGGCTGGCGCTCAGGCCTTCGGAGAGCATCAACCGCCGCGCCTCGATGAGGCGGAGCTGCTTCTGGAACTGCAGGGGCGACAGCGAGGTGATCGCCTTGAAATGCTGGTGGAAGGCGGAGGGGCTGAGGCCGGCGACGTCGGCGAGCCGCTCCACCCGGATGGGCGCGGCGAATTCGGCGCGCAGCACGGCGATGGCGCGGGAGATGCGCTCTGCGTGGCTGTCCTTGACGCCGAGGCTGCGCATGGCGCCGCCATGCCGGCCGGCCAGCAGCCAGTAGTGCATCTCGCGCAGGAGCTGGGGGCCGAGCACGGGCAGGGCGGCGGGCCGCTCGAGAAGGTGCATCAGGCGGAGCGCCGCGTCGGCCACCTCGGCGTCGGTCGGCTCGACGCGGACGGCCGGACCGGGCGGCGACGGCACGGCCGCCATCTCCACCGCGAGCGTCTCGACGAGGCCGAGGTCGAGCTCCAGCACCAGCGAGAAATAGGGCATGGCGGGGCTGGCCTCGGTGATCTGGCTGACGGTGGGCACGTCGGCCGAGATCAGCAGCGAGGCGCCGGCGCCGAAATCGATCGTCTCCGGGCCGATGGTCACCCTCTTGCCGCCCTGCAGCACCAGCGCCACCAGCGGGCGGTTGATGGCGAACTGCAGCGCGCTGGGCATGGTGGCGCGGACGACCGAAAGGCCGGGGATCGGCGTCGGCGCGATGCCCGAAGCGTCGGCATGGACTGCGGCGTGTCGACGGACGGCCGAGAGCAGCGTTTCTGTCATGGAGAAAAGGTAGGTGCGACAGGCCGTCGCGCGCAAGAGGGGAAGGAGAAACAGGCAAGGAGATGCAACGTTTAGGCAAAGGTGTGGGCGCGTTGTCGAACGGGGCGCCGATATTCTCGGTGCGCCCATTTCTGCCTGAGGTCCTGCGCCTTCGCGCAGGATGACATCTTATGTATCTGTTTTTATTATATAATGCTGTCATCCTGCGCGAAGGCGCAGGACCTCAGGCAGGATCGAACGAGGCATCCATATAGGTCACCCCGGAGTGTTCCCCGCCTTCATTCTCCGCGGTGACACCATCTGAGGAGGATCAGGCAAAAAGCGGCCAGCATCGGGCAACCGCGTGTGAGCGGGGCGGGCGATGATCATCCCGTCAACCGAACCAAGGAGACAACCCATGACCATCGCTCTCATCACCGGCGCCAATCGCGGCCTCGGCCGCAACGTCGCCACCAGCATCGCCCGCCGTGGCGGCGACGTGATCGTCACCTACCGTGCCAACAAGGAGCAGGCGGACGAACTGGTGTTTCAGATCGCCGCGCTCGGCCGCAAGGCGGTGGCGCTGCAGCTCGACGTCGGCGATATCGGCAGCTTAGCCGCCTTCGCCGAGACGCTTGGCGCCACACTGAAGGACGTGTGGGGCCGCGACAGCTTCGACCACCTCGTCCACAACGCCGGCCATGGCGAGATGGCGGCCTTTGCCGACACGACGGAGGCGCAGTTCGACGGCCTGTTCACCGTGCATGTGAAGGGGGTGTTCTTCCTGACGCAGGCGCTCTTGCCGCTCATTGCCGACGGCGGCCGCATCGTCACCTATTCCTCGGGGCTGACGCGTGTCTCCTACCCCGGCTTCTCGGCCTATTCGGCGGCCAAGGGGGCGATCGAGGTGCTGACGGTCTATCTCGCCAGGGAACTCGGGGCGCGCGGCATCACCGCCAACTGCGTGGCGCCCGGCGCCATCGCCACCGATTTCCTGGGCGGCGCGGTGCGCGACACGCCGGAATACAACGAGGCCTTCGCCAACATGATCGCGCTGGGACGCGTCGGCCTGCCCGACGACGTTGGCCCGATGATCGCCAGCCTGCTCGGCGAGGACAATCGCTGGGTCACCGCGCAACGCATCGAGGTGTCGGGCGGGCAGGTGATCTGAGGCCGGCTTCGACCGACGCCGGGATTGGAGAGGGCAGGGTGCGAAGGTGCCTTGCCTCTCCCGTCGCGCGAGGATTAATTCGCCGACGGAGAAGTCATGATCACCATCGATAGAAGCTTCGGCCGGCAAGCCTTCGGGGTGAACCCGGCCGCCTACCACGCGGCGCGGCCGGAGTATCCCGGTTGGGTCTACGACATGCTGGTCGGCCGTTGCGGCCTGAGGCCGGGAGCGCGCCTGTTCGAGATCGGGCCCGGCACGGGCACGGCGACGGGCCGGCTTCTTGAACTGGGCGCCGACCCTCTCGTCGCCATCGAGCCGGACGCGCGGCTGGCCGATTTCCTGGAGGCGCGTCTGGCCTGCCCGGCGCTCACGGTGGTGCGTGCGCCGTTCGAGGCGGTGACCCTCGAAGAGGGCGCCTTCGATCTCGGGGTCTCGGCCACCGCCTTTCACTGGCTCGACGAGGCGGCGGCGCTCGAAAAGGTGGCGCGGCTCCTTCGGCCCGGCGGCTGGTGGGCGGCGATCTGGCACGTCTTCGGCGATGCCGGCCGCCCCGACCCGTTCCATGACGCGACGCAGCCGCTGCTGTCCGGCTACGCCCTTCCGTCGGCCGGGGAACGCGGCATCCCCTTCGGCCTCGACGTGGCGGCGCGCACGCAAGCGCTGAAGCGCACCGGCGCCTTCGATGTCGTCGACAGCAAGATCGTCCCCTGGCAACTGGTGCTGACCGCCGAGGAGACCGTGGCCCTCTACGCCACCTATTCCGACATGACCGCGCGGCCGAACATGGAGGCGGTGCTGGAAGAGTTGGGACGGATCGCGCGGGAGGCGTTCGGCGGCCGGGTGGAGCGGAACATGACGACGAGCCTGTTCGTGGCGCGGCGGGCGCCATGATGCCATGACCCCGTCTCCTATCGCCGCCGCCCTTGCTCACGTCCGCGACAAGTCGCTCGGCGGGCCGCTGCCTGGGGCGGCCGCCGTCACCATCAATTTCCACCCCGATGCAGTGCATCGGGGGCGGTGGGTGATCGAGGCGCTGGCGGAGGAGGGCGTCTATCGTTCGCAGTTCGAGACCGGCATCAGCAACGGCGGCCTGACGGCCCATCCGGGCGGCGAGCGCTGGCGATGGGAGCAGGACATCTTCGGCAGCGCCTATGACGAGGTCGACCCGGCGCTGCGGCCGAAATATGGGGCGCTCAACTATCAGGGCCGGGCGACGGGCGGCTCGCCGCGCTTCGGCTCGGCGCACTTGAGGCTGCGGCCGCATGTGCTGGCGCGCACCACCTTCTGCTACCCCGACAGCTGCTACAGTCCCGCCCATTTCGGTGTCGCCGAGCGCATGGGGCTGGTGGCGCTGGCCGACGCGCGGCGGGCGTCGACCGATGTGCTGGACGACTACGTTGAGGCGCACGTCCATGGCCCGCTCACCCTCGGCGAGGATGTCGAGGCGCTGGTGCTCGACGCCAGCTACCGGGGCACGGAGATCGAGGCCATCGCGGCAACGCTCGCCTGCCCGGTGGAGTGGCACGCCGGCTTCCGCATGCCGGCGGCGCGCGTAGCCGACTGCGTCGCCTATCGCGGCCAGGAATTCGCCGACCTCGCGGCGGCGCTGATGACCGACGGCGCCCTGACCCCGCGCACCATCGGCCTCGCCCGTCGCGCCGGCCGCGCCGACTGGCAGTCGCTGAAGCGCGTCTGGCATTGCGTGGCGCGGTTCGGCGGGGTGCTGACGGTGGCGCGCGATCAGCCATAGCTGTCATTCAGCAGAATAGACTACTATAGATGTAGTCTATGTCGTGGAGCATGGGAATGGGCAGTAAAAGCCGGCATCTATCGCGACATATGCAATAACTCTCCCTGCTGCCTAGACATCCTCAAGGTGTAAAGATAGCGAGAAACCAAGATCCGGCGCTGGTTGGGCGGGGGATGAGGCGAGTACGCTGTGAAGGAGGTGCTCTCCGTCTATGAGTGACTACGACCATAAGTCGTTGTTCTCAAAGACTGAGTCTTCCGCCGTCAATTTCCTGCCAAGAGGAATAAACTCTACAAGGCGGGCCTCGGTTGATTTTCCTGTTGCGAAGCCCGCTTTCTGGTGTCTCCAAAAGTCCTTCACGGTAGAAACTAGGTTTTTGTTAAGTTTTATTCCGTTTGCAATATTATAGCCTGTCCCTAGCGCGAATATCTCAAAAGATGTATTCAAAAATGAGCCTCTCGACTCGTTTTTATTCGGGTCATATCTTTTGAATATAAATTCAGACCCGTTATCTGATATGTGGTCGAATGTCGACTTGAAGACGGCCTCAAGCTTGTAAACCCCTTCTGGGAAGGTCTGAGCGGACTTTATCGACCAGTCATCAAGAAGGTTTGGTAGATCTCTAAGTTTAGATAGAGATAGCATGTCATTCATCATGTTATGGAGGAACAAGAATCTAGTTACTAGTTCTAGATCGTATCTTTCCTCAATTAGGCGCTCGTTTAACGGGACACATTCTTGGAAAGAGGGGTGGTGAGTAAGAGATTCAAGCCAGACGAGAAACTCAGGCGATATAGCTACAATGAGAGCAGACCGCATCTCCTGTGCGTTCGCTTGTATGCCGTAACTGTTGAGCCGCTGAAACAGATCAAATTTGGCCTGAGGAGAGGACTCCCTCTTTATTATTTTGAGATCTATTTTGGATCTCTTGATATCCAGCCGCTGAGCGCTCGATAAGCAGCCGTTAGGATTGTCAGACTCCCAGACCTTTCCTTCAAGAGAAGGTAGGTACTTGGTGGCAGATAGTACGAGTGGGTCTGCCTTTACTCCTGGTTCAGCCTCTAGCTCTCCTTGAAGTTGCAGTATGGTCGAAATTCGCTGCAGTCCGTCAACCAGTTCCCAAACTCCGGAGTCGTTCTGGGCGACAAATATAGACGGCAAAGGTATTCCTAGTAGAATGCTCTCTACCAATCTAGACTTTTGGAGACCTGTCCATCGGAAAAATCTTTGGAATTCAGGTCTAATGATGAGCTCTCCGCTCTTGTATAGATTGGTGATCTCCCCAATACTCATCGGGTACCCATCCGAGGAGATACTGTGCCTCGCTTCGGAGACCTCGTTTTCCAGTGCGGTGCTCATGCTACGCCCCTCCATCCCTCAACTCTCGCTAGTTCAGCAGCAAGGGCAGATAAGTCTGGAAATACCATCGTCTCTCCAAAGCCAAGTAGATTGAGATCGCGCGCTAAAGCCAGTCTGTGCCCGTCAATTTCAAGCCGCCACAATGTCACATCGAGCTCGTCAGCAAAGTCTTCCATCGGGCGCATGTCTTCTCCCCAAACCATGAACGTGCCCCGCTGGGCCACGATGCGTCCTGAATTGTGAGTACCAAACATCATCACTGGCGACTTCGCTCTGCGGATATTAGTTTCTGGCCGATATGCCTCAAGGTCGTTATCCGCGGTTGTGAGAACGTGTATTGAGTTTCCGTACTCACTAAGTAGCGGAGTGGCCCTGTTCCATTTCACTGGGTCGACAACCCAGACCACGGGCTTTTCGGAATCAACGTCATTTAGTGATGCTGGGTGCAGCGCGAAATGAGCGGCAACAAAGAGATTCTCACTCCAATCGAGTAGGCGCGTAGGTAGTCCAAAGTGTTGCATGGCGAACAAGTGTTCCCAATCACTTTGCGGATAGCCTGCAGGCCAAAAAGGTAGGCTTCGCTGCCGGAACCGGGTGAGTAAGCGCTTTTCTCTGTCAAACACTTCGACAGAGCTTCTACCATCGCGAAGCAAACTGGGAACTAATGAGTACGATCCTCGGTTTAGCCCCCGAAACCAAAGGAAATCCCCTTCTCGTAGACCGGCAGCTATTTCGAGTACCGCCTGCAATAACCCATTCAAGCCGTTTACTGTGCGCCGCTCTATTCCCATTTTTGGCCCCTGCGCTTTGAAGCGGTATTCTATTCCTGCGGTCCGCTGAATTTCAACTTCTGATGTAAGGGCGCTGCCATTGTTCGTGCACTTTGCGTTATGAGAGCCTCGACTCGAGGAGTCACGTTTTGGTTCCTTCCTTTGACTGCGTCGCCTATCGCGGCCAGGCGTTCGCCGACCTTGCGGCGGCGCTGATGACCGACGGCATCCTGACCCCGCGAGACATCGGCCTCGCCCGTCGGGCCGGCCGCACCGACTGGCAGTCGCTGAAGCGCGTCTGGCATTGTGTGGCGCGGTTCGGCAGCCCGGCGGAGTAGGGGAACTCCGCCGAGCGGGCCGTCAGGCATCCAGCAGCGTCGTGCCATACGAGTTGTCGACGGCGCAGAGCCAGCGGCCGGCGTCCGATTTGCGGAAGACGTAGGTGGCGCGGCGGACGATGGGGTCGGGCTGGCCGTTCACGTCGAGCAGCGTTTCCATCAGCACCAGGGCGGTGTCGGCGCCCTCGATCACCTCCATGCGGCCCTGGCGGACCTTCATGGTGTTCTTGAAATGGGCGGCGATGGCCACGAAGGCCTTGCGGATGGCGGTCTTGCCGGTGGCGACCATGCCGGGCTTGATCACCAGCGCGGCGTCCTCGGCGTAGAAGTCCATCAGCGTGTCGAAGTCCTCGGCGGTGATCGCCCGGTCGGCCGCTTCGATCAGTTGTTTCAGGTCGTGGTCGGACATGGTCGTCTTCCAGTTCTGGCCCGGAGACGGCATGAAAAAACCCGCCTCGCGGGCGGGTTGCTTGCAATAGGACAAGTCGCTACGCCCACCGTCACTCGATGGCGCGAATAATCGACGGAGAGGGGGCGCGGCGGTTGTCCATGGAGGGTTGGTAGCACGGGAGTGGGCTGGGCGCCAGCCGGCCGCGCGCCGGCTGGGCATCTGGGGTGTGTGGCCGGAGATTGATATCGGCGCTTCGCCCCTTTCGGCCCGAGGTCCTGCGCCTTCGCGCAGGATGACGCCTTATATATTTGTTTTCGTTATATAATCCCGTCATCCTGCGCGAAGGCGCAGGACCTCAGGAAGATAGAGCGCAAGGCCCATATAGGGCCGTTCGCGGCATGTTGCCCCAGGGGCGCGTTATCTTTGCCAAATAGGTGTCCGTCGAAGAAGGGTAATCAGTTTCGGGCCGGGAGCCGGGGGGGCGTCGAGGGCGGCGGCGAAGGCGTCATAGTGCGACGGCTCCAACGCAAACGTCCACTCGCTGCATGGAGCGTCATCTGCCGGGAACGGCGCGTTGTCGCGATCAACGGGAGATGAGGCCGGTGCTTTTGGCATGCTGGCACTATCCCGCCGCTCAACCCGGGCGTCAATCACTGGTCGCCCGAGAAAGATATCGCGTCCGCCTCGCCGCCCCGCACCCTCACGCCTCGTCGATGCGGATGTAGTCGGCCACGAACTTGAACGGCTTTTCCTCGCTCGCCTTGGTCAGGCGGAGGAAGCAGCCGTATTGGCGGAGGGTGTTGGAGAGGTCGAGGGTCTGGTCGACTTCGAAGAGGTTGTCCTTGTGCGGGCGCGCCCAGGTCTTCACCTCTGCCAGCGCGCGGGCCTTGGCGGCGTTGGCGTCCTTGGCGACGATCAGCACGTTCTTGTGCAGTTCGGTGAACTCGGCCGGGTCGTAGCCGCCGAGGTTGACGAAGAACAGGTGGTCGGCCGTTGCTTCCGGTGCGTCGGTCACGAGCGTGACGTCATGGCCGTCGGCCTGCTCGACGGCGCCCCAGCAGTCGACGTGCAGCTTGGCCTGATCGCCCCACCACTGCGCCCGGAGGTCGGCGTAGCAGTCCTCGGGCGTATCGCCGACCGAAAAGCGGATGTCGTGCAGCTCGACGTTCGAGTTGCGGAAGTTTCCGCCCAGCTGGAACATGAAGAGTTTCAATGCAATCTCCCTGGGATGATGGCGGTCTCGGTATCATCCCAGGACTTGCCAAGCAGTGTCAGCAGAGGCGGCTCGCGCCCGCCCCTCAGTCACACGCGAACGCCGATTGTCCCAGGTCGCCCAGGCGCTTGAACACCTCGTCGCCGGCCGCATTCAGCGTGACGAGGTGGGCGATGGCGTCCTTGGTGCGGCCGGCCTCGAACAGCTTCAGGGTTTCCACCGCCTCCTGGTGGACGCGGGCGTGCGGGGCCTCGATGGCGCGGAACTCGGCCGTGCCCTTGATCCTGGGGTCGGTCACCTTGTCGTACCAGAGGCCGAAGCGGCAGCAGTGGTGGTCGGGCAGCTTGGCGCTTTGCAGGCTGTCGTAGCCCAAGAGCGTGTCGATCACCTTCTTCTTGAACAGCACGTGGTCGATCTTGGCGATTTCGAGCAGCAACGCCGGGTTGGTGGCGTCGGTGAACAGGCGCGTCGATTCCTCGGTGTTGCGCTTGTTGCTGGCCTCGATCTTGTCGGCCATCTGCTTGAGGAGGTCCTGGTTGTGCCTGGCGAGGAAGGCGGCGGCGTCGACGGCGGTGGCGATCTCGGCGCTGGCGGCCTGCTGTTCCTCCAGCACGGCGGCGATGGAGTCAATGCGCGTCAGCACGGCGCCGACGCGGTCGCCGATGATGCCCATGGTGGTCGTCACCTCGTCGATCACCGTCTCGCCGGTGCCGACGGCCGTGTCGGTGTGGCCCATGGCCGACGTCATGCCCTCGATGACGTGGCGCATGCTTTCGATGCGGGCGTTGATGTTCTCGGTGGCGCTGGCGGTCTGGTTGGCCAGCACCTTCACCTCGGAGGCGACGACGGCGAAGCCCTTGCCGGCCTCGCCGGCACGGGCGGCCTCGATGGTGGCGTTGAGCGCCAGGAGGTTGGTCTGGCTGGCGATGGTGTCGATGACGCTCAGCGTCTCGGCGATCTGGTCGAAGGCCGCTTCCAGCTCGGTGACCTTGGTCTTGGTGTCCAGCGTGGTGGCGCTGATGTTGCCCATGGCGCCGCGCAGATTCTCCACCGCATGGGCGGACTGGACGGCGGCGTCGGAGGCGTTGCGGGATTCGCCCAGCGCCTCGTGGCTGGCGCGGGAGATCTCGCCGATGGAGGCGACCATCTCGGCAGTGGAGCTGGCCATGGACTGCGACGTTTTGGAGATGTCGTCCTTGTTGTAGTCGAGGCCCGACAGCTCCACGACGATGGCGTTGACGTCGGACATGGTGGTGGCGAGGCGGCCGATGGTGTTGCGCCTGTAGCAGCCTTCCAGGGCCTCGGTTTCGGCGCGGCGGGCGCGCTCGGCCTCGGCGCGCTCCAGCGCCGTGATCACCCGGGCATAGGCAAGGCAGAGGTCCGAGGCGGCGCTCGTCCGGCCGAAGGAGAGCGCCGAGCGGCGCATCAGCGCCGGCAGGGCGGTGGCCATGTGCGCGTCGACGGCGGCGGCGAGGGCGGCGGGGTCGGCGCCCCCGGCGATGAGGGCGGCGATCCGGCCGTCGGGCTCCCTGGCCTCGAAC
>JAUVXG010000244.1 GCA_030603685.1 Pleomorphomonas sp.
GAGACGCTGGGCCTGCGTCAGGTCGCCGAAGAGGCGAATGGCCGGCAGCAACACGTCGCGATGGGCGGGCGAGAGCAGGCCGTGGGTCGCCGCCGACAGCAGGATCGCCTCGGTGTTGCGCAGCCTGATCGCCGGCTCCCGCCAGTCGTTGACGAGGCGCAGCGTCTGGGCGATGAACTCCAGGTCAACGAGGCCGCCGGGCGCCCGCTTGAGATTCCAGGGGTCGGAAGAGCCCTTTTCCTGTTCGAGCCGGGCCCGCATGTCCGAGGCGTCGGCGAGCACCTTTTCGGGGTCTCGCTGCCGGCACAGCGTCTCGGCGATCACGCGCTCCGCTTCCTGCCCGAGCCCGCCGGTGGAGGCGACGACACGGGCGCGGGTCAGCGCCATGTGCTCCCAGGTCCACGCTTCCTCCAGCTGGTAGCGCTCGAAGGCGTCGATGCGGGTGGCGAGCGGCCCGGCATTCCCCGAGGGACGCAGGCGGAAGTCGACGTCGTAGAGCGTGCCCTCGGCCGTCGGCGCGGTAATCGCCGTCACCAGGCGCTGTGTCAGCCGGGCGTAATACTGGTTCGGGGAAATCGGTCGCCGCCCGTCGCTCTGCACCGCGTCGCGGTCGTGATCGTAGAGCAGGATGAGGTCGAGGTCCGAAGCAGCGGTCAACTCCTCGCTGCCAAGCTTGCCCATGGCGAGCAGCGCCACCCTCCCGCCCGGCACGCAGCCATGCTGGGCCTCAAGCTCGGCCGCCGTTGCCGAGAGCACGCGTTCGAGCAGCAGGTCGGCGAGACGGGAAAAGCTCCGGCCGAGCTGTCGGGCCGCCGCCGTGCCGGTGATGACGCGGACGCCGATCAGGAACTTCTGCTCCTGGGAGAAGATCCGGGCACGATCCAGCACGTCCTCGTAGCCGCGCGCCTCGCCGAAGAAGGCGTCGAGCCGGTGCGTCAGCTCTTCGCGGCCGGGCAGCGTGCCGAAGAACTGGGGTTCGAGCAACGCATCGACCACATGCGGCCGCCGGGCGACCGTATCGGCGAGATAGGGCGAGTTGCCCATCACCATGGCGAGCAGCGTCACAAGCGACTGGTTGGAGGAGAGGAGAGAGAACAGCTGGACGCCGGCCGGCAGGCGGGCGAGGAAATGGTCGAAGGCGATCAGCGCCGCATCCGGCGCTTCGGTCTCGGAGAAGGCGACGATGAGGCGCGGCGTGATCTCGGTGAGAAGCTCGCGAGCCCGCGACGACCGCATGGCCGGGTAACGGCCGAAATGCCATGAGGCGACGATGCGGATGGCGTCTTCCGGCCGGGCAAAGCCGAGCTGAGTGAAGGTGTCGAGGGTGCCGGGGTCAATGTCGTTGCCGGTGAATACCATGTTGCCATGCTGCGACGAGAGGTCGGCCTCCTCTTCGAACAGCTCGGAGTATTGATCGCTGACGACGGTCAGCCATTCCCTCATCGTCGCCGCGAAGGCGTCGAGGTCCTCGTAGCCCATCAGGTGGGCGACGCGGGCAAGGCCTTCGGGCTCGTCGGGCAGTGTGTGGGTCTGCTCGTCGTTGAGCATCTGGACGCGATGTTCGACGCGGCGCAGGAAACGGTAGGCCTCGGCCAGAAGATCGCGCGCCGGTTCGCCGAGCCAGCCCTGAACCACCAGCGCGTCCAGCATGGCGAGCGTCTGGCGGCCGCGCAGGTCGACGTTGCGGCCACCGGCGATGAGCTGCTGGGTCTGGACGAAGAACTCGATTTCGCGAATGCCGCCGCGTCCCAGCTTGACGTTGTGGCCGGCGACGGCGATCTCGCCATGCCCCTTGTGGGCGTGAATCTGGCGCTTGATCGAATGAATGTCGCGAATGGCGGCGTAATCCAGATACTTGCGCCAGACGTAGGGCTTGAGTTCGGCCAGGAAATGCTCGCCCGCCGCGATATCGCCAGCCGCCGGCCGCGCCTTGATCATGGCCGCCCGTTCCCAGTTCTGGCCGGCGCTCTCATAGTAGATCAGCGCCGCCGTGGTCGACATGGCGACCGGCGTCGCGCCGGCGTCGGGCCTCAGCCGCAGGTCGGTGCGGAACACGTAGCCGTCGGCGGTACGCTCCTGAAGGACGGCGACGAGACGACGCGTCAGGCGGACGAACAGCGTCGTCAGATCGTCCTTGTCGGCCGTCGGCACCACGGCCGGATCGAAGAAGACGATGAGGTCGATGTCCGAGGAATAGTTGAGTTCGAAGGCCCCCTGCTTTCCCATGGCGAGCACGATCCAGCCCGAGCCCTTTTCGGGATCGGAACGGTCCGGCAGGCTCAGCTTGCCAGCGGCGTCGGCTTCGAGCAGGAGAAATCGGATGGCGGCGGAGAGAGAAGCATCGGCCAAGCGCGTGAGGGCGCCGGTCACCTCCATGACGTCCCAGAGATCGGCGATGTCGGCCAGGGCGATGGCGAGCGCCGCTTCTGCCTTGACGCGCCGCAGACGCCGCCGCAGCGACGCCTCGTCGGCGACGGGTTCGAGCAGGGAGGCGATCAGGCCGTCGACGTGCGCCGCCGGATCGCTCGCGAGAATGCGGTGGAGACGTTCGCCGTCACGCAGCGCCGCGTCGCGCAGGTGGGCGCTGTTGGACGCGACAGCGAGCACCAGATCGCGGGCGGCGGGTGCACTCGCAAACAGCGACGACAGCGCTTCGCCGCCCGGTCCGGCCAGGCAGTCGTCGAGAAGCGAACCGGCGATCGCCAAATCCGGGCCGGTTGGGGGAACGATGGCGATGCGGTCCTTGAGGGCGCCTTTAGTCCGCTGCGTCATGCCTTCTCCATCCCCCATTGCCCGCTCTGCCCTGATATCATGCGCCTCATCGGACGCACCTTATCGCCCTGTTCTGGCATAAATCCTAACGGCGCCGCGATACGCCATAGAGCGCTATTCGACCCGACTGAAACGGATCTGCGCTTCACTCCGGTCGGACGATGCTAGCCAGGAGTGCCTTCGGCTTTCGGCAGGCGGAGGCTGGCCTTGAGGCCGGGCTCGGCATCGCCGAGCGTCACGCTGCCGCCATGCAGGTGCGCAACGGCCGCCACCAGCGACAGGCCGAGCCCCGACCCTTGCCGACTGCGCGCGGTATCGAGCCGGCCGAAGCGCGACAACGCCTTCTGCCGGTCGCCTTCGACAATACCGGGGCCATCGTCGGTGACGATCAGGCACAGGTCATCGCCCTCGACGATGCCGGTCAGCTTGATCGTCGGCCCCTCCCCGCCCTCGTGACGGCCATACTTGATGGCGTTGTCGATCAGGTTGGACAGGGCCTGGCTCAGGAGCGTGCGATTTCCCGTCAGCGGCAATGGCCGCTCCGTTTCGAGCGTCAGCCGGCCGCCGGCGTCTTCCAGCACCGGCTCGTAGAGTTCGACGATTTCGTCGAGAATGCCGGCGGCGTCGAGCTGCTCGAAGCTGTCGCCCGAAGAACCGGCCTCCATGCGGGCGATCTTGAGGAGCGCGTCGAAAATGCGGATGAGGCTGTCGGCCTCCTCCATCGCCGAGGTGATCGCCTCGCGATAGTCCTCCACCTCGCCACCGCGCCGCAAGGTTTCCTCCAGTCGGCCGCGAAGCCGGTTGAGCGGCGTCTTGAGGTCATGGGCGATGTTGTCGGAAACCTCCTGCAGGCCGGTCATCAGCGCCTCGATGCGATCGAGCATCTCGTTGAGGCTGAGAGCGAGATTGTCGAACTCGTCGTTCGACCCCTTGACGGCCAGGCGATGGGTAAGGTCGCCGGACATGAAACGACGCGACGTCTCGGCCATGTTCTCGACGCGCTTGAGAACGGAGCGCCCGACGAAGAACCAGGAGACGAAGCCCGTCACCACAATGACGATGATGGCGTAGCGGGACGCCTCGAAGATCAGGGAGCGGAGCTGGCCGATCTCGCTGATGTCGCGGCCGACCAGAAGCTTGAATCCACCCGGCAGGGCAAACACCCGCACGATCGCCTGGTAACTGCGGCTGGTATCGCCATCGAGCCGCTGATAGGTGACCGAGGTGGTGTCACCGTCCGACAACCCGAGGATGGAGAGCGGCGGGTCGGCGACGTTGCCGACCACCGTGCGGCCCGATGAATCGGCGACGAGATAGAGGCTGGCGCCGGGACGGCGGCTGCGCAGGTCGACGGCGCTGACGAGCTGGCGAAGGCCGCCGCGCTCGTACTGGTCGGACAACGAGTTGATTTCGCTGTCGATGGTATCGCTGATCTGGGAATCGAGCAGCTCGGCCGTGTTATTGGAGATGTAGGCGGTCAGGAACAGCGTCAGTCCGGAGAAGACGACGAGGTAGACCAGCGACAGCTTGAACGCGGTCGTCCGGATCAGCCGCCCGAGCGCGCCCATGTGGCCTCCCCGCCCCTGTCGGGACCGGCCTCGCGGATCATGTAGCCGGCGCCGCGCACGGTGTGCAGCAGCGGCTTGTCGAAGCCCTTGTCGATCTTGCCGCGCAGGCGGGAAACGTGAACGTCGATGACGTTGGTCTGCGGATCGAAATGGTAGTCCCAGACATTTTCCAGCAGCATGGTGCGCGTGACCACCTGCCCGGCATTGCGCATCAGATACTCGAGCAGGCGAAACTCGCGCGGCTGCAAGGGAATTTCGGTATCGGCACGCGTCACGGTATGCGACAGGCGGTCGAGCACCAGATCGCCGACGCGATAGGTGGTTTCGACCTCGGCCGGCCGGTTGCGGCGGGCCAGCGCCTCGACGCGGGCGAGGAGCTCGGTAAAGGCGTAGGGCTTGCTGAGATAGTCGTCGCCGCCGGCCTTGAGACCGCGAACACGGTCGTCGACCTGACCGAGCGCCGACAGCACCAACACCGGCGTCTGGTCGCCGGCCCGGCGCATGCCCTCGATGATGGCAAGACCGTCGCGCTTGGGCAGCATGCGATCGACGATCAAGACGTCGAAACCGCCTTCCTCGGCCATGAAGGCCCCAGCCTCGCCATCGGCCGCGTGTTCGGCGACGTGTCCGACCTCGGCCAGCGCCTTGACGAGATAGGCGGCCGCTTCCCTGTCGTCTTCGATCACCAGAATGCGCATGTCGCCCTGCCCCGCAAAGGTGGTCGCTGACAGTTGTTTAGCGCCGACACGGGCCGGCGCAAGGAAAAAGAGTACCGGCGGGCGCCGAGCCCGCTCGCCGGTACCAGGTGGAGATCAGCGCGTCACTTCCCCAAGGGGAGGGCAAGGAAGCGAACGCTGTCTCCAGACTTCACGCGGAGCAGGATGGCCGTCTTGCCGGCCTTCTCGGCTCCGGAAATCGCCTTCGAGACGTCCCGGGGACCTTCGACGGTCTGGCCGCCGGCCTGGAGGATGATGTCGCCCTGGCGCAGACCGCGCTCGGACGCCTTGCCGGCCGGATCGACGTCGGTAATGACGGCACCGCTGTCGCCGGCGCCCACGGCGTCGGCGGGGGCGAGCGTCAATCCATAGTCGCCAAGC
>JAUVXG010000200.1 GCA_030603685.1 Pleomorphomonas sp.
ATGCAATTCCCTCGTCAATGCGCAATGAGCCGGTTCAAACACTCATCCCTGGAAGCGAGCTCGTGGCGAAAGCCATGGGATCGGCTTGGCTGACGCCGGCAAAAAGCATTGCCGGCGTCGCTTTCAATGCCTCAGGAGGCGAGGGCGTCGAGGACGCGAACCCACGAACGAATGCCGCCGTGGTAGCTCGATACCTCGTATTTCTCGTTCGGCGAGTGGATGCGGTCGTCGTCGAGGCCGAAGCCGATCATCAGGCTGTCCATGCCGAGAATAGACTTGAAATGACCGACCACCGGGATGGAGCCGCCGGAACCGACGAGCGCCGGCGCCTTGCCCCATTCTGCCTCCAGCGCGGCGCGCGCCTTGCCCATGGCGGCGCCGTCGAGGGCCAAGTGAACCGCCGGGCTGCCGCCGTGCTCGCGGAACTCGATCTTGGCGTCGGGCGGCAGCCGATCCGTCACATACTGGCGGAAGGCGGCGCGGATCTTGTCCGGATCCTGCCCGGCAACGAGGCGGAAGGAGACCTTGGCTTCCGCCGTGGCCGGAAGCACCGTCTTGAAGCCGGGGCCGGCATAGCCGCCGGCAAGGCCGTTGATCTCGCAGGTCGGGCGCGACCAGATCTTCTCCAGCACCGTGCGGTCGACCTCGCCGGCCGGCGTCGTCAAGCCGGCGCCGTCGAGGAAGGCGGCGGCGTCGAAGCCGAGGCTGTCCCAGTTGGAGCGCAATTCCGGCGGGATGTCTGTGACGCCGTCATAAAAGCCGGGAACCGTGACACGTCCCTCGTCGTCGTGCAGGCCGCCGAGTATTTTCGTCAGTACATGCAACGGATTGAGTGCCGCGCCGCCGAAGGAGCCCGAGTGGAGGTCGTGGCTGGCACAGCGGAGGGAAATCTCCTCGCCGACCAGTCCGCGCAGCATGGTGGTGACGGCCGGCGTCTTGCGATCCCACATCTCGGTGTCGCAGACGAGCGCCACATCGACGGACAGTTCGTCCTTGTTGGCCTCGAGGAAAGGAATCATCGAGGGCGAGCCCGATTCCTCTTCCCCCTCGGAGAAGAAGGTGACGTTGACCGGCAGCGCCCCCGTCTCGGCGATCAGGGCTCGGCAGGCTTCCAAGAAGGTCATCAGCTGGCCTTTGTCGTCCTGTGCGCCACGGGCGAGGATGCGCTCGCTGCCGTCGGGGAGCTTCTTTACCACCGGCTCGAAGGGCGGCGAGTCCCAAAGCTCCAGCGGATCGACCGGCTGCACGTCGTAATGCGCGTAAAACAGCACATGGGGCTTGTCCGGGCCGGCCTTAGTGTAGTGGCCGACCACCATCGGATGCTTGGGCGTGGGCCGTACGGACGCATCGAACCCGAGAGTGGTCAGCTCATTCACCAGCCAGGCCGCTGCGCGCGCGCACTCGTCCCTGTAGGACGGATCGGCGGAAATCGAGGGGATGCGCAGGAAATCGAACAGACGGTCGAGGCTTTTGGGAAAGTCGGTATCGACGCGGGATAGAACGGAATGAATGGACATCGGTGTCTCCAACCAAGGTAGACCCTTATAGGCCATTCCTCGCCGATGAGACGAGCCCCGAGAGGCGCAAAGGCGATCTTCTGGGAGTCGGGCGCGAAGTGCCCCTGGTTTGGGTCGTTTGATTTGTCATGCGACAAGTCCGACCTGGCCGCCGTCGGTATAGAGACGTGCTGCTGGGTAAGTTTTTCTACGCGATAGGCTTTACCTCCCCCTGTCTTTCCAAAATTTAGGGTGGTAAAATGTCCGAGTGTAATCAGAGGGCGTGTTTTCTAATGTGGTGAAATGGAAGGTGGTCGGTCAGGTAATTGAAACTGGGGCAGTCGGGTTCGCGCATGGATTTGTTTCTCGGATAATACATATAGAATTTTTGATATTATCTATCGATAAATTTCAATTAATAAGTTGATACTGAGAAAATATCTCGGATAACTGTCTTGATTACATTAAAAATGGAGTGATACGAAAGTTTATACGTCGCCTTAAGGTAGGATAAATAAACCCAGGGCGCATTTTTTTGCGGGAAATGGCCTAATAATTCGTGTGATATTGTCGGCTTTTGCTCGCAGAGCCTTTATCTGGCTCTCAATGTGCTCTAGAAGGAACCTGTTCGGGTGGTCATGCGTTTTAATGCGAAAAGCAGCATGATGCTGTTGGCTCATATGCCGAACTAACGACCTTTAGGGCGCCTGGGGGTAGGTCGAAACTATGAATACGCCTGATGACATCCTCGCTGACGCAGTCGGTCTCCGCACATATTCGAGCGCGAACAAGATATTCGACGTCATCGAGCGTCGCCTTGTGGGACATGGCGCCAGCCATGTGCTGATCTCCGGCCTGCCGATGCCGGGGCGGCCCGTGGAACCGTTGGTGCTCCACATCCGCTGGCCGGATATCCGCTCGGAACGAGGGCAGCTCATCACGATCTCGAAGGGCGATCCCGTGCTGGAGCGCTGCCGCGTTGCCCACCGACCCTGCCTTATCGACGGTGTCAGTATTTCCGGGCATTCCGATCTGGTGGCCGCTGCAGGTCCCGAGGCGTCCGCCCGTATCGTGGCTGTGCCGATTACCTCGATCCCGCCCTATCAGGCCGCGGTCATCGGTCTCGGCGAGGCTCTGTCGCTGACGGAACTCGATCTCGTCGCCTTCGACTTCCTCTGTAACCAGGCCTTCCGCCGCCTGAGGGCGCTCGGCTATCTCATGGATTCTCGTCCCGGAGACCTGTCGGCGCGCGAGCGGCGAGTTCTTGAATTGACGGCGCTCGGAATGACGGCCCAGGACATCGCCGAGAACCTCAACATCTCACAGCGAACCGTGCACGCCCATCTCCAGAATGCCGGCGAGAAGCTCGACGCCACCAACAAGACCCAGGCGGTCGTCGAGGCTTTGCGCTATGGGCAGATCTCGCTCGCCGGCTGAAGTCGTTTCGAGATAGTATGGCCAAGGCCCGCCGGTTCGCCGACGGGCCTTTTCGTTGATGGCTGGAGGAACGCCTCCGTCCTTCGAGGGCGTTGAGAGGGAACCTCGGGCCGGGTAAAAGCCTGTTCAGGGCCAAGCGTACCGGGAAGGAGCCGTGCATGCTGGAAGAGGGCAAGGTCTATCTGGGAACGGGCACGAAGCCGGAATATCTGACGCTGAAGCTCGCCAACCGGCACGGTCTCATCACGGGTGCCACTGGCACCGGCAAGACGGTGACGCTGCAGGTGTTGGCCGAGGGCTTGTCGGATGCAGGCGTGCCGGTGTTCTGCGCCGATGTGAAGGGCGATCTGTCGGGCATCGGCGCTCCCGGCGAGGCGAAGGATTTCCTCGAAGAGCGGGCGCGAACGATCGGTTTCTCCGACGAGTATCAGCTCAGGGCGGCACCGACCGTCTTCTGGGATCTGTTCGGGCAGAAGGGGCATCCGGTTCGCACGACGGTGTCCGAGATGGGACCGCTTCTTCTGTCGCGTCTTTTGGAGCTCAACGAGACCCAGGAGGGTGTGCTCAATATCGTCTTCAAGGTGGCAGACGACGAAGGTCTGCTGTTGCTCGATCTCAAGGACCTGCGGTCGCTGCTCGTCTACGTCTCGGAAAACGCCGACGCGGTGGCGACGAGTTACGGCAACGTCGCCAAGGCCACGGTGGGCGCCATCCAGCGGCAGCTCCTGGTGCTGGAGCAGCAGGGTGGCAACCATTTTTTCGGCGAGCCGGGCTTGCAGATCTCCGATCTGATGCAGGTGACCGGCGACGGCCGCGGCGCCGTCAACGTCCTGGCCGCCGACAAGCTGATGCAGACGCCCCGCCTCTACGCCACCTTCCTGTTGTGGCTGCTGTCGGAGCTGTTCGAGGAACTGCCGGAGGTCGGCGATCTCGACAAGCCCAAGCTGGTCTTCTTCTTCGACGAGGCTCACCTGCTGTTCGATGAGGCACCGAAGGCGCTGATCGACAAGGTGGAGCAGGTGGTCAAGCTGATTCGCTCCAAGGGCGTCGGCATCTATTTCGTCACCCAGAACCCGCTGGATATTCCCGAGAGCGTGCTCGCCCAGCTCGGCAACCGCGTGCAGCATGCGCTGCGCGCCTATACGCCGCGCGAGCAGAAGGCGGTGAAGGTGGCGGCAGAAACCTTCCGGCCCAATCCCGCCTTCGACACCTTCACCGCGATCACCGAGCTCGGGCAGGGCGAGGCGCTGGTCTCCATGCTCGAGGGCAAGGCCGTGCCGTCGATCGTCGAGCGCACCCTGATCAGGCCGCCGTCGTCGCGGCTGGGGCCGCTCAAGGACGTGGAGCGGGCGGCGCTGATGGCGGCGAGCCCTCTCCGGGGCATCTACGACGAGGCGGTTGATCGGGAGTCTGCTTTCGAGGTGCTGAAGGCCCGCGCCAGCGGCGCGCAGCAACGTCACGATCCGGTCGATCCGCCCCGTACGAAACGCGAGAGCCCCGGCTTCAGCGTGCCCGACTTCGGCTGGAGCCGCAGCCGGCCGAGCGCGCCGGCACCCGAGAGTGGCTATGACGAGCCTCGCCGGCCCCGCCTCGACGAGTATGAGAGCTCCGCCGAGCGCCGACGCCGCGAGGAGCGCGAGGAACGCGCCGCCCGCCGCGACACCTACGGCTATGGAGGCCGGCAGACGGTGGCCGAAGCGGCCATCAAGTCGGTTGTGCGCTCGGTATCGAGCCAGGTCGGCTCACAGATCGGCCGGGCGTTGGTGCGCGGTGTGCTGGGAAGCCTACTCAAGTAGATGGCTGCCCCGAAGCGAAATCTTCAAGGGCTGGCGCCGGCACGGTCGGCGTCAGCTTATGGAGATACGGCGTAGACCTTGGAAATCATGCCGGACTCGCGACGATAGGTCCGAACGCCCATGGCCTCGGAATAGGCGAGACCGAGGGCGTTGTTCTCGTCGATCGTGGCGTCGACGTGCGCTATCGCCGCCGCCCGGGCGGCCTGTCGCGTCGCCGCGAACAGGGCCTTTCCAATGCCTTGGCGGCCCGCTGCGAGCTTCACATAGGTCCCGATGATCCCCCAGCCCGTCGGCACGTTCCAGCCACTGCCGTCCTTGGCAATCTTCAGGGACTGAAAGCCGAGAATGGCTCCATCATCCGCCACCGCGACCGAACACTCGATCCGGTCGGGATGTTCGACATAGAACGAGCGGACGTGCCCGGCCGAGTAGGGCCGGTCGCTTTTCCAAAGGGCAAGGATTTCCTGCAGGACGAGGCTCATGCCCTCGGAATCCGCCGGCTCGGCAGGCCTGACTTTCATGCATCGCCTCCTTCGTCTACCACCCGGCCGGCGGCTCCTTGCGGGCTGCGACCAGCGTGTCGATCCGCTGGGCGGTATCGGGCTGGGCGAGCAGATCCTCAAGCGGCGCCTCCATACGGCGGCGCCAGTTGGGGTGCTCGTTGATGGTGCCGGGCAGGTTGGGTTGCTCCTCCAGCGCCAGGATGTCTTCAAGCGGTGCGAGGGCGATGCGCGAGCGCGCCCGCCCGATGTGGCGGAGCGCCGCCTCGACCACCGGAGCCGGCTCCTCGGGCGTCGGGCGCGGCTCGCTGCCGCCGAATGTCGCCCATAGCAACCCGCGATCCCAGGCGCGCCGCTCGTCTTCCCGTTCGCGATTGGAATCGACCGGAAGACGGCCGAGCTCGTCGGCCCAATCGAGATCGCGCCCGGTCCACCAGCCGGCGACGGTGGTGGTGTCGTGGGTGCCTGTCATGGCGACGCTGTCCGGCGGATAGTCCTGCGGCCCGATGAAGCCGTGATCGAGCGCACGCTCGAACCAAAGGACCCGCATTCCCAACATGCCCGTGGCATCGATCGCCTCGGCGAAGCCGCCCGGCTTGGTGCCGAGATCCTCGGCCACGATCAGCGCCTTGGCCCGGTGCGATTCGAGCGCCGCCAGACGCGTGAGGTCATGGAAGGGGTAGGTGAGATAAGCGCCGTCGCTCGACGACCGGCCCTCCGGCATCACCCAGAGGCGAGACAGGCCGAAGGCATGGTCGATCCTGAGCCCGCCGGCCCGGCTGAGAGCCGAGCGCAGTGTGGCGATCCAGGGCGCATAGCCGCTCTCCCGAAGGCCGCGCGGCGAGAAGGTGGTGAGCATCCAGTTCTGGCCGAGAGGGCCGAGCGGGTCGGGCGGTGCGCCGATGGTGAGGCCGTCGAGCAGGTGGTCGCGCAGGCTCCAGCTGTCGCTGCCGCCGGTGTGGACGCCGACGGCGAGATCGGCCAGCAGTCCCACTGCCATGCCCGCCGCCTTGGCGTGCCCCTGAACGGCGGCAAGGCTTTCGTGGGCCAGCCACTGTACGAACAGATGAAAGGTGAGCTCGTCGGGGTTCTCGGCCGCGAACTGGCGGACGGCTGCGCCATCGGGATCGTGAAAGGGTGCCGGCCAGGTGCGCCAGCCGTCGAGGCCGCGCGCGCGGAAGCGGACGTCGAGCGCATCGAAAATCGCGTGACGGCGGAGCGCGTAGCCTTCAGCAAGGCTGTCGGCGACCACGCGCGACCGGAACTCGGGGCCGAGAGCGTCAAACACCATTCTGAGCTGGGCGAGGCGCTTCGGCAAAGCGCCTTCCCAGTCGATCAGGGCCTCGCCATCCTCGCCCGGCGGCAGAGGTGGCAGGCCGACCAGGGCCGGATCGCCCATGGCGCCGTTGAGGAACAGCCGGCTCGACGGCGAGTAGGGGCTGAAGCCGATGCCATGGCCGGGGAACAGGGCATGGACGGGGTTGATCATCACCACGTCGGCGCCGAGGGCGGCAAACTGCTTCACCGCGTCGTCGAGATGGCCGAAATGGCCAAAGGGCTGCGGTACGCGGCCACGCAGCGACGGGATCTGGACCGATGGGCCCCAGACGCGGCGATCGGCGTCGAGGCCGTGACAGCGGGGCGGGGCGACCGCGAGCGCCACTTCGTGCGCTCCGATGGCAAGACGGTAGTAGCCCGGCTCGGCGATGGGCGGCAGGTGGCCGCCCTCGATCTGGAGCGCCTGGCTCGTGCCGTCTTCGGCAACGAGGTCGGCGCGCGCAAGGCTGAGGGGGAGGGGAATGGGTTGGCCTGCGTCGGCGACAAGCAGGGCGGGCGGTCGCCTCCGCTCGTCTTCGATCTGCGCCAGGCTCCGTGCTATGGCCGCCGCGCTGTCGGCGGGATAGCCGAGCGCGGTCGCGATGGTGCCGAGTGCATCGTCGCTGACCGTCTGCGGTTTGCCGGCCACGTCCCACCAGTTTCGCACCAGGCCGATTGCCTCGGCGAGCGCGTGAAGCTCGGTCATCTCTGCCTCCCCTGGGCGGTGATGGAGCAGGCCCAAACCGCCGAAACCTTTGGGCCGGACACTAGAGTTTTTCCGGTGAACTTGGGCTCGCCGGAAAAACTCTATCTCTTTGTTAAGGCGCAGTTCCGGACGCAAAACCGGTACCACTTTTGCTGGAACTGCTCTAGCGAGACGAGGTTACGGCTTCCAAAACTCCGCGGCAATTGCCGGTCAGAGCTTGGTCAGGCCGGTCAGGTCGGGCAACTCCGCCGCCGGGCGCATGTCCTGATACTCGTCGGGGGCGCCTGTGCGATTGATCCAGACCGTGCGGAAGCCGAACTTCGAACCACCAGCGACGTCCCAGCGGTTGGACGACTGGAAGGAGATGGCGCTCGGGAACACGCGGAAGTGCGTCGCGGCCATCTCGTAGACGCGTGGATCCGGCTTGTAGCAGCCGATCGAGTCCACCGACAGGACGTCATCGATGATGTCGCCGAGACCGGCGGCGCGGATCGCCCGGTTGAGCATCAGAGGACTGCCGTTCGACAGGATGGCGATGCGGGTGCCGGCAATCTTCAGGTCGCGCAGAACGGCCGGCACCTCCGGAAAGCAGTCGCAGCTGCGGTAGGCCTCGAGCAATGTTTCGCGCAGGTTGGGATCGACCTGAGGATAGACCGCGAAGGCCGCGTCGAGCGCGTCCTTGGTCAGCGCCCAGAAATCCTTGTAGGCACCGGTGGCCGACCGGATCCACGAGTATTCGAGTTGCTTGGTCCGCCAGAGTTCGGACAGGCGCTGTGCGTCGGGTCCAAGCTCGGCGGCGTGCCGGCGGACGGCCGAGTGCACGTCGAACAGCGTGCCGTAGGCATCGAACAGGAAGATCGGATGGTACATGCCGCTGTCTCCGCTCTCAGCCGTCGATTCGTGAATCCAGCGGCTTTCGCAAC
>JAUVXG010000164.1 GCA_030603685.1 Pleomorphomonas sp.
CGCTGATTGGCGCTTCGGGTGGCGCGATGAGGCGCCACCCGCCTTCAAGGCCGGCGGGAGCGGGGGATTTCTCCTCTTTTCTTGGCGGCCGCGATATGCCAAACCCGCGCCGAAAGCGGGATAGGCAAGATCATGTCGGACGAAACCACGGCCGGGCGCGGGCCGGCCATCATCCTCTGCGAGCCGCAGATGGGCGAGAACATCGGCGCGGCGGCGCGCGCCATGGCCAACTTCGGGCTGTCCGATCTCCGGATCGTCGCCCCGCGCGACGGTTGGCCCAACGAGAAGGCGGAAGCCAACGCCGCCAAGGCGACGCACATCATCCATGCCGCGCGCGTCTACGACAGGCTGGAGGATGCCATCGCCGATCTCTCCTTCGTCTATGCCACGACGGCGCGCGACCGCGACGTCACCAAGGCGGTGCGCGGGCCGGTGTATGCGGCCAAGCACATGCGGCATCTGGAAGGGCAGGGCGCGGCGGTGGGCCTGCTGTTCGGCCGCGAGCGCTGGGGCCTCAACAACGACGAAGTCGCGCTTGCCGACGAGATCCTGACGCTGCCGGTGGTGCCGGAATACGCTTCCCTCAACATCGCCCAGGCGGTGCTGGTGGTGGCCTACGAGTGGCGCAAGGCCGGTTTTGACGATCCCGATGCGGCGTTGCCCTTTGCCGCCTCGGACCGCTCGCCGCCGGCCGGCAAGGCGGAACTGCTCGGCCTGTTCGACCATCTGGAGTCGGTCCTCGACGAACGGCACTTCTTCCATCCGCCCGAGAAGCGGCCGACGATGATCCACAATCTCCGCGCCATCTTCCAGCGCCAGCAGCTAACGCAACAGGAGATCAGGACGCTCCGCGGCATCATCACCTGCCTCGACGGCAAGAACCATCGGCCGAAGAAGCGGATCGTCGACGACGGCGAGGTTTAGGCCAAGGCTTCGTTAACGAGGTCGGCCGACGATGAAAGGTGCTCGGCCCGATGTCGCCGCATTCGGCTGGCACAGCTGACGGAACGAGGCAGGCTCTAGGAAATCCCATGCGTATCCTGGTGTTCGACAGTGGCGTCGGCGGTCTTTCAGTCGCTCGCGAAATCGGCAAGGCGCTGCCGGATGCCGGCATGGACTATGTTGCCGACCTCGCCGTCTTCCCCTACGGCGCGCTCGAGCCGGATGTTCTGATCGACCGAGTCGTGTCGTTGATGGACGAGGCGCTCTCCCTCCTCGACCCGGCGGCGCTGGTGATCGCCTGCAACACCGCTTCGACCCTGGTGCTGCCGCCACTGCGCGCCCGCTTCAGCCTGCCGATCGTCGGCACGGTGCCGGCCGTCAAGCCGGCCGCCGAGCACAGCCGGTCGCGCATGGCTTCCGTGCTGGCGACCCCGGGCACGGTGAAGCGCGACTACACGCACGACCTCATCGAAACCTTCGGCGGCGACTGCCGTTTCACGCTGGTCGGGTCGGAGCGACTGGCCGGACTCGTCGAGCGTCAGTTCTCCAGCGAGCAGGTGACCGACGCCGAACTGCTGGCCGAGATCGCGCCTTGCTTCGTCGAAGACGGCGGGAAGCGAACCGATGCCGTGGTGCTCGCCTGCACCCACTATCCCCTCCTGCTCGACCGGCTGAAGGCGCTGGCGCCCTGGCCGGTGGAGTGGATCGATCCGGCGCCGGCGATCGCCCGTCGCGTGGCGACCGTGACGGAAGGTGCCGCTCCGTCGCGCGACGAGGGCGCCCCGCATCGCTTCTTCTCAACTGGCCGGTGGCCGGCGCAAGCCATGCTGGAAGCCTTCGGATTCGTGGAGGGCAAGGCCTTCTTCCGCGAAGGTCAGCCAAAAAGCGCTGGCGATGGCGCGAAAGCCGGCAAAACTGCGCTTTCGATTTGACAGCGGCCGCTGCCTCGACTATTGACCCCTCAACCCGCCGGTTCCTTGGCAACGAGGAGCCGGCGTGGCCGTTCACGTGTCCCGTGGGGGACCTGCCGCGCGCAGTGTTTCCCTGTCGGTTTCGGATGGCTCTCGGGCCAGATCGGAGCAGAGGAGGGCGCGCGTCCTGAATGAACACTGACAAAAAGCGGGATACGCGATGTCTAAGCGCCATAGTGCAAAGTACAAGATCGACCGCCGCATGGGCGAGAACCTCTGGGGTCGCCCGAAGAGCCCGGTCAACAAGCGTGAATACGGCCCCGGCCAGCACGGTCAGCGCCGCAAGGGCAAGACCTCGGACTACGGTCTGCAGCTGCGCGCCAAGCAGAAGCTGAAGGGTTACTACGGTGACCTCAGCGAGAAGCAGTTCTACAAGATTTACGAGGAAGCCGTCCGTCTGCGTGGCGACACCTCGGAAGCGCTGATCGGCCTGCTCGAGACCCGTCTCGACGCCGTCGTCTACCGCGCCAAGTTCGTGCCGACCCCCTTCGCGGCCCGTCAGTTCGTCAACCACGGTCACATCACCGTCAATGGCCGCAAGGTCAACGTCGGTTCGTATCGCTGCAAGGTCGGCGACGTGATCGAGGTTCGTCAGAAGTCGAAGGAACTGGCCATCGTTCTCGAGTCGGTCGAGCTCGCCGAGCGCGACACGCCCGACTACATCGAGGTCGATACTTCCAAGAAGGTCGCCAAGCTGGTCCGCGTGCCGGCGCTGGCCGACGTTCCCTATGCCGTCAAGATGGAGCCGAACCTGGTCGTCGAGTATTACTCGCGCTGATAGGGTTCCGACGCTTCGGATCTGTGGAAAGGCCGCCCATTGGGCGGCCTTTTTGCCGTTCAGAGACCGAGATCCGCGTATGCGGCGCGGAACATGTCTTCCGGGAAGGCGCCGTTGCAGCCTTCGACGGCGGTATTGGTGAAGCTGACGATCGTGAGGCCGGTCGCCGGGTCGACGTACCACTGATTGCCGTAAATGCCACCCCAGGCCCAGGTGCCAGGCTTGCACGGCTGGTTCTGTACCGACGGCTCGCGGTAAACCGACCATGCGTGCGAATAACCCCGCCCCGACGGAGCCGGGTCGATGTCCACCGTGTGCGCCTCGGCAACAAGCGGCATCGAGGCCGGAGAGAGAACAGGCGCACCGCCCTTGCGCATGGCCTCGAGGAACGTGAGGAAGTCCTCGGCCGAGCCGATCATGCCGGCGCCGCCCGACGGGAAGGCGTTCCTGTCGAAAGCGCGCCCGGTCCAGAACTCGACGAAGCCGTCGCCGTCCTTGACGCGCTCGACCTCACCCATGCGGGTCGGCGGCGCGCCATCGGCATAGGCGACGGCGAGACGATCGCGGTCGGTCGGCCAGAACCCCGTGTCGGCCATGCCGAGCGGCTCGGTGACGCGCGCCTTGACGATCTCGGGCAAGGATCGTCCGTCGGCGACTTCCATGACGCCGCCCAGCACGTCGATCCCGAGCGAGTATTGCCAGCCCATGCCGGGTTTGAAGGCGAGAGGCAGGGTCGCGATGCGGGCAATGTTCTCGGCGAGGTCGAAATCGGACAATCCCGTTCCGCCGCAGGGCCGTTTGCCGTCGCCGCTGTCGATGTCGTAGGTCAGCCCCGACGTATGGGTCATCAACTGCGAAATGGTGATCGCGGGAGTACTGCCGTCGGCGAGACGCGGCCGGAAGTCGGGCAGGTAGCGCGTCACGGGATCGTCGAGGCGCAGCTTGCCCGCTTCCACCATGGCGAGTGCTGCCACGGAGACCATCGGCTTGCTCACCGAGGCCAGCCGGAAGATGGTGCGTGACGCCATCGGCGTGCCGGCTTCGCGGTCGAGAAAGCCGGCCTGTCGATTGTAGACGAGCTCACCGTTCAGCGAGATCAATATGTTGGCGCCGACGATCTTGTGACCGACGGCCTTGTCGACAACGGCGTCGACGCCTGAAAACCGAATGTTCCTACCCACCTGGCTTGCTCCTCACCCTGTCTTCCCGGACTCGCTTCCTTGGCCCGGCGGCTGCACTTTAGTCCTTATTCTGTCTGTTTGTGACAGGAGACGGCGGGGCACGAAACCGACGCTTGTGCACGACGGTTTCGGTGGCGACACGGACACCAGCCGCATGGTGTCGGCCAGCTGGGTCGAGGCTGTTTGGCGCATGAAGCCGCGAAAAAGGGCCGCCCTGGTTTGGGCGGCCCGATATCGTTGGAGCTTTAGGCTCCGCTATCAGTTCGGGAAGACGACGACGTTCTTGAACTGCGGCTCGTTGTCGTCGGCACCCGGATCATAATAGGTCATGACGCGCGCGCCTTCCGAGCCGTGGGTGCTGAGAAGCGCGCCGGACTCGAGGTTCTGCTCGGCGGCGGCGTAGCGGGCGGCGTCGGCTCGGGCAGCGGCCGCGTTGGCCGGGTTTTCGATCACGACGGTGTTCTTGAACTGCGGTTCATTATCGTCCGCTGCCGGATTGAAGGTGGTGACGAGTCGTGCCGTCTCCGAACCATGCGTAGCGATCACGGCGCCAGACTTCAGTGCCTCTTCGGCAGCTGCGTAGCGGGCGGCGTCGGCCTCAGCGGCAGCGGCGTTGACGCCACCGTCATTGAAGAAGGTGTCTACGAACTGCGGCTCGTTGTCGCGAGCGGCGGGATCGAACGTCACGCCGGCGGCGCTGGCGACCGAGGGGACCAGAGCGGCGGCGAGGGCGGCGGTGAGGAGGAACTTGGTATTCATGGCATCTACTCCATGCAATGGTCTTCAGTCGAAGGTCGGTTTCGCGTCTTGGCAGCGGGGAGGTTTTGCGCTGCCGATGACCCTCATTTGGAGCGTGGCCGTTCACGTTCAAACCGAACGCCGCTGACGTATGCGAGCGATCCAGTTGAACAAGGGTCGCGAAAATGTGTCTACGGAATTGAACGTATAGGGGTGGTTGGGAGAAACCCGCGGTACGCTGCAGGAAACCGGACTTCGGTCGCTCACACCAGGCTGGTTACGATGTGAGAATAATCAAGCATCGTTCACGAAAGGCCGTCGATCCCGAGGACAAAAAAGCTCTACCGAGGCGAAAAAAACGCCGTCCGTGTCGCTTGAAGACCGCCTGCGGGCGGGCTCGAAAAGCAAAAAGCCCCCGCCGGTGTCGGCGAGGGCTCTGGAAAGCGGCAGGGATTGGATCGCGTCTCTTACTCGGCCGCAGCCTCGTTGACGGCGATGCCGGCCTCCTTGAGGTGGGCCTGCAGCTCCTGCTTCTGAAACATTTCACGGACGATGTCGCAGCCGCCGACGAACTCGCCCTTCACGTAGAGCTGCGGAATTGTCGGCCAGTTCGAATAGGTCTTGATGCCGTCGCGCAGCTCGGGATTGTCCAGCACGTTGATACCCTTGTAGGGCACGCCGAGATACCCGAGGATCTGCACCACCTGCCCGGAGAAGCCGCACATCGGGAAATCCGGCGTGCCCTTCATGAACAGGACGATATCGTTACTCTTCACTTCGTTGTCGATGAACGACTTGATGTCAGCCATGGGTCTACCTCGGTCGGTCGGATTCAAGGTCCGAATTGGAAGCATTCAAAGTTAAGGCGCGCTGGTCTGAAGTGCAAGAGCATGCAGCTCGCCGCCCATTTTTCCCTTGAGCGCGTCGTAGACCAGCTGATGCTGCCTGACCCGCGTCAGTCCGCGAAAGGCTTCGGATACGACGATGGCCGAGTAATGGTCGCCGTCCCCGGCGAGATCGCGAATTTCGACGCTGGCGTCCGGCAGCGCTTCCTTGATCATCGCCTCGATGTCTCTTGCCTGCATGGCCATGTCGAACACCCCTCTCTTCGTTGCCGGCCAGGATTCGCCCAGCTTCTTCCGATCAGATGGCATCATCCGGCCCAAAAGGGAATGCTCCGGGCTGATACCTTCGGGCATATTCCGATGACCGGCCGTGCAGCCGGCCATCGGGAGGTCTCAGGCCTTGCCGCCCATGAAAGCCGGGAACCAGCCGTCAAAGGCCGCCTTGATGTCGGCGATCGGCGCCTTGCCGGCGGGACCGAAGTCGACGGCGTCGCCACCGACGGTGCCCACTCGCTCGACCTTGACGCCGGCCTTGGCCGCATCGGCCAGGATGGCGGCGCTCTCCTCGGGCTTCACGGCGATCAGGTAGCGGGCCTGATCCTCGGCGAAGACCGCGACGTGAGGCGTGAGGGTGCCGAGATCGACGCGGACGCCGCGCTGACCGGCCATGGCCATTTCGGCCAGCGCCACACCGAGACCGCCATCGGAAAGATCGTGGCAGGTTGAAACGCGACCCGAGGCGATCAGACCGCGCACGAAGTCGCCGTTCTTCTTCTCAAGCGCCAGATCGACCGGCGGCGGCGTTCCTTCCTCGCGGTCATGAAGATCGCGCAGGTAGATAGACTGGCCGAGGTGACTGCCGTGGCCGCCGACGAGAAGAACCTCGTCGCCGTCGGCCTTGAAGGCGATGGTGGCCATCTTCGTCACGTCCGGCAGCAGGCCGACGCCGACAATGGTCGGGGAGGGCAGGATGCCTTCGCCGTTGGTCTCGTTGTAGAGCGACACGTTGCCCGAGACGATCGGGAAGTTCAGGGCACGGCAGGCATCGGCGATGCCCTGCAGCGCCCGTACGAACTGGCCCATGGCCTCAGGCTTCTCGGGATTGCCGAAGTTGAGGTTGTCGGTCAGCGCGATCGGATCGCCACCGACGGCGGTGACGTTGCGCCAGCTCTCGGCCACCGCTTGCTTGCCGCCCTCGAAGGGATCGGCCTCGCAGTAGCGCGGCGTGACGTCGGCCGACATGGCCAGCGCCTTGCCCGTGCCCTCGACGCGGACGACACCGGCGTCGCCGCCGGGGATCTGGGCCGAATTGCCCTGCACGAGGCAGTCGTACTGCTCGTAGACCCAGGCGCGCGAGGCCTGGTCGGGGGCGCCCATGAGACGGACGAGCGCGGCGCCAACGTCGTTGACGGCCGGAATGGCGTCGTCGGGCAGCGGCGCAGCCTTCTTCGGTTCGACCCAGGGGCGGTCGTACTCCGGCGCTTCATCGCCCAGTTCCTTGATCGGCAGGTCGGCCACTTCCTTGCCCTGCCAGATGATGCGGAAGCGCAGGTCGTCGGTGGTCTCGCCGCAGACGGCGAAGTCGAGCTCCCACTTGCGGAAGACGGCCTCGGCCTCCTTCTCCTTGGACGGCTCCAGCACCATCAGCATGCGCTCCTGGCTTTCGGAGAGCATCATCTCGTAGGGCGTCATGTCCTCTTCGCGCTGCGGCACGCGGTCGAGGTCGAGGCGGATGCCGAGGTTGCCCTTGGCGCCCATTTCGACGGCCGAGCAGGTGAGGCCGGCGGCGCCCATGTCCTGGATGGCGACGACGGCGCCGGTCTTCATCAGCTCCAGGCAGGCTTCCAGGAGCCGCTTCTCGGTGAAGGGGTCGCCGACCTGAACGGTGGGACGCTTCTCCTCGATGGTGTCGTCGAACTCGGCGGAGGCCATGGTGGCGCCGCCGACGCCGTCACGGCCGGTCTTGGCGCCGAGATAGACGACGGGCAGGCCGACGCCTTTGGCTTCGCTGAGGAAGATGCCGTCGCGCCTGGCGATGCCCAGGGCGAAGGCGTTGACGAGGCAGTTGCCGTTGTAGCGGGCGTGGAAGCGCACCTCGCCGCCGACGGTCGGTACGCCGAAGGAGTTGCCATAGCCGCCGACGCCGGCGACGACGCCGGACACCAGGTGCCGGGTCTTGGGATGGTCGGGCTCGCCGAAGGACAGCGAGTTCATGGCGGCGATCGGCCGGGCGCCCATGGTGAACACGTCGCGCAGGATGCCGCCGACGCCCGTCGTCGCACCCTGGTAGGGCTCGATGTAGGACGGGTGATTGTGGCTTTCCATCTTGAAGATGGCGACGTCGCCATCGCCGATGTCGATGACGCCGGCATTCTCGCCTGGGCCGATGACGACCTTGTCGCCCTTGGTGGGCAGGGTCTTCAGCCACTTCTTGGACGATTTGTAGGAACAGTGCTCGTTCCACATGGCCGAGAAGATGCCGAGTTCGGTCAGCGTCGGCTTGCGCCCGATCAGGTGGAGGATGCGGTCATACTCGTCGGGCTTGAGCCCGTGACGGGAAATGAGGTCGGGCGTGATTTCGATGTCGTTCTGGAACACGGGCAATCCCCTTGGAGACCGGGCCGACGGTTGGGCAGGGGATAGAACGACTGGCACAAAACCGCAAGAAAGCGGCCGCACAAAAAAGCGCGTGTCGCCGCTTTTTCAGACGGCAACGATCGGCCCCGTCAGGTGGGCGCCATGGTCTTGGTGTTGACGACCTTGATGGTTTCGACCGGCGGGTCCTGCCTGGGCGGCGCCGAGCGCGGCGCGGCGGGCGGGGGCTGGGGCGGCAGCGTCGCCGGGCGCTGGTCGGCGAGCCCGGTCCGCTGCACGTAAAGCGTATCGAGAGCGCAGAACTCGCGAACGAAGTCGAGAACGGCCGCCGCCGACATGGTGGTCGGGTTGATGTCGACCGTCGGGCTGTATTTCAAGTAGAGTCGTTCGGCATCGATGGTGCGCCCCGCGTAACCCACTGCCCATCCTTCGAAGACGCGCTTGTCGATGGTGGATATGGCGAGCACGGTCAGGTCTTCGATGCGCGGATCCTCGAACAGCAGCCGCAGGCGCTTGGAGACTTGCTCCCGGGCGCCCTCGATGACCTCCATCATATACTTTTCGTTGAAGACCAGGCCGCCGGTCAGGCCCGACGCAGGACTGTAATCGCTGGCCGCGGCCAGGATGCTTTTGATCATCCCGGCGGATTCACCGATCTTGACGTTGGTGCGACCGTAGAACACCAGGCGAGACAGCATGGCAGAAGGCTCCGGCCAATGTTGATCCGGTTACCACACATGCCCCGACGTGGCAGACAAATGGTTACCGGAGCTGGCGTCGCCGAGAAAACGGGGCGCTATCTGCTGCTTAAGGTAAGTTGAGGTTAATCAGCTCGCAAAAACTGTCAATGCACACCACCGCAACCGATGGTGCGCAGGACGTGTCAGGCGGCGAGCGAAGTGGCGACGCTTTCGAACAGGCCGCGGCCGTCTAGGCCACCGTGCAGGGCTTCGATCAGGTTTTCCGGGTGCGGCATCATGCCGAGCACGTTGCCTTCCTCGTTGAGGATGCCGGCGATATCGTTGATCGAGCCATTGGGATTGGTGCCCTCGGCATAGCGGAAGGCCACGCGACCCTCGCCCTCGAGGCGCGCCAGCGTCTCCGGATCGGCAAAGTAGTTGCCGTCGTGATGGGCCACCGGGCAGCGGATCACCTGGCCCTTGGCGTAGGCGCGGGTGAAGTCGGTGTCGTTGTTGGTGACCTCGAGCTT
The DNA here is from genome assembly GCA_030603685.1 of Pleomorphomonas sp. Lineage (GTDB taxonomy): Bacteria > Pseudomonadota > Alphaproteobacteria > Rhizobiales > Pleomorphomonadaceae > Pleomorphomonas. Next base: position 9,261 of record JAUVXG010000164.1, read on the forward strand.
CACTTCCTTGCAGACGAAGCGAAGGTGGGCGTTGCGCATCAGCGCGCCGGGCAGGAGGCCGGCTTCGGTCAGGATCTGGAAGCCATTGCAGACGCCGAGGACGCGGACGCCGGCCTTGGCCTTCCTCGCCACGTCGAGCATGGCTGGCGAGCGGGCGGCGATGGCGCCGCAGCGCAGATAGTCGCCGTAGGAGAAGCCGCCGGGCAGGACGATCAGATCGACATCCGGCAGGCTCGCGTCCTGATGCCAGACGACGGTCGGCTCGACGCCGGTCACTGAATGCAGGGCCTTGACCATGTCGTGGTCGCGATTGGAACCGGGAAAGAGGACGACGGCCGAGCGCATATCGTGTTCTCCTCGAAAGGTCAGGGCATCAGGAACAGAACGGCGAGAGTGGCGGCGACGACCGGAACACCGATGAAGATCGCCGCCTTGACCAACATGAAGCGGATGATCCGGCGCGTATCGTCAGGACCGTCGGCCATGTTCGCCTCAGCCGAGAATGGCGATGTCGTAGTTCTCGATGACGGTGTTGGCGAGCAGCTTCTCGCACATGTCGGCGACTGCCGCGCGAGCCTTGTCCGGGTCGGTCTCGGCGAGGGCGAGGTCGACGATCTTGCCCTGGCGGGCGCCGTCGATGCCGGCGAACCCGAGGCCGCGCAGCGCGCCCTCGATCGCCTTGCCCTGCGGGTCGAGAACGCCCGCCTTGAGGGTGATGGTGACGCGCACTTTCATGGCCGTATCCCGAAAATGAAGAACGCCGGGGGAATAACCCGGCGTTCTCGGATTCACAAGTCGGTTTTCGCGGCGTCTCCGCCTTTCATGGCGCTGCTTCTCGCAGCACCCAGCCTCATTTCACCAGCGTCGGGCCGGAGGGGCGCGTCTGCTCGGACTCATTGAGGATGCCGAGGCGGCGTGCGACTTCGGTGTAGCTCTCGACCAGACCGCCCATATCCTTGCGGAAGCGGTCCTTGTCGAGGCGGTCGCCGGTGGCAATGTCCCACAGACGACAGCTGTCGGGGCTGATCTCGTCGGCGACGACGATGCGCATCATGTCGCCTTCCCAGAGGCGGCCGCATTCCATCTTGAAGTCGACCAGGCGGATGCCGACGCCGAGGAACAGACCGGCCAGGAGGGCGTTGACGCGGATGGCCCGCGC
>JAUVXG010000174.1 GCA_030603685.1 Pleomorphomonas sp.
ACCGCCACGAGGGCGGCGCCGACGGCATCAAGGCCTGGGCCGAGGTGAACCGGGGCGAAGTGGACCGGGGCGTGGGGGCGCCGTCCGTCGACACGCCGAGCGGTGGCCGCCACATCTATTTCCGTCAGCCCGAGGGGCGCGCCCACGGCAACCGCGAGGGGGCGCTCAAGGGGCGCGGCATCAACATTCGCGGGCAAGGCGGCTATGTGGTGGCGCCCGGCGCGCTCCGGGCCGACGGCGAGGGCGCCTATCAGCCCGTGACGGCCGGGGCGATCGCGGCCGCGCCGCCGGTGCCCGACTGGCTCTACGCGCTGATCGATCCCCCCGCCGCCAGGCCGGACGTTGCCGAGAGGCCGGAGCCCCATCCCCGCGCGCCGCTCGCCGACGCCAGGCTGGGCCGCTACGCCGAGGCGGCCATCGCGGCGGAGATCGCCGCCCTCAAGGGCGCCGGCAAGGGCAGCCGCAACACCCAGCTCAACCGCAGCGCCTTCGCGCTGGGGCAGATGGTGGGCGCCGGCTGGCTCTCCGAGGCGACGGCGACCTCGCTGCTCGCAGCGGCGGCAGCTGATTGCGGCCTTGCCGCCGACGACGGCCTGCCGGCCTGCCTTGCCACCATCCGCAGCGGCCTGAAGGATGGTCGCGCCGTGCCGCGCGAAGCGCCGAGGGACACGCGCCCCGAGCCGCCGCGTGCCGGAAAAGGCCCGCGCCGCCTCGTCAAGGAGCGCTCCGGCGCGGTGGTCGACGAGGCGACCGGCGAGGTGGTGCATGAGGCCAAGCGCTCCCGCGCCGCCGTGGAGTTTCCCGAGGCGCTGACCCATGTGCCCGGCCTCGTCGGCGACATCGTCGACTGGATCTGCGCCACCGCCCGCCGGCCCAACCGCGTGCTGGCGCTCGGCGCGGCGCTGACGCTGGTGGGCACCGCCATGGGCCGCTTCTGGGCCGGGCCGACGCTGAGCTCCACCGTGCTCTACATGCTGGCGCTGGCGCCGTCGGGCGTCGGCAAGGATCACGCGCTACAACAGATCAAGCGCCTGTTGTCGGCCGCCAGGATGACGCGCACCATCGGGCCGGACGAGTTCATCTCCATGCCGGCCGTCATCCACTTCATCGAGCGCGAGCCGCTGTCGCTCTGCCCGATGGACGAGTTCGGCGCCTTCCTAAAACGCATCAACGCCAAGCGCGCCTCCGGCTTCGAGCGCGGTATTTCCAAGATCATGCGCTCGGTGTGGGGCACCAACTTCGGCCTGATGACCACGCCGGAATGGGCGGCGACGCCGGCCCGCACCATCCGCGCGCCGGCCCTCTCCATCTACGGCGCCTCGACGCCGGAGGATTTCTTCGAGGCGCTGGATGGCGGCGACGTCTCCAACGGCTTCCTCAACCGCTTCACCCTGCTCACGGTGGCGAGCCGCACCGAGGACCGCGAGCCGAAGGAGCCGCCGCTCGTCGTGCCCGAGAAGCTGTCGGAAAGCCTGCGCCGGCTGTTCGGCGGCGGCAATCCGCTGGTGGTCGCCTCGAAGCTGCACGAGACGGACGTGGAGATCGAGCCCTTCGTCATTCCCTGGGGGCCGGGCGCCGAGGCGGTCTACACCGCCTTCCAGCGCGAGATCCTCGCCTGGCAGGATCGCGATGCCGACGCCGAGAACTTCATCGGCCGCGCCGCCGAAATGGCCGTCCGCATGGCCACCATCCGCGCCGGTGGCCGCGACCCGGTGATGCCCCGCATCAGCGAAGACGACATGCAATGGGGCCGCGCCGTCGCCCTCTGGTCCGCCCGCACCCTCTACCGCATGGGCCGCCTCTACATCTCCGAAACGGAGTTCCAGGCGGAGGCGAACAGGGTGCTGCGCATCATAGACAAGGAAGGCGGCGAGATCAGCCAGGAGACCTTGAGGGCGCGCATGAAGAACAGGCTGAAGGCAAGGGACCTGAGGGAGGTGATCGAGACGCTGGAGGACACGGGCGCGATCACGCGGGAGAGCGTGGCGACGGAGGGCGGAGGGCCGAGGAAGACGCTGTATTTTCTGAGGGGGTAGGGGGAGGGAGTAATGTGCAGTGCGCGTGCGAGGCGACTGCAATGCGTGAGCAGCGGCTTTAAGCCTAATCAGCCTGCTCGCTGTCTCGGCTTTGTTGGTCTGCTGTTTGGGTCTTGCCGCGAGCTCTCGCTTCAAGAATGACCTGTGGTAGAAAGCGAGGGGCCTACTCGGAGACATCTTATGTCCGTCGATAAAGTACGCGGCGCCATCGAGCGCTTCTTGATGAGCAAGAAACCGCAGGTCCTGTGTATCCGGGGTGCTTGGGGTACTGGCAAGACGTACACATGGGACGACGTGCTGAAGAAGGCTGCGAGCGCAAATAAGGTCGAAGCAAAGAAATACGCCAAGGCTTCCTTGTTCGGCTTGAATTCTATCAGGGAGCTAAAGCGAGAGATTTTCCAGTCCGCCATCGACATCGATCAGATCGGCAAGCCGTTCAATATCGACAGCGTCAACAACCTGGTTGATAACCTGAAGACATTTGGCAAATGGGCTTTGAACAAAGCCAGCTTTGTTCACGAGGACGCGTTGACAGCGGCACTTGAGGTTGCCGCCCTGTTCGCCCGCGACCAGCTCATCCTTATAGACGACCTCGAGCGGAAGGGGGAGGGACTGCGCAGCGTGGATGTACTTGGCTACATCTCACAACTTCGGGACGATCGTGACTGTAAGGTCGTGTTACTGCTCAATGACGAGGAGCTAGAGGACAAGCCGGATTTCACGTCATATCTAGAAAAAGTCGTCGACATATACCTGCGGTTTGAGCCTTCGGGTGAGGAGATCGCCTGCATAGCCATTCCGGATACGGATAAGGTGTCGGCGATGGTGCGAGACAACGCCGTTGTGCTTGGTATCAGCAATGTTCGCGTGATCAGGAAAATCCATGCGCTTGTGAAGGATGTGGAACCTCTCGTTGCGAAATACTCCGAGCTGGTAACCCAGAACGCTGCGGCCGTTATGACCCTTTTAGGCTGGAGTTATTTCCAGCCGCAAAAGGCTCCGCCGCTCGATTACCTGAAACGAGTACATACTTATTCTTTGCAGAAGGAAAACGAAGAACTTGACCTAAAATGGCGCGATTTACTGCTGAAGTACCGTTACATCCATACCAGCGATTTCGACCTAGTGCTGCTCAAGGGTATTGAGAATGGCTATTTCGATGAGGATCAGATCGATAAATACGCGGCTGATTTGCACCGGGCCGATGAGCAAAACAAAGTCGAGAACGAGATGCGTGCCATTTGGGACGACATGCATTATTCCTTCACAAAGCCAGCGAAGATCATTCTTGACAGCTTTTTTGATTGCTTCATGCGTAATATCGAGTTCATGAAACTAAATGACGTGTCGGTGCTGGAACGGTTGTTCCGAGAGCTGGGGGATGATCGCGCGGAGCTGTTGGTAGACCGGTACGTTGAAGTCCACAAGGATAGGCCTGGTGCATTTGACTTCGAAAGGCTGGAGCGCTTCGGTGGCGAGCTGACGGCGCCGGCCCGTGAAAAGGTCGCTGCGGCCGAGGCGGCGCAGATACCGAAGCTCAACCCCGATGAGGTGATGGTGGCGCTTGGTGCTAATGGATTCAAGGAGGAGATTTACGATGCCGCTGCCAAGTTACCAGTGAATGAGTATGTCCGTATCCTTAAGACCCATGAGGGCGAGAAGTTATCCGATATCCTGTCTGGTCTCCGACAGTATCTGAACGTCGGCAATCCCACTCCGCAGATGCTCACTATTATGGACAAGGCTGGTCAGGCGCTCCGCCAGCTTGCCACTGAGAGCCCGATAAACAAGCGACGGGCGATGGCTCAGGGTTTGGTCCAGCGGCTAGATGCTATCGAGGCGGAAAAGAAAGCTCAATCTCATTAGGTAGCGCGCAACTTCTATGCTAAGGTAGTGCGCAACCTTATGGAGGGTGTCATGCCGCGCCCCAAGCAGACAGGCGACGGGCTGACCAAGTTTCAGCGCTACCGGCAGCAACAGACGCGCCGGGGCATGAAGCAGCTGCGGATTTGGGTGCCCGATCCCAACCGGCCGGAGTTCGCCGCCGAGGCCAAGCGGCAGGGGCTTTCCCTGCGCGACCGGGCCGAAGAGGCCGACGCCTTGGGCTTTATTGCCGAAGCGTTTGAATGGCCAGAGGAATGAAACGCGGCGATCTCGTCACGGTGGCGGCGCAAGGCGACTACGGCAAGCCGCGTCCGGCCGTCGTCATCCAATCCGACGCGCTCGATGCCGCCGACAGCGTGCTCGTCGCCTTGCTAACCAGTACGCTTGCCGACGCGCCGCTCTACCGGCTCACGCTGGAGCCTACCGCCGGCAATGGTCTCAAGACCGTGTCGCAGGTGATGGTTGACAAGGTGCTGGCCTATCCGCGTGCCAAATGCGGCCCGGTGATCGGCTGGCTTTCGCCTCAGGACATGCTGGCGCTCAACAACATGCTGCTGGTCATGATCGGCCTTGCTGACTGACGCCGACCGTGCGCCTTGCCGGTTTCCCGATGGTCCATAAATGGTCCATAAAGGGGGCTCGCGATCCGTTTGTGGATCATGGCGCAACGCGAGGTCCCCATGCCCTTACCCTTGCAGGCCATCCTCATTTCCGGCACCTCGCATGTCGGCAAGTCGACGCTGGCGGAAAGGCTGGCGGGGCGGCTCGGGTGGGCGGGGCTGTCGACGGATGGGCTGGGGCGGCATCCGGGGCGGCCGTGGCTCAGTGTGCCGGCACCGGTCCTGGAGTTCTACGAGCGGCTGACGCCCGAGACGATCCACTGGTTCCTTGGGGTGCACCACGAGAACATGTGGCGGCAGGTGCGGCCGATGATCGAGGCGGAGCGGGCGGCGGGGCGGCCGTTCGTGCTGGAGGGCGCGGCGCTGAGGCCGGCGTTCATCGCCCCGCTTCTCACCGACGAGGTGTTCGGCGTATTGCTGCACGCGCCCGACGCCTTCCTTGTCGAGCGCATGCGGACGGCCGCCGCCTATGACACGCGCGGGCCGGCCGAGCGCGTGCCCATCGATGCCTTCATCGACCGTTCGCTGAGGGAGAACGCCACCCTTCTCGCCGAGGCGCGGGAGGTGGGGCTGCGGGTGGTCGATGCGTCGGACGAGCAGGCGGTGGCGGATCTCTTCGACGAGCTGGTGAGCAGGGCGACGGTTCTTCCCATCCCCGGCCCGCTGACCCCGCCTCGGTGACGTGGCGGTTTTGACTCAGCATAGGCGCGGTTGGACTCCCATGGACTCCCAAGGGGCTTCTCGTGGGGCTCCCTTGCCGGCGCGCCCGCCTCGTCACCTCGGAATGACGGCGGAGCCGAAGGGGATGAGGATTTCCGCCTCCAGGCCGTCGGGCGCGTAGGTCTGCTTCACCTCGCCGTGGTAGATGGCGGTGCGGATCAGCTTGGTGCCGAAGCCGGTGGCGGACGGCGCGGTCACCGGCGGCCCGCCGCTTTCCACCCAGGTGATCTGCAGGTAGCCGCTTGCCGTGTCGGCCTGCCAGCCGATCGACACCTTCCCGCCGGGCACCGACAGCGCGCCATACTTGGCGGCGTTGGTCGCCAGCTCGTGCAGCACCAGGCCGAGCGAGGTCAGCGCGCTCGACCCCAGGATGACCGGCCCGTCGGGGGTGACGGTCACCGCCTCGGGGTACTTGGCGTAGGGCGCCAGCACGCGCTCGATCAGCGCTGCGAGGTCGGTGGCCTCGTCGCCGACGAAGCCCAGTTCCTGCGCCTCCACCAGCGCCTCGAAGCGGCCGAGGAACTCGTCGCGATACTCGGCCGCCGTGCGGCCCTCGGTGGTGGCCTGGCGGGCGATGGAGCGCGCCACGCTGAGCAGGTTCTTCATGCGGTGCTTGAGCTCGCCGAACAGCATGTCCTTCTCGGCGTCGTGTTCGGCGCGCTGGGTGATGTCGACGATGGACAGCAGCATGAGGTGGCTGTTGTTGTCGGGGTGGTGAAGCGTTCGCGCCGTCAGCAGCATGACGCGGTAGCCGAGCTTGGGAAAGTCGTGCTCGACGCGGTAGTCGATCACCGCCGTGCTCCGGGGGATCACCTGCATGAGCAGATGGCGGAGGTCGGCAATGTCCCACTGGCCGTTGCCAAGCTCGTGGATTGGCTGGCCGATGGTCTCGTAGCGATCGACCTGGAAGACTTCGAAGAAGGCGCGGCTGGCGCTTTGCACGCAGAGCTTTTCGTCCAGGAGCAGCATCGGGTCGGCCACGGTGTCGACGATACCCTGCGCCTGAACATGGCCGGTGCGCAGAAGGCGGTAGAGATCCTCCATGTTCATGCCGAGCACCTCCTTTGGCGGCAAGGTTGCTGGAGGGATCTCCTAAAAACAGGAAACCGTACTGTTGGTTTTCCCGATATTGGCAAAACGACTGGTGCGAGCGCGACATAATCCCTCGCCATAAAGACGCCTGACCTTGCCGGAGGTTCCATGCAGGTGTCGCATTCTTGCCTCATTTGGCACTTGCGAGGGCGGAGACTTCGAGATCAATCTGTGGTTGCCTGCTTCTGCCGGTGGCGTTTGGTCCGCCGCGTCCCACGGGCGTCTTCAAACGGAGCGCAACGCAGCGAGCCTTGGTTTCCGGCGTGCGGCGCGGTCATCGGTCTGGATGGCCAGACTGCTTTCCCTGCGGCGACTGCACGTGTAGCGTGCTGACGGACGCGATTCGACCTTCCCTCCGACCCGGAGCCGCCCATCATGCAGCTTGGCCGTCACCGCCTTTTCGCCGTCGCCATGATCCTCGCCGCCGTGGGCGTTCCGCTGCCGGCCAGCGCCGGCGATGCCGCCAGTCCCGAGGCCGCCGGCTGGACCGTCTACGGCGGGGTCGGCGCCGGCAATGCCGGGCTGTTCACGGCGGGCGATGTCGATGGCGCGCTCGCCAATGTCGAGCTGCGGGCGCCGGCGCTCGACGTGCCGTCCTGGCTGGGCTCGCCCCGGCCGACGCTGGGTGCCGACATCGCCACCGAGCGCGAGGGGATCAGCGACGTCTACGCCGGCCTCACCTTCACCTTCCTCAGGTATGGCGACCTCAGCCTGGAAGGGCAGCTCGGCGGCGCCCTGCATGACGCCAAGCTGAGCGGCGATCCCTCCGGCCGCGAGCTGGGCTGCCGGGCGCTGTTCCACCTCGGCCTCGACGTCGACTGGCGCGTGACGGAAAACTGGTCGGCGCAGCTCTACGCCAGCCACATGTCCAACGCCGACCTTTGCGACGAGAACAACGGCTACGAAAGCGCCGGCTTCCGCCTCGGCTATCACTTCTGAACGTTACACCCCGCAGGTACCCGCCGGCAGGCAGCGGGGCGCGGCGGAACAAACGGCCGATTTCCGGGTTGGACCAATTTCATCGGAGGTCCGCCCATGACGCACCGCTTCGCTCGCCTTCTGGCTCTTGTTCCCCTGCTTCTGGCCGCGCCGGCCGGCGCGGGAGGCTTGCCGACGGTGCTGCCGGACAGCCGCGCGATCGCCGACGTTCTCGACGGGCGCGGCGCGGCGAAGGCGCGTCCCCCGGCGTCCGCCACCGCCTATCACGCGGCGCCGGAGGCGGGCGCCGAGGCCCGGCGCGCCTATGCCGAGTGGATGTCGCTCATGAGGAGCGCCCCGAGCGGTCGCCGCGTCGCCGCCGCCCTCGGCGACCGCGACCCCGTGCGCGGCTGGGCCAGGATCGTCGGCGACGACGGTCTCCACCCCGGCGACATGGCCGACGCCGTGGCCGGCTACTGGCTGCTCAACTGGACCATCGCCAACGGCGCCGACAGCGACCGCGAAGAGGCCGAGGCGGTGCGGCGGCAAGTGCGACGGATGATCGTCGCCAGCCCCGGCTTCCAGCGGCTCGACGACGCCGAGCGGCAGCGGCAGTCCGAAGCGCTGATGCTGGACTTCCTGGTGCTGCATGCCGCCCATACCGGCGCGCTCACGCGCGGCGACCAGGCTGCCGCCGATCGGCTCGCCAAGGCAGCGGTGGCCCGCTTCCGCGAGCAACTGGGCGTCGATCTCCGCGCGCTGCGCCTCACCGACGAGGGCTTTGTCCGCAGCTGAGGGGCGCCGCCGACGCGCGGCGGCACCCATTCGTCCTGGACGTGTCGTTCAGCGTACGGCCGGCGGCATGCCGGCCAGCGAGGTGAGCGGCTGCGACACCTGATTGAGCAGGTAGTCCGACTTCATCTCCTCGCCGAGCGACAGGGTCAGCAACTGGGCGATCTCGTGCTCGTGCAGCTGGATGGCCATGTTGCGGGCGGCCGTGTAGGCGGCGATCTCGTAGTGCTCCACCCGCTGCGCCACGCCGATCAGGGCGAGATCGGCGAAGGGCTCGGGGTTCTTGTCGCCCTTCTTGATGATCTCCTCGCCTTCCTCGATGAGGCCCTGCATGCCCTTCGAGGTCTTGGCGGTGGCCGAGTCGCCGAGCGCCTTCAGCGCCTCTTCGAGCCGGTCGACCTGGGTGTTGGTTTCCTTGAGGTGGAACTCCAGGAGGTCCTTGAGCTGCTGGGTGTTGGCGGCCTCGGCCATCTTGGGCAGCGCCTTGACCAGCTGCTTTTCGGCGCTGAGCAGATAGTGCAGGTCCTCGACCAGCATTTGGCGCAGGGACTCGGCGTCCTTGGTATCGCTGGTGACGGCGGCGACGTCGCTACTGTCGGACGCCGCGCCATCGCCGGTCAGGCCGATGGAGGCCTTGGCTTCCACCATTTCCCAGTTGTCGCCCTCGTTCCAGGGGCCGCGCGCGTCGACTTCGCCGTGCTGGCCCTCGCCGGTCGACTCGTTGAAATACTGGTTGACCAGCTTGGGCGTCGGGGCGATGCGGCCGACCATGAACTGCGGCTTGCCCATGCTTTCCAGCGCCAGGGCGAAGGCCTTCATGTGGGTGATCTCGCGCGTCATCAGGAACTGCAGCGCGTCCTTGGTGCCGGGGTCGCGGCAGAAGTCGATCAGCCGCTCGTAGACGATCTTGGCGCGCGCCTCGGCGGCGATGTTGCTGCGGAGGTCGACGTCGAGTTCGCCGGTGATCTTGAGGTAGTCGGCCGTCCAGGGATTGCCCATGGAGTTGAACAGGTTGACGCCGCCGCCGCCGGCAATGGCGATCAGCGGGTCGGCCTCGGCGTCCTCGCGCACCGACTTCATCGGCTTCAGATGCATGCGGGCCAGCGTGCCGACGATCTCGAGGTGGCTGAGTTCCTCGGTGCCGATGTCCATCAGGAGGTCCTTGCGGGCGGCGTCCTCGCAGTTGAGACCCTGGACGGAATATTGCATCGCCGCCGCGAGCTCGCCGTTGGCGCCGCCGAACTGCTCCAGCAGCATGTTGCCGAAGCGGGGATCGGGCTCGTCGACCCGCACGGTGTACATCAATGTCTTGACGTGGTGGTACATGGAAATCTCCCTGCGCGGCCTGCGGGATGGAGCGCCGCGTCGGTCTACAATCCGAAGAACTGACAATTGTTCCGACAAAACCGGGGGAGGCGGGCGGGAACTTCCGCGGTGTTCGGCCGTTCGTCCTCTCCATGGGGTCGCAGCGAGGGAACGATGGCCATGTTCGACGGCTTCACGCTGGAGACGATCAAGCTGCCCGAGGTGAGTCTCAGGGTGCGCCACGGCGGCTCCGGTCCGCCGCTGCTGCTCCTGCACGGCCACCCGAGGACGCACACCACCTGGCATCGGGTGGCGCCGCTGCTCGCCCGTCGCTTCACGGTGGTCTGCCCCGACCTCCGCGGCTTCGGCCAGTCGTCGAAACCGGCCGCCCCGGACGATCACGAGTGGTCGTCGAAACGGGCCAAGGCGCGCGACTGCGTCGACCTGATGCGCCACCTCGGCTATTCCGCCTTCCACCTCGCCGGTCACGATCGCGGCTGCTATACCGCCTTTCGCACCGCCATGGATCATCCGGCCCGGGTGATGAAGCTCGCCGTGCTCGACGGCGTGCCGATCCTCAACGCGCTGGAACGCTGCGACGCGCGCTTCGCAGCCCGCTGGTGGCACTGGTTCTTCTACGCCCAGCACGACA
>JAUVXG010000176.1 GCA_030603685.1 Pleomorphomonas sp.
CGAAGTCGATGACCGTGAACTGTTCGGCTGGATACTTGGCAAAGCGCCGATACCTCATAGCGCCCCGAAGGGGGTGCTTGCCAAGGTACTGGCTTTCGCCCAAACGCATCCGATTGCCGGTTGAGCCCGTTCAGACAGGCGAAGAGGCGAACTGACCGAGGTCAAGTTGGCTAGGCGCCGCAGTCTGCCTTTGCGGCGGCTCCCAGCGATAGACGGCGACGCGATCACGGCCCTCGCGTTTGGCCTCGTAGAGCGCGACGTCTGCCGCTCCATGCAGCATCTCGTAATCGGAGCCGACCTCTGCGATATCGGCAAGTCCGACGCTGACCGTCACTCTCAGGCTGTCGCTGTCGGTACCCAGCTCGAAGGCATGTGTGAGCTGGCGGATGCCGTCTGCGAGGGCTGCTGCTTTCGTGGCGTCTCCATCGGGCAGGAACAGGGCAAATTCCTCGCCTCCGATTCGCGCGGCGATCGCCCCGTCGGGAGTTGCCTTGGCCAGAATGCGAGCGAACTCGACGAGAGCTCGATCCCCCGTGAGGTGGCCATGGGTGTCGTTGATGCGCTTGAAATAGTCGAGATCGAACAGGACAAGGGTACCATGATCGGGGTTGTCGTTCAGATGCGACAAGACCTCGCCCAGGAACCGCCGACGATTGGCGAGACCCGTCAGGCCGTCGGTCTCGGCTGCGACGCGCTACCGCTTCTCCGAACGTTGCCCGACCAGCGCGAGCTGCATGAGCCCCAGGAAAACGACGAAGCCGACCGATCCGATCAGGGTCAATGCGATCGGTGTGCCCGAGGGGAGGGTAGCCGTACTCGCATCGAGCGGTGTGATCAGCAAATGCACGGTCCGCACGATCAACAATAGTTGCTGGACAGCGATGGCCGCTACCGTAAGCGACAGTGCCGGCAACGGCTCCTTTCGCTTGTGGTTGATGAGATCGACGGCAACGGCGAAAAGGTAAACGGACTGAATGGCCGAGACCACGTGAGTCCTGGTGTTGATGTCGGCGAAGAACTGCCGGTCGCAGGCAAAACCGAGCCAGACAAGTCCTCCGAGCAGGGCCAGAAGAAGGTCGTGGCGAGCGGTCTTTCCGATGAAGCGTCGGTATCCGAGCCAGAGGAGGCCAACTGCTACCAACAGCAGGGCGTTGCTGACGACAATGGACAGAAAGTAAGGGATACTGCCTCGCAGACCGACCATTATCATGGCGCACGTGCAGAGACCGTAGGCGGCGCCCCAGAGTGGAATGCTGGTTTCGTTGCGCGTACCCCGCCAGATCATGATATGGCCGACGGAGACGCAGGCAACAGTCACGGCAGCCGCAATCAGCAAGGACGGAATATAGAGAAGCGTGCTCACGAAGGGGTCCTTTTCGGCGTCAGCCAACCAAAAATCGCCTACCGGAAGAAGGTCGAGCCCTGAAGCCTTCTATATATGCTCTTCCTTAAGCAGATTACCTAAGTGACACGGGGAAGTGCGAGTTTGCTGAAGAAGGCGTAAACGTCGCGCGCACCACCATGTCGCCCAACGGGCTTGCCATGGTAATTTGAGGCCCGTCTCGACCTTCTCTTTGCTAACTCATTGGAATTTATTGGTTTATTGTTCCGTAACGGGGTTTTCTTTTGCTGTGGGATGCTTTAGAAGATCACGTTTCCTCCCGTGAGCCGATATCCCTTCGCCATGCCCACACCCTGGTCCAGCCTGCTGTCCGACTTTTCCGCCCTCACGGTTGCCGCCGTTCCTGATGGTGCCGAAGCGCTTGCGCTTGCCGAACTGGTGCGTTCGGAGCACCGGAAGGGTCTCGATGCGGTCTACATTGCGCGTGACGGCCAGCGATTGCAGCAGCTTCAGCGAGCTCTGGCTTTCTTTGCTCCGGAAGTCGGCGTGCTGGAGTTTCCCGGCTGGGACTGCCTTCCCTATGATCGCGTGTCGCCGACCCCGGCCGTCGTGGCGCGACGCATGACGACCCTGTCGGAGCTGGCGGCGCATGCCGGCGACGCCAGGCCCTTCGTGCTTCTGACCACCGTCAACGCGCTGGTTCAGCGCGTGGTACCACCTTCCATGGTGTCGGTTCAGGTGATGACGCTGGCGCCCGGCAACATCGCCGACATGGGCAAGCTCACAGCCTGGCTGGAGGACGCCGGGTTCTCCCGGTCGTCAACGGTGCGCGATACCGGCGAATACGCCGTGCGTGGCGGCATTCTCGATCTCTTTGCGCCGGGAACCGAAGCGCCGGTGCGCCTGGATTTCTTCGGCGACCAGCTCGAATCCATCCGAACCTTCGATCCGGAGAGCCAGCGTTCGACCGGGCAACTGAAACGCCTCGATCTCGTGCCGATGAGCGAGGTGCAGATCACGCCGGCCTCGATCAAGCGGTTCCGGCAAGGTTATGTCGCTTCCTTCGGCGCCGCCACCTCGGGCGACCCGATGTATGAGGCGGTCAGCGAGGGGCGGCGTTACGCCGGTATCGAACACTGGCTGCCGCTGTTTCACGAACGGCTCGGCACATTGTTCGACTACACCGGGGATGCGCCCGTCATGGTCGATCCGCTGGTGGACGAAGCCATCAACGAGCGTCTGACGGCCGTCGTCGATCATTACGAGGCTCGGCTCGACACGCTGAAGACGGGCGGTTCCGGCGCGCCCTACAAGCCGATGCCGCCGACCACGCTCTACCTCGCCGAGAGCGAGTTGCAGGGGCTTCTTGCCCGGCGCGCGGTTGCCCGCCTGACGCCGTTCAATCGCCCCGAACAATCGGCGGTCAAGGTGGTGGATTTCGGCGGCAAGACCGGCCGCTCCTTCGCCGCCGAGCGGGCGGCCGGCGACGTCAACATCTTCGACGCGCTGGTGAGGCATATCGCCGCACTCGGACAGGACAAGCGCCGGGTGATCCTCGCGTGCTGGTCGGAAGGGTCGCGCGATCGCTTGGCTCAAGTCATCCGTGATCACGGTGGTCAGGCAACCGAACTTGCTCCTCACCTCGATGCGGCGTTGAAAGCACCCTCAGGCGTGTTGCCGCTCGCCATTCTCGGCATCGAGACCGGCTTCGAAGTGCCGGACTTCGTGGTGATCGCCGAGCAGGACGTGCTGGGCGACCGGCTGGTGCGCGGCGCCAAGAGCCGCAAGAAGGCCGAGAACTTCATCAAGGAGGCGACAAGCCTCGCCGAGGGCGACCTCGTCGTCCACGTCGATCATGGCATCGGCCGCTTCGTCGGCCTCAAGACCATCGAGGCGGCGGGCGCACCGCACGACTGCCTGGAAATCGTCTATGCCGGCGGCGACAAGCTGTTCCTGCCGGTTGAGAATATCGAACTCCTCAGCCGCTACGGCTCCGACGACGCCGAGGCGCAGCTCGACAAGCTGGGCGGCGGCGCCTGGCAGGCGCGCAAGGCGCGGCTGAAGAAGCGCATCCGCGAGATCGCCGACGAGCTGATCAAGACGGCCGCTGCTCGGTTGCTCAAGACCGCGCCCGTATTGTCGCCGCCGGAAGGTCTCTACGACGATTTCGCTGCTCGTTTCCCCTATGACGAGACCGAGGACCAGCTCAACTCCATCGAGGCCGTCGCCGGCGATCTCGCCTCGGGCCGACCGATGGATCGCCTTGTCTGCGGCGACGTCGGCTTCGGCAAGACCGAAGTGGCGCTGCGGGCCGCCTTCCTGGCGGCCATGAGCGGCAAGCAGGTGGCCGTCGTCGTGCCGACCACGCTGTTGTCGCGCCAGCATTTCCGGACCTTCCACGAGCGCTTCAAGGGCTTGCCGATCAACGTGCGGCAGGCCTCTCGCCTCGTGCCGTCGAAGGATCTCGCAGCCACCAAAGCCGGCCTCGCCGACGGCACGGTCGACGTCGTGGTCGGCACGCACGCGCTGCTCGCCAAGGGCATCGAGTTCAAGGATCTCGGCCTGCTGATCATCGACGAGGAGCAGCATTTCGGCGTCAAGCACAAGGAGCGGCTGAAGGAGCTGAAGTCCGACGTGCATGTACTGACGCTCAGCGCCACGCCGATCCCGCGCACGCTGCAGCTGGCGCTGACCGGCGTTCGCGAACTGTCTCTGATCGCTACGCCGCCGGTCGATCGTCTCGCCGTCCGGACCTTCGTCACGCCGTTCGACCCCCTGATCGTGCGCGAAGCCATCCTGAGGGAGAAGTACCGGGGAGGGCAGGTGTTCTACGTCTGCCCGCGCATTGCCGATCTCACCAGCCAGCAGGAGTTCCTAGCGAAACACGTGCCGGAGGTGAAGGTGGCCGTCGCGCATGGACAGATGGCCGCCACGCAGCTCGAGGATATCATGAACGCCTTCTACGAAGGCCAGTATGACGTCCTGCTCTCAACGACGATCGTCGAATCCGGCCTCGATATTCCGACCGCCAACACGCTGATCATCCACCGTGCCGACATGTTCGGCCTCGCCCAGCTCTACCAGCTCAAGGGCCGCGTGGGGCGTTCCAAGACGCGCGCCTACGCCATCTTCACGACGCCGCCGGAGAACCGCGTCAACTCGGTGGCCGAGCGCCGGCTCAAGGTGCTGCAGTCGCTCGACACGCTCGGTGCCGGTTTCCAGCTGGCAAGTCACGATCTCGATCTGCGCGGTGCCGGAAACCTGCTCGGCGAGGAGCAGTCCGGCCATATCCGGGAGGTGGGTTACGAGCTGTACCAGCAGATGCTGGAGGAGGCCGTTGCCCAGCTCAAGGCCGGCATCGTCGACGAGGTGGTCGAGGACCAGTGGTCGCCGCAGATCACGCTGGGGACGCCGGTGATGATCCCCGATCACTATGTGCCCGATCTTCAGCTCCGTCTTGGCCTCTACCGGCGTCTCGCCGAACTGGAAGACGGCGGCTCCATCGACGCTTTCGGCGCCGAGTTGATCGACCGCTTCGGTCCGCTGCCGGAAGAAGTCGAGCACCTCCTCAAGACCATCACCATCAAGAGCCTTTGCCGCAAGGCGAACATCGAGAAGATCGACGCCGGCCCGAAGGGGCTGGTGCTCTCCTTCCGGGACGGCAAGTTCGAAAACCCGGCGGCCCTTGTACAGTACATCGGCGAGCAGGGATCGCTTGCCAAGATAAGGCCGGATCAGAAGATCGTCCTGGCTCGCGACTGGCCTGAGGCCGAGCAGCGCCTGAGGGGCACCGCCGCCGTCTTGCTGAAACTCGTCCGCATGGTCGAGGATGCGAAATCCGGCGCGTCGAAGACGCTGATGCCGCTCGAGCCGCAGAAACTGAAGCTCAAGCCGACGCCACCTCCGCCACCAGCCGCGCCGGTAGCCAAGGGGCGCTATCCGTCTCTGAGCTCGCTCAAAGGAAAGGGGCGGCGTTAATCTTGCGCGGAATGGAGAATTCTTGGCCCGCAGCTTTGAATTCTACACTTTTCTGACACAATCGAGTATTGGAATAGCTCTTCCCGAGAGGTGACCCCGCGGTTCAATGGCGTGGAGGTCGTCATGGCCGAGTTGATCAGCGTTTCGACCCTGTTATTGATTGGCGTGCTCGGCGGCATGACCGCGGGCACGGCGTTCGGGCTTATCTGGCTGACGGAGCGGCGAACCTACGCCTTGGTCGTCTGGTCGGCATCCCTGTGGTTCGGCGCCGTTGCCTGCGCCTTCTACATCTTGCGCCCGGTCGTGCCCGACTGGACGGCTGTGCTGTTCGGCAATGCCATGCTGGCGTTTGCCTATGGACTGATTTGGCTCGGTTTCCAGCTGTTCGAAGGCTGTCGGCCCGCTGTCTGGAAGGCGGTCATCGGCGCGGTTGCCTGGCTTCCATTCGTCGCCGTTCCCTTCCTTCGCGATGAGCCGGCCCTGCATGGGGCGCTGGCCGCGCTGGTGATGGCCATCTACTCGCTGGCGATCGCCTGGAAGCTTCTGCAACGTCGGCGTATCGAGCCGCTGCCGGCCCGCTTGCCCACCGCCGCGTTGTTTGCTGTCCACGGGATTCTTTATGCGCTTCGAGTGCCGCTCTTCGTGATCGCGCCCGATGTCGGTTTTGGTGCGGCGTTCGATCAGTCGCCCCTGTTCATTGTCGGTTTGCTGGAAGCGCTACTCTTCACGCTGTTCCTCGTCGTGGCCATGCTGACCTTGCTCGCCCAGCGGGATGCCCGCCTCCACCGGAAATCGGCAGACGTGGACGCACTGACCGGCTTGCCCAATCGGACGGCGTTTTTCCGGGCCGCGGAGGCATTGCTGCAAGGCGGCGGCGAGCGCGGCGTGCTGATGGTGTTCGATCTCGATCACTTCCGTTTCGTCAACGACCGCTTTGGCCGGGACGAAGGCGACCGGGCTCTGAAGGCATTCGCCCATGTTCTGCACCGCGAGGTGCGACCGCCCGACATCGTCGCCCGGGTCGGCGACGAGGAGTTTGCGCTGTTCATGCCGTCGATACGTCTCGACGTGGGTCTGTCGATCGCCGAGTATCTCTGTCGACGGACCGAGGAGCTGAGACTTCTCACCGAAAACGGCGAGCATGTCCCTCTCACCACCAGCGCCGGAGTTGCTGCGGTTGCCGACGTCGGTGCCGACATTGGTTCGCTTATGGTGGCCGCCGACGCAGCGCTCACCGAGGCAAAGCGCGTCGGGCGCAATCGGTGTCGCGCCTATCGTGCCTCGTCAACCCTGCATGATCGGATAGTGGACGATTGGTTGAAGGCCGGCTGAGGGCGCGTTCTTCGGCCTATGGGGCCGGGATCGCTCTTGGCCGGACCGCCATGGTGCCGAGCAGCAGCGCGACGTAGGCCACGATGGCCGCGATGGTCAGCCATGCCGGGCAGTACAGCCGTTCGGTGGCTTCCATGGCATCGAAGACAATGCGCAGGCCGATCGCCACCTGCAGCAGAACTGCCGGCAGATACAGGATCGGCACATAGCGGACCGGAGCGCCTGTGACGGCGGGCAGGATGATCGGCGCGTGGGCGAACACCATCGACAGGATGAAGCCGACGGCGATGGCGTGGATGGCGGCGTCGTGGCCGTAAAGGGCCTCGCCCGGCGGCAGTAGCGTCAGAGTGGCGGCGGCAACGATCAACCAGCCATAACCTGAGATCAGCAGCAGCGCAGAGAAGCGCGCAAAACCCTTGGTGCGGACGGTGCGGAGCGCGATGTCCTCCCTGAGCAGCCAGAGTGCGATGCCGGCAAGCGTCACGGAGAGAAGCGTCGAGCCGTCCCATGGCTGGCCCAGTCCGAGCGCCAGGGCAAACAGCGCGACGAGCAGAACCAGCACGCCACGGGCAACCAGCGTCGGCCTGAGCAGTCGCGACAGCTCGATCCGCTCGGCGACGACGGTCAGGATGAGGAAGCCAAGCCAGACATAGCCGACTTCCGGCAGCGTGCGACCGAGCATCCAGTAGAGGGTTCCGAGCGGCCATAGCGCGGCGGCGGCCGTCATCAGCCCGGTGAACAATGTCGGCAGCTTCCATGTGGCCAAACCGGTCAGCAGCGTCAGCCCCAGGCCGGCGACGAGGAACAACGGCGCCGTTGCCTCGGCATAGCCCGACAGCAGCAGAACGGCCCCGGCCGCCGAAATGGCGGGGACCAGCAGCGCTGCGAGGCGCCCGTCGGCGACCGCCCGCTCGAGCGAGATCAGGGTGCCGAAAAAGCCGGAGGCCATGATCGCCCCATGCATATCCGCCGTGTCGCCGACCGATGCGACCACGCCCAGCCGGGCGAGACCACCGGTGAGACCGGCGATCAGCGAGGCCGCCGCCGTCACGGCAAGGGTGATGCGAAGAAACGGGGTGAGTTTCATGGTGCAATCCGGAGGAGTTTTCGGGAATACCCCTCTCTCCAAGGGGGAGGGTTCGTAGAGCTGACCGGTGCTTGCTTTTCTGCCGATAAGCTCTGGAAAGAACCGAGCCGTGCTCTCTCCCCCCTTTGTGGGGGAGAGTTGGAGAGAGGGGTAAAGGCTATAGCTTGGCGAGCGGATTCAGAACGCGTTCGTTTTCAGCGCCCGAACAGGCCGGCGGCGAACTTCGAGACCGCCGCTTCGAATCGTGACGGCTGCCGCTCAAAACGGGACCGAACAGTTGGGTCGGCGAGCTCCGGCGACCAGACGGCGGCCTTGTCGATGGTGACGCTCACGGTCCACCCGGTTCCGACTGCGCGTTCC
The DNA here is from genome assembly GCA_030603685.1 of Pleomorphomonas sp. Classification (GTDB taxonomy): domain Bacteria; phylum Pseudomonadota; class Alphaproteobacteria; order Rhizobiales; family Pleomorphomonadaceae; genus Pleomorphomonas. The sequence continues at coordinate 8,100 of JAUVXG010000176.1, forward strand.
GCGGCGGCGCGGGCGATTTCTGCGATCAGGCCGCCGAGCGGGCAGGTTGGCGTCGTCATCATCAGTTCGATGGTGACGGTGCCCTCACCGATGTCGAGGCGACGGACAAGGCCGAGGGAGACGATGTCGATGCCGAGTTCGGGGTCGTCGACGGTCGCAAGGGCGGCGAGGATCTCAGACTTCATGGCTTATCTCCGGGTCAGTCGGATGCGCCAGATCTCCGGGCCCTGTTCCAGGTAATCCCAGCCGAAACCGACCAGGGTGCGCTCTTCGAAATGCTGGCGCAGCGGCACCGGATCGAAGCTGTTGACGATTTCCATCGACTGCCCCGGCTCAAGGGCGTCGAAACTCTCGATGATGGTGGCGCGGCGCAGCTCGCAGGGCAGGCGGCGCACGTCGAGCGTGGTGACTGGGGTAACCGTATCAAGGGACATCGGCGGACTCTCCATTGCTTGTTGTCCGAACGTTACCCTCCGGGCCGATTGCCCTCGTTGTTGCGCCGCAAACTTCGTGGCCGGAAATGCAAACGGCGCCCCGGAGGGCGCCGCCAACCTGCATAAGCAAGGACGGTTCCGTCAGAGGATCGACCTGTAGAGTGCTTCGATTTCCGACACGTTGGTATCGCGCGGGTTGCCGCCGGTGCAGACGTCGGCGAAGGCCGCCTCTGCGAGCGCCGGGATGTCCTCGGCCTTGACGCCGACTTCCGAGAGCTTGGCCGGAATGCCGACATCTTTCGAAAGCGTCTCAACCGCCGCTACCGCCGCCTTGCGCGCCTCGGCGATCGGCATGGTCTCGGTGCCCTTGACGCCGAGGGCGGCGGCGATCGCCCGGTACTTCTCGCCCGTGTAGTCGGCGTTGTAGGCCATCAGCGTCGGCAGCAGCACCGCGTTGGCGACGCCATGCGGCGTGTTGTAGAAGGCGCCGAGCGGGTGGGCCATGCCGTGCACGAGGCCGAGGCCGACGTTCGAGAAGCCCATGCCGGCCACATACTGGCCGAGCGCCATGTCCTCGACGCCCTTGGCGTCGCCCGCGCAGGAGGCGCGCAGAGATCGGCCGATGATCTCGATCGCCTTGATGTGCAGCGCGTCGGACAATTCCCAGGCGCCCTTGGTGATGTAGCCCTCGATGGCATGGGTCAGAGCGTCCATGCCGGTGGCGGCCTTGAGCGGCGTCGGCATGGTGGCCATCAGCTCGCTGTCGATGATGGCGACCACGGGAATGTCATGCGGGTCGACGCAGACGAACTTGCGGCGCTTCTCCTCGTCGGTGATGACGTAGTTGATGGTCACCTCGGCGGCGGTGCCGGCGGTGGTGGCCAGCGCGATGATCGGCACCGACGGCTTCTTGGTCGGCGCGACGCCTTCGAGACTGCGCACGTCGGAGAACTCGGGATTGTTGGTGATGATGCCGATCGCCTTGGCCGTGTCCTGCGGCGAGCCGCCGCCGATGGCGACGAGATAGTCGGCCTTGGCCTTGGCGAAGGCGGCGACGCCGTCTTTTACGACGCCGATGGTCGGGTTGGGCATCACCTTGTCGAACAGCTCGTAGGCAAGGCCGGCCGCATCCATCAGGCTGGTCACCTTGGCCAC
>JAUVXG010000055.1 GCA_030603685.1 Pleomorphomonas sp.
CGGTGATCGCCTCTCCGTCGCCGGTGGTGGAATAGAGATAGAACGTCACCCCATCGATGACGTCGTCGATGTCGTTGGTCGAGCGGGTAATCGACACGCCGTCGACGGTGAAAATGGCATCCTGCGCCACTTGCAGTTCGTCGGCGAACGCGCCCTCCCCGTCGATGAGCCCGAGGCTCTGCAGAACGCCATCGGTATCCCCGACAGTAATCGTCTGCCCGGTCTCCGAACTCGTGAGAATGAGCTGATAGGACGAGTCGGAAACCTTGAGCACGGTCGCCTTGACGCCGCTGGTACCGCTCTCGTCGTTGATGGCAGCCGCGATTTCGGACAGCGACATGTCCTCCGTTACATCCACGGTAACGGGGGTCCCTCCTTCAACGCCGAGCGTGAAGCTGCCGGAAAGGGACAGATCGCTGCTTGAGGAGGCGTAGCTGCTGCTGGCAACCTTGTGGGACGTCGCCAGTTGCTGGACGGTGATCGAGTAGCTGCCGGTCTCGGCGCCCGCCTCGGCCGAAACCGACAGTGTGGAGTCGGTATCGACGCCCCCGACCGCCGTGAGATAGGCGGTTCGTTCCTGGAAGACGTCGTCGTCGCTGCCCGAGGAGTCGGTGGCGGCGCGCAGCGCCGAAGCGGCATCCTGCAAGGTCGCAAGAAGATCGGCCGCGTCTTCGTAAGCAGCGATCTTGGTTTCATTGTTGGTGATTTTGGTTTCGTAGGTATCGGCCGTCGCCAGTTTGGCCTGGTAGAGCTCCTCGATGAGGCCGTCCCAATCGATCGAAGAGGTGTCGGTGGAAGCATAATCGGTCGAAGTCGTACCATCGCTCGACGTGGTGGTGCTGGTCGCAGTTGTCGAACTGGTCGAGCTGGTCGTGGCGCTGGTGACCGAGGACATGATCCCTCCCTCGCCGCTTCGCACGGAAGCGACGCTGTTGATGCGGGCGGCGCATCACCCGCGCCGCCCGCCTTTCATGCTGCCGAAGCTTACTGAAGCAGCTTCAGGAGATTCTGCGTCATGTCGTTGGCCGAAGACGCGGCGGCGACGGCCGCCTGCACCTTCACTTCCGCCGACGCGAGCTTGGCCTCTTCGGAAGCGACATCGACGTCGGTGATCGCCGAGTTGGCAGCCGACAGGTTTTCGATGGAGGTCGCAATCGACTCCGAAGAGAACTCGAAGCGACTTTCCTGGGCGCCGATGCTGGCGCGGGCAGCCGACACCTTGTCGATGGCGGCGTCGATGGCTTCCAGGGCGGTGGTGGCATTGTCCTGCGTGGTGACGTCGATGTTCGACGTACCGGACCCCACCGTCGAGATCGTCGACTGCGACGCGTCGGACGTGAAGCCGAGCGCCTTCAGCACACCATCCGCGTCGGCGGCAACCGTGCCGTCGGCATCGGCGTCGAAGGTCGTGCCGGTGGTGGCGGTCGTATCGACGCCGATGGACAGGGCGCTGGAAGAGCCGGTCGCTTCGGACGAGTTGGAGACGGTGAGCGTGCCGTTGCTGTAGGTCATCGACACGTTGGCCGCAGTCAGCGCCGCCGTCGTGGTCGCATCGCTGGTCAGGAAGTCGCCAATCTCCTCGCCGGTCAGCACACCATCGCCGTCGGTGTCTGCCGAGGCGCCGAGCGTGACGTTGACCGACGTGGCGGTACCGGAATCGTCGGTCGAACCGATGGTCAGCACGATCTGGGTCGCGCTCGCGCCCTGGCCGATACCGATGGAGACGCTGGAGAGGTCGGCAGTGATGTCGTTGGCGGAGGACGTGGAGAGATCGAGGGCGGAGGACGTCAGCTCGTCGATGGACACCTTGATGGTGTCATCGGCCGACGAACCGACCACAATCTCGGTGCCACCGGCCGTGGTATCGAAATCGGAGGTGCCGTCGAGCAAGCTCTCGCCGTTGAACCGGGTGCCGGTGGCGATGGTGTCGATCTGCTCGATCAGTTCCTGGAACTCGGCGTCGATGTAGGTCCGCTCGCTGTCGGTAACGGTACCGGAAGCCGACTGGGTGGCCAGCGTCTTCATGCGCTCGAGAATGTCGGAGATGTTGGAGGCGCCGCCGTCGGCGGTCTGCAGCACCGAGACGGCCTGCGTGGCGTTGGTCGCCGCCTGGTTCAGCGTGGCGATGTCGGACGAAATGCGCGTCGAAATGGCGAGACCCGCAGCGTCGTCGGCGGCCTGGGTGATGCGCGAACCGGACGCGAGCTTGGACAGCGATGCGGACTGATCGGCGGCGTTGATGTTGAGGTAACGGACGGCGGAGTTGGCGGCGGTGTTCGTGGAAATGACGGGCATGGCGCTCTCTTCCTCATCAGTGGATGACGTCCCATCCCGCTGGGGAGGACGTCGGCGCGAGGCGTCATCGCCCCTCGCTTCGTGTCTTCAACGGATGAACGGGAGCCAACCCGGCGCTTTTTGTTCCTCGGGCCGTGATTTTATGGTTAATTTTGGGTAAACGATTGACGGATATCATCTTCTGCCCGCGCGAGATGCTTGCGAAGCTGCTGCCGTCCGCGCTTGAGAAGGGACTCGACGGCCATCACCGTCGTTTCCATTACCTCGGCGATCTCGGCGTTCGACATGGCCTCGTGATAGCTGAGAATGACCGCGACGCGCTGCTGGTCCGGCAGGCGGGACAGTGCCGCCTCCAGGAGACTGGTCATGGACGCGCGATGGAGCCGCGTCAGCGCGTCCTCGCTGTCGTCGGCCACCTCCGGGGCTGTTTCGATGTCATCCATGGCCGGCTTGCGCCTGAGGTCGATGCACCGGTTGGTGATCACCCGATAGAGCCAGGTGGAGAACTTGGCTCGCCCGATCTCCATCCGCTTCCGATGCGTCCAGAGCTTGAGGAAGCTGTCCTGAACCACGTCCTCGGCATCGTCGGAGTTCTTGAGGATGCGCAGGGCCAGCGCGAAGCCGCGGTCGGCGTGGCGCTCCACAAGGAGAGCGAACGCCTCGCGGTCATCGGCCGCAATGCGCTCGAGAAGAAGATCGTCCTCACTGCGAGCCGATGTCGCCGGATCGCCCTTCGGCAGGCCCCGAGCCACGAACGGCAATGGAGCCGTAGCGCCAAACGAACTTGCTGCAGCCATCATCGCACACCCCTACCCCTACACATCACCCGGTTGAAACGCCCCTCTTGAACTTTGTACGAAGCAACAGAGAAATTCAGGCGCACAAAAACGAGAATTCGTGGAGAGTTATAAGTATAGGCAAATGCTTCCTATCAATTACGGCAAGTTATTCCGCAAGGAAAAAACTGCCGGGTAGATATTGCCTGCTACCAACACCACAGAAACCCGGTTTTCCGTCCTTTCCCCACAAGATCGCTTTCAAAATGCAATTGAGGCCAGCATCAACGCCGTCTTCGGAGACAGACGCTGCAAGCCCCATGCTATTTTTCTGATTTTTATCAGTTTTTACAATAAGTTACATACCGTTGCAGTCGGCAACGAACACAGGCAGATCTTGCCCATGACGAGGCCGCAGGCGCCATCCTGGAAAGGATGACGGCGCAACCATGCGAGACGGATGCCCGCAAAACGAACTGGGAACTTCTCGCCGGGTCAGCCGGCAAGAACGCGCCTGGAGCGCTCGCGGACCAGGTTGTGAGATAATCTGACCGGCAGAGTTAGGCTCTGAATGACTGGAGGATGAAGGCAAGCCCCGGCTCGTCGACGACGATGGCGGCATCCTCGCGGCTCATCCATTTCCGCTGCCGCTCCTGACGCTCGGGCCAGTCGGCAAGGTTCTCCGTGACCTCAAGGCTGTAGACGTCCACGTCGACCAGCGTGAAACAGTCCTCGAGGCGCTTCCAGTACCGATAGCTGCCGATGGGTGCCTTGGACGGCGTCCCGATCACGCCGGCCTCTTCCATCGCTTCGATCGCCGCCGCCTTGCGGTCGCTCTTGCCCTTCATGCGCCATCCCTTGGGGATCAGTGGACGATGCGTTTCGCGCGAGGAGACGAGCAGCACCGACACGTCGCCATCCGCCGTCCGCCGGAACGGCAGGGCTGCGACCTGATGCTGAACTTTCTCCTTGGCGATTGCCTTGCCCATGATTTCCCAACAACGAATGCGCACGAGTCGTCACCGACTCATTCTTAGTCAACTAGATTATCGTCAGAAAGTTTCCAGTCCGTAGAGAAACGAGACCACGAGCAAGACCGCTCCTACGCATTTCGTCTGGTGTGAGGCATATTGGTCATTTCAATGCCGGTCATCGACACGCCGCAATTGCCCGTACACTGTTCTTCTCGTCAATCTCAGTTGCGGAGGGAAACTCCGACCATGTCATTTACAACTATCGACGCGCGCACCGCACTTATTGTCATTGATCTACAGAAAGGTATTGCCAAACTGCCGCCGCAAGATCTGGCGGTGCCGGCAATCGGCAACGCCGGCAGGTTGATTGATACATTTCGTGCGCTTGGACAGCCAGTCGTTCTGGTCAACGTTCTCGGCGGTGCGCCGGGTCGAACCGACAGGAAGCCGAGCGGCGACCGACCGGACGACTGGGCGGAACTGCTTCCCGAACTCGGCCATGCGCCCGACGATATTCGCGTCAGCAAGAAGACCTGGGGCGCTTTCACGGGCACCGATCTCGATGAGCGCCTGCGTGGCCTCGGGGTCACCGGTGTCGTCGTTTGCGGAATCGCCACCAGCCGCGGCGTGGAATCGACAGCCCGCTTTGCCCACGAGCTTGGGTACAACGTTGCCCTGCCCGTCGACGCCATGGCCGACGCCAATCCGGAGGCGCACAAGCGGAGCGTCGAACTGACGTTCCCGTGGATTGGCGAAACCGGCACCACCGACGAACTGATCGCCTTGCTGAAATAAGGTCAGGCGAAGAAACGCCGCGCAAGCGCATGCAGGAAGACGGGGCCGCGTTCGAGCAGTGCATCGTTGAAGTCGTAGCGACTGTTGTGCAGTCCCGCGCTGTCACCGTTGCCGATGAACAGATAAGTGCCCTTCACCTTCTCCAGCATGAAGGCGAAGTCCTCGCTGCCCATCATCGGTCGGTCGAGCGGCTCGAAGGCGTCGTCGCCGAAGGTTTCGCGGATGACCTCGGTCGCCAGACCGACCGCCGCGGCATCATTCATGGTGACCGGGTATCCGACCTGCCAGTCGATGCGAACCTCGGCGCCGAAGCTCTCCGCCTGGAGACGGGCGATGTCCTCGAACCGCCGGCAGAGCCGGGAGCGCATATCCGGATCCGTGGCGCGCATACTGATCTCCAGCACCGCTTCGTCCGGAATGACGTTGCAGGCAGAACCGGCATGGAAGGCGCCGACAGTGATGACGCCGGCCTCCTGCGGCGGCACGTTGCGCGATACCGCCGTCTGCAGCGCCATGACGATGCTGGATGCAGCCACGATCGGATCGACGGTGTCTTCCGGGCGAGCGCCATGGCCGCCCCTGCCCCGCACCGTCAGCGTCGCCGCGTCGATAGCCGCCATCATGGCGCCCGGACGAGCGGAGAAGCGACCAGCGGCAAGCCCTGGATAGTTATGAAGCGCAAAGACCGCCTCGCACGGGAAGCGCTCGAACAGCCCCTCTTCGATCATGCGCGCGGCGCCACCGGCCGTTTCCTCGGCCGGCTGGAAGATGAAATGCACCTTGCCCCGGAAGTCGTCATCACGCAGCAGGCGGAAGGCGGCGCCGATCAGCATGGTCGTGTGGCCGTCGTGACCACAGGCATGCATCATGCCCGGTATCCGGCTCGCATAGACTGCACCCGTCTCCTCGACGATCGGCAGGCCGTCCATGTCGGCCCTGAGACCGATCGCCTTGCCATCGCCGCCTCGATCCAGCGTCGCCACGAACCCGGTGGCGGCGAGACCGCGCGTCACGGTCAGGCCCCAACCTTCCATGAGGTCGGCGACGAAGGCGGACGTCTGCCTCTCCTCGTAACCGGTCTCCGGCATCTGGTGCAGGCGGCGACGAATGTCGACGAGCTCCGGCAGAAAAGTCCGGAAGACGGATTCGTCCATGATGTCAGCCCTGTTGCGGTCGCGCCGGCTGGCGATAGAGCGTCATGCGGCGCTCGACTTCGGCCATGACACGGGTCAGCACCACGACCACGGCGAAATAGAGAAGACCGGCGGCAATCAGCGGCTCGAAGATCAGGAGCGATTGGCGCTGCAGCATGCGCGCCGTTCCCATCATTTCCATGATGGTGATGGTCGAGGCAAGCGACGTCGACTTCAGGAGAATGATGACGTCGGAGGTCAGCACCGGCAGGCAAAGCCGCAACGCCTGCGGCAGCGTGATGCGCCTCAGGATCGTGAAGGGGCGCATGCCCACCGCCACCGCCGCCTCCGTCTGCCCCTTGGGCACGGCGAGGATGGCGCCCCGGATCACCTCGGCATTGTAGGCGGCCTGGTTGAGCGACAATGCGAACACCGCGTACCACAAGCCGTCGCGCAGATAGGGCCACAGGAAGGAATGGCGGATGAAGGTGCCCGGCAGCACCTGCCCCAGCCCGTAGTAGATCAGATAGAGCTGGACCAGAAGCGGCGTGCCGCGAAAGGCGAAGGTAAATGCCTTGGCCGGCCAGGCCGACGTCCGTCGGCCGTAGACCATGGCCACCGCGACGAGCGTGCCCATCAGCAGGCCGAAGACGACGCCGGTCACCGTCAGGAACAGCGTCAGCGGCATGGCCGCAATGAGCGGCGGCAAGAACGAGACGACGTGAGCGATCGATTCCATCAGCGGTAGCCCCGCGAGAAACGCCGCTCGATGCGGGAAATCGCCCAGACGGATACCGCCGTGATCATCAGGAACAGCACCGCCGTGATGCCGTAGAAGAAGATGTACTGGCGCGTTCCGGCCGCCGCCCGATAACCGACGTAGAGCAGATCGTTGAAGGCGCCGAGAACCGAGATGATGGCGCTTTCCTTGGTCATCTCCAGCCACAGGTTGCCCATGCCGGGAATGGCGTGGCGGATCATCTGCGGCGCGACGATGCGGACGAGGATGAGCCCCCGATGCATGCCAAGCGCCAGCCCCGCCTCGATCTGCCCCACGGGGACCGCAAGATAGGCGGCGCGCAGCACCTCGGCCATGAAGGCACCGGAAACGAAGGCCAGCGCCACCACGGCCGCCCAGAACGGACTGACCTGGAAGGTGTCGTCGGCAAGGCCAAACCCCTTCACCAGCCGCTCGATGCCCGACGCGATGGAGAAGTAGAGAAGCAGGATGACGAGGAGTTCCGGCAGGGCCCGCACCACGGTGGTGTAGACGCCGGCAATGAAGCGAACGGCGCGCCAGGACGACTGCTTGCCAATGGCGCAGACGGCGCCGAACACCAGAGCGATCAGGTAGGCCGATATCGACACCTTGAGCGTGGTGACGATGCCCCAGAAGAGATCGTCGCTCCAGCCAGTATCACCCCAGCTGAGCAGTGAAAGAGTTCCGTCCATCGCGTCATCCGAAAGAAAAACCACCGCCGGCCTCTAGGGAAACCGGCGGCGGCTGAGGGCGGAGCTTATTTCGCGCCGTCGACCCAACGAGCAATACTCTTGTCGAGCGTGCCATCGGCCTTGATCGAGGCAAGCGCGTCATCGACCTTCTTCAGTGTAGCCGAGTCGCCCTTCTTGACGACATAGCCGACGCCTTCGCCAAGCACCTTGTTTTCGGGCGCGGCGGCCTTGATGTCGAACTCGGCACCCTGCGGCGTCGCCAGGAAGGTGTGGAGATAGAGATCGGGCGACAGCACGAAGTCGATGCGGCCGGCGGCCAGATCGGCCATCGAGTTGTCGGCGGTGTCGTAGGCCTTCACCTCGACATCCGGGTAGTACTTGGTCACGTACTGGTGCTGCACGGTCGACGCCTGCACGCCGAGGATCTTGCCCTCGAAGGCCTTGGGATCGAGGATCTTGCTGCCATCAGGCGCATCGACCGTCCCGATCGTGACCTCTTCCGACTTCGGGCCGACCAGCGAGGTGCCCTCGGTGTAGTAGGAAGCGCTGAAATCCACCGTCTCGCGACGCTCGTCGGTGATCGAGAAGGCACCGACGGCCACGTCGAGCTTGTTCTCCTTGAGCGCCGGCAGCAGGCCGTCGAAGGCCATGGCGGAGATCTCGCACTTCACCTGCATGCGCTCGCAGAGGGCATTGGTGATATCGGCCTCGATACCTTCCCATTCGCCGGCGGCATTCACTTGGCCGAACGGCAGATAAGGCTCCGGCGTCATGCCGATCCTGATCACGTCCTCGGCGAAAGCCGGGAGGGCCACCGACGAGGCGACGGCAAGCGCTAGCGCCGTTTTCACAAAGATATTGGACATTTGGGACGTTCCCCTTTTCTTCGACATCAAATGCTTTGACTGTCCCGCCTCAACCGCGCCGCCAGCGCAGCGACATGCACGAGAGGCCGGCGTCGATCTTGCCGATTTCCGTGGTCTTGAGCGGCACCACCTTGTAGCCGCTGGCGGTCAGAAGCTCGGCAGTACGCGGATAGTCGGAGCCGACGAACACCACGTCATTGACGCGCAGCGCGTTGGCGGCCGCCTCCTCGCCTTCGGGGACCAGAAGCGTCTTGAATCCCTTGAACACGCCCGAGCGTTCGAGACGCGCGGTGGTCAGCACCGTCTCCTCGTCGAGAAGCGAACAGTCGGTCTTGAAATGCAGCACGTCCTTGGGCGTCTCGACGATCTCGCCCTTGCGGCCGAGCTTGGCGAGGCATTCGATCAGCGCCTCGGCGCCTTCGCGGTTCGTGCGGGCAGACAGTCCGATCATGACGCTTTTCTGCGTCGTCAGGACGTCGCCACCATCGGCAAAGCCGCGCGGCAGATCGAGTACGATCGAAAACATCCGCTTCAGCACCGGCGCGATCTCGGCCGTCTCGCCGGCGCGTGTCGGGGCGCCAGGCCGGAGCAGGATGGCGCCTTCCGGGAACACCAGCGCGGGATCTTCGACGAAAATGGAATCGGGGAAGGCTTCGAGCGGCGGCAAAACCGTCACCTCGACGCCGGCCTGGCTCACCGCATGGATATAGGCGGCATGCTCGGCGAGAACACCCGCATGGGTGGGATTGCCGCGATCATCGGCACGGAGGCCGTTCACCACCGACGGCGACGGCGTGCGGACGATGAAGGAATCGAAACGATAGACGGGAAGAGTGCTGGCCATTCGGACACCTTGATGGAAAGCGCTGTCATAGACGAACCGTCCGTCAAGGTGCAACAACCGTAAGGGGCATTGTCCTTCGTGAGAAGACGGATACCGGCCGGATGGAAGTCCGGCCGGCCACGGAACTGGCGGAGACGGCAGATAAGCCGTCCCCGATGTCTCACTTCAGCGAGTAGAGGTTGATCTTGAAGTACTTGTCGTTGATCGTCTTGTAGGTACCGTCGGCGACCACTTCGTCGATGGCCTTGTTGATGGCTTCCTTGAGCGCCCCATCCTCCTTGCGGACGGCGATGCCGACGCCCTCTCCGACGAAGGCCGGGTCGGTGATCGGCTCCCCGCTGAGCTTGCAGCAGGCGCCGGCCTCTTTCCCGACCCAGTCGAACATCGGCAGGAAGTCGCCGACCTGCAGGTCGAGGCGGCCGGCCGCAAGGTCAAGGTTGGCCTCGTCCTGAGTGGGATAGGTCTTCAGCGTGGCGCTCGGATAGGTCTTCTCGATGTACTCGGCCTGCGTGGTGCCGGCCTGGGCGCCGATGATCTTGCCCGACAGCGCCGCGTCGGAAAACTCGGTGATGTCGCTGTCCTTGGGCACGACGTGGGTCATCGCCGCCTTGTAGTAGGGCTTGGTGAAGTCGACGACCTTCTTGCGCTCCTCGGTGATGAACATCGAGGCGATGATCATGTCGTATTTCTTGGCGAGCAGCGCCGGGATGATTCCATCCCAGTCTTGCGCCACGACCTCGCACTTGACCTTCATCTTCTCGCAGAGGGCGAGACCGATCTCGACGTCGAATCCCTTGATGGAGCCGTCGGTATCTACATAGTTGAAGGGCGGATAGGCGCCCTCGGTGCCGATCTTCAGCGTATCTTCGGCATGGACGGTGACGGCCGAGACAGCGAGCAGCGCGGCGGCAGCGAGCCCGCGAATGGTGCGTTTGGTCATTTTGTCGTTCCCCTGGTACGGCGTGGGCCGGTTTTTCTCTTTGCCCACGGCGCTGAAAGATTAGCTGCAAACCGCACAGGATGACAATTCTCTGTCAGGAAATTTGTTGGCTCTTCACGCCATCATTCTCCCTGCCGCTTCAGGATCGCCGAAAAACTGGGATCGAAGGCACGGCGGATAGGATCGGCGGCGGCGCCGATCGCCACGGCCCAGGGGTCGGTCATGCCCAGACGGATCCGGGGTATGGAGCGACCGGTCGCCGGCACCAGGGACGGACGCAGCGGTTCGATCGCGGCAATCAGCCGATGCATCAGAGAGCCAGGAACGCCGCTCGACAGGATCACCGTCTGCGGGTCGAACAACGTCTCGGCGGTGTGAACGGCCAGCCTCAGGTCGTGTCCCGCCCGTTCGATCCACTCGACGACGCGTTGGTCCCCCGCAAGGACGAGCCTTTCCAGCTTGTCGAACTGCTGCGGATCGGCCGGATCGATATCGACCAGCGCATAGAGCGAGGCAATGGAGGCGCGATGTTCCAGCGGCACGAGGTTGTCCGGCTTGCCGAACAGCACCATGCCGATCTCGCCAGCGTTGCCGTTGGCGCCGCTGTAGAGACCGCCGCCGAGGATCAGTCCGGCGCCGATACCGTAGCCGACATAGATGCAGACGACGTGGTCCAGGCCATGCGCGGCTCCGACCATGCGCTCGGCCGTGGCGCAGGCCGCCGCGTCGTTCTGCAGGCTGACCGCAAGGCCGGTGCCGGCCGCCAGCCGCTCCACCAATGGGAAGCTCTGCCAGGCCTGCATCAGCCACAAGCTGTCGTCGGCGATCTCGACGCCAAACGGGCCGGGCATGGCCACGCCGATGCCGGCGATGCGCGCCTCGGCCTCCGGCCGCCCGGCCGCGAACTTGCCTCTCACCTCGGCGAGCAGATCGAGCAGGACTTCAACGCCCTCTTCCGGTGCGCGCGGTGGCACCTTGGCGGTGGAGCGGGCCAGGATGTTGCCGACGAGATCGACGACGATGGCTCGGCTGACGTGGCGATCGATTTGCAGCCCGATGGAATACGCGCCATCGGCGACAAGTCGGTAAGGCGTTGACGGTTGCCCCCGCCCCTTGCGGACCAGTTCCTCGGAGGCGACGAGGCCTTCGTTCTCCAACGTCTCGACGAGATTGGATACCGCCTGCTTGGTCAGCCCCGTGGCTCGGGCAAGGTCGGCGCGCGACAGCGCACCATTCACCCGGAGCGCGTCGATGATGACGCGCCGGTTATGAGCGCTTGTTCCCTCGATATTGGCGCCGCTCTTGGCGCGGATCGGCCGCTGTTCGTTCATGCCCATTTCCGTCTTGACAGCAGTTGATATTTCGCCCACGAATTAGTCAAGCAATTTGACTTAATAAGGAACCGCAGAGTTCCGGGGAACGCTAGTCCGCTCGAAAAGCGTGACGACGCTCCATGCCAGAGGTCCTTCGGGACCACCAGACGACCGATCGTGGCGGGACCGTTCCGCCGCGATCCCTTCCGCGTAGTCACCGACCAAAGGGAGCCCACAATGAACAGGTTTTTCGGCAGGACACTCCTCTCCGCGACGCTGCTGACGGCGCCGCTTTCCCTTCCGGCTTTCGCCGAGACCCAGATCAACGCGCTGTTCATGGCCCAGGCCGCCTATAGCGAAGCCGACGTGCGCGCCATGACCGAGGCCTTCACCAAGGCCAACCCCGACATCAAGGTCAATCTGGAGTTCGTGCCTTACGAAGGCCTGCACGACAAGACCGTGCTCGCCCAGGGCGCCGGCAACGCCTACGACGTCGTGCTGTTCGACGTGATCTGGCCGGCCGAGTTCGCCGCCAACAACGTGCTGGTCGATGTCACCTCCAAGATCACCGACGAGATGAAGGCTGGCGTCCTGCCCGGCGCCTGGACCACCGTCAAGTACGACGAGAAGTTCTATGGCATGCCCTGGATTCTCGACACCAAGTATCTGTTCTACAATAAGGAAATCCTCGAGAAGGCCGGCATCGCCAATCCGCCCAAGACCTGGGAGGAACTGGCCGCCGACGCCAAGATCATCAAGGACAAGGGCATCCTCGCCTCGCCCATCGCCTGGAGCTGGGCGCAGGCGGAAGCCGCCATCTGCGATTACACCACGCTGGTCAGCGCCTTCGGCGGCGACTTCCTGAAGGATGGCAAGCCTGCCTTCCAGTCGGGCGGCGGTCTCGACGCGCTGAAATACATGGTCGACAGCTACACCTCCGGCATCACCAACCCGAACTCCAAGGAGTTCCTCGAGGAAGACGTCCGCAAGGTGTTCGAGAATGGCGACGCCGCCTTCGCCCTCAACTGGACCTACATGTACAACATGGCCAACGACCCGAAGGACTCGAAGGTCGCTGGCAAGGTCGGTGTCGTGCCGGCGCCGGGCGTCGCCGGCAAGAGCGAGGCGTCGGCCGTCAACGGTTCGATGGGTCTTGGCATCACCACCGCCAGCAAGCATCAGGACGAGGCCTGGAAGTACATCGTCTTCATGACCTCGCAGGCGACGCAGAACGCCTATGCCAAGCTCAGCCTGCCGATTTGGGCCTCTTCTTATGAGGATCCGGCCGTCACGGAGGGCCAGGAAGAGCTGATCGCCGCCGCCAAGACCGGCCTCGCCGTCATGTACCCGCGCCCGACCACGCCGAAGTATCAGGAAATCTCCGTCGCCCTTCAGCAGGCGATCCAGGAGGCCCTGCTCGGCCAGTCGAGCCCCGAGGACGCGCTGAAGACCGCCGCCGAGAACAGCGGCCTCTGAGCGCATGATCGCACCGGGCGCCCCGCGGCGCCCGGTCTCTCCGCCTTTCAGTTATCCGACGAGGACACCGCATGTCCGGCACCTGGATCACAACCCGGGCGTGGCTACTCATGCTGCCGCTCCTCATCGTCATGGTGGCCGTCATCGGCTGGCCCCTTGCCGACACCGTGCATCTCTCCTTCACCGACGCAAAACTGGTGGGCACCTCCGGCAGCTATGTCGGCTTCGACAACTACGTCCGTCTCCTTTCCGGCAACGCTTTCGGCCGCACCCTCTTCACGACCACCTTCTTCGCCGTGGTTGTCGTGACGACGGAAATGCTGCTCGGCGTGCTCGCCGCCCTGCTGCTCAATCAGCAGTTCCATGGCCGCACGTTGCTGCGGGCGCTGCTGATCCTGCCGTGGGCGCTGCCCACCGTCGTCAACGCCACGCTGTGGCGGCTGATCTACAATCCCGAGTACGGCGCCCTCAACGCAGCGCTCACCCAGCTCGGCATTCTCTCGGAATATCGCTCCTGGCTCGGCGAGCCCGGCACCGCCCTGACGGCACTGATCGTCGCCGACTGCTGGAAGAACTTTCCGCTGGTGGCCCTGATCGCACTGGCCGCCTTGCAGGCCGTTCCGCGCGATGTCGTGGCCGCCTCCTTCGTCGACGGCGCCAACGCCTTCTCCCGCTTCCGCTTCGTCACACTGCCCTATCTCGCCGGACCGCTGCTGGTGGCTCTGGTGCTGCGCACCATCGAGGCCTTCAAGGTGTTCGACATCATCTGGGTCATGACGCGCGGCGGCCCCGCCAACTCGACGCGAACCATGTCGATCCTTGTCTATCAGGAGGCCTTTTCCTTCCAGCGAGCGGGCTCGGGCGCCTCGCTCGCCCTGATCGTCACGCTGATCATCACGGTGCTCGCCGTCGCCTATGGCACCGTCGTGAAGAAGGTTGCGGGGAGCGCCGCCTGATGGAACGCCAGAGCCCACTCTTCCGCCTTTTCCTTCACCTTGCCGCGCTGCTGCTCGCGGCGATCATCCTGGCGCCACTTCTCTGGCTGTTCGTGATGAGCATTTCGCCGGCCGCCGACCTGGCCGCCAAACCACTCAGGTGGTGGCCGGAGACCATGGACTTCTCGCGCTACGCCACCCTCCTCTCCACCGTCGAGAACAGCGCCGGCGCCGCTTTCATGGCCAGCCTCCGCAACTCGTTGATGGTTGCCAGCATGGCAACCGTGGCGGCTGTATCGCTCGCTGTGCCGGCCGGCTGGGCGGTGTCGCGCACGCCGTCCGTTGGCTGGTCGCTGTCGCTTGTCATCGCGACCTACATGTTGCCGCCTGTGGCTCTTGCCGTGCCGCTCTACATGGCGCTGGCCAACTTCGGCCTGCTCAACAACGTGTTCGGCCTGGCCCTCGTCTATCTCACCATTCTCGCCCCCTTCACCACGTGGCTGATGAAGTCCGGCTTCGACGGCATCCCGCGCGAGATCGAGCAGGCGGCGGTGATCGACGGCGCCAGCCTCTGGCAAACGCTGAGGATCATCACGCTGCCACTCGCCCTGCCGGTGGTGGCCACATCGGCGCTGTTCGCCTTCCTGCTCGGCTGGGACGAGTTCTTCTATGCCCTGCTGTTCACCTCCGACCAGCGGGCCAAGACGCTCACCGTCGCCATCGCCGACCTCGCCGGTGGCCGCGTCTCCGACTACGGCCTGATCGCCACGGCCGGCGTACTCGCCGCGCTGCCGCCGATGCTGGTCGGTATCGTCATGCAGCGGGCGCTGATCTCCGGCCTCACCTCCGGCGGCGTCAAGGGCTGAACCCAAAGGACCACGAAAATGACCACTCCCCGCCCCGAAAGCCTCATCGCCATCGATCGCGAAATGGCCCGCCAGCACGCCGATGCCCTCGCCTCCTTCGAACAGAACCGCGACGTCGCCGCCCGCGCCGCCGCCTCACTCAAGAAGACGGGACGCCTGTTGATGCTCGGCATGGGCGGTTCGCACGCGGTCGCTCGAGCGGTGGAACCCTACTACCGCGCCCTCGGCATCGACGCGGTGTCGCTGCCGGTGTCCGAACAGCTCGCCTCCCCCCTGCCGCTCCACGGCCACACCATCTTCGTCACCTCTCAGTCGGGCGAGAGCGTCGAGGTAGTCCGCTGGTTCAAGGAGACCGGCGGTACGGCCGACACATTCGCGCTGACGCTCGAAGGTGGTTCCTTCCTCGGCAAGGCCGCTCCGGCGCTCGTTGCCGCTGGTGGCTCGGAACTGGCCTTCGCCGCCACGCGCAGCCTGACGCTGACCTTCGCTCTGCATCTCGCCATTCTCGCCGCGCTGGGCGCCGATGCGTCGCCCGCGCTCGCCGTGCTGAGGGCGCCGGAGACGCCCGACGTATCCGCCGCGCTTGCCGCCCTGAAGAACGTCCGCAACGTGGTCACCTCCGGCCGCAGCCTGCAGGGTGTCGCCGAAGCGATCGCCTTGGGTTTCACAGAGCTGTCCCGCCGGCCCTGTTTCTCGCATGAAGGCGGCCAGCTTCGTCATGGACCGATGGAAATGCTGTCGCCCGAGATCGGCGCCGTGCTGTTCCGTGCCAAGGATCCCACGTCACCGCTGATGGCCGGCATGGCCGGTGAAATCCTCGCCGCGGGTACGCCGGTCGTCATCTTCGACGCATCGGGCGAGGCGCCGGTGCCCGGTGCCATCACCGTTGCCGTCAAACCGGCCGCCGGCATGGCCGCCGTGTTCGCACTGCTACCCGCCGCCCAGACCCTGATGGTCGCCTTCGCCGCCGAGCGCGTCGAGAACGCCGGCACCCCCGTGCGTTCGAACAAGATTACCCGGAGCGAATAAGTGAAGCCGATCGCCGTCATCGGAAACGTCAACGTCGACCTGATCCTCGGCCCGGCGACGCCCTGGCCGCAGCCGGGCACCGAGATCATCGTCGACCACGACGAGTTGCGCGTCGGCGGCTGCGCCGGCAACTCGGCCCTGGCGCTCAAGGCGCTCGGCGTTCCCTTCGCACTGGCGGCCAGCATTGGAAGCGACCGCTTCGGCGCTTGGCTGGCCGAAGAGTTCGGCGATCAGTCCGGGCATTGGCGGGTGCACGACCAGAACACCACCATTTCCGTCGGCATCACCCATCCTGATGGCGAGCGCACCTTCTTCACCACGCTCGGCCATCTGCCGCACTACGGTGCCGCCGACGTTCTGGCCGCCCTGGATGGCGAGGCCCATCGCGCCGGTTACGCGCTGTTCGCCGGACCATTCCTGATGCCGCGTCTGGCCGGAGAGTACGGCCAGCTTTATGACTGGGCCGACCGGTTCGGCATCCGCGTCGCCCTCGACACCGGCTGGCCTCCGGCCGGCTGGACGCCCGAGGTTGTCGCTTCGGCCAAGGGGTGGCTTGCCCGCTCGTCGATCGCCCTCTTCAACGAGGTGGAGACCACCTCGATCACCGGACGAAACGACGTGCGTGACGCCGCGCGCGCCATGCTCGACCTGATGCCGGACGGCGCGGTTGCCGTGGTCAAGCGCGGCCCGCATGGAGCCATGGCCGCGTCCAGCGCCGGCATCGTCGAGGTCACGGCGCCCAAGGTCACTGTGATCGATACCATCGGCGCCGGTGACGTGTTCAACGCCGGCTTCCTGGCGGCGCTGGCCGCCGGCAAATCGCTCGAAGAAAGCCTGTCGGCGGGGACGGCCACCGCCTCGCTCGCCGTTTCCACCTACCCCCGCCGCTATGCCCCGCCGGAGACCCGCCAATGAGCGCCCTCGTCGTCGACCATATCCGCAAGTCCTTCGGCGACGTCGAGACGCTGAAAGGCATCGACATATCGCTCGAAAGCGGCGAGTTCCTGGTGTTGCTCGGCGCATCCGGCTGCGGCAAGTCGACGCTGCTCAACATCATCGCCGGTCTCGCCGAACCGACCGGCGGCGACATTCGCCTCAACGACCGTTCGCTGATCGGCGTCCACCCCAAGGACCGCGACATCGCCATGGTGTTCCAGTCCTACGCGCTCTACCCGAACCTGTCGGTGCGCCGGAACATCGGCTTCGGCCTCGAGATGCGCAAGGTGCCGGCCGCCGAGCGCGAGAAGGCCGTGCTGGAGGCGGCGCGCCTCCTGCAGATCGAGCCTCTCCTCGACCGCCGGCCAAGCCAGCTCTCCGGCGGCCAGCGTCAGCGCGTCGCCATCGGGCGGGCGCTGGTACGCAACCCCAAACTGTTCCTGTTCGACGAGCCGCTATCGAACCTCGACGCCAAGCTTCGCATGGAAATGCGCACCGAGCTGAAGCGCCTGCATCAGATGATGAAGACCACGGTGGTCTACGTCACCCATGACCAGATCGAGGCGATGACGCTCGCCACCCGCATTGCCGTGATGCGCAACGGCCAGATCGAACAGCTCGGAACGCCCGAAGAGATCTACAACCGGCCGGCCACACTCTACGTCGCCACCTTCGTCGGCGCGCCGCCGATGAACCTGCTCGACGTTCTCGCCACCGACCATGGCCTTCTGGTTGCCGGCAGCGACACGGTCATTCCGCTGCCGCCCGCGCTGCTCGCCAAGATTCCGCAGGAGCGTAACATCAAGCTGGGCATCCGGCCCGAGTGCTTCCGCGCCGAAGCCGAGGGGGGCTTGCCGCTGACGCTTCGCTGCGAAGTGGTGGAGCTCACCGGCCCGGAGCTGATCCTTTCGGGCAGCATCGGCACTCAGCGCCTGGTCGCGACCCTGCCGCCGCGTACCCGGGCGATTTCGGGTACCGACGTCACGCTCCTGCTGGATACCGAGGCGCTGCACCTCTTCGATGCCGAAAGCGGCCAGCGTCTCAGCGTGGACTGAGACGCAATAGCCGTCCCGGGCTCGCGTCTTCGATCACCCACACCGCGCCATCCGGGGCCACAGCGACGTCACGGATCCGACCCTCCATGGCAAAGCGTTCGTCTTCATGGGCGGTGTCGCCCTTGATGGTCACCCGCGAGAGCGACTGGGTCTTCAGTCCGCCGATCAGCGCCGCGCCTTTCCACGCCGGAAAAAGGTCGCCGTCGTAGAAGGCGAGACCGGCGGGCGCGATCACCGGCGTCCAGTAGAGGGCCGGTTCCCGGAACTCCGGCCGGGTCGGCGGTTTGGGAATGGGCGTGCCGTTGTAGTTGTCGCCATAGGATACTTCAGGCCAACCGTAATTGACGCCCGGCTCGATGAGGTTCAACTCGTCGCCGCCCTTCGGTCCCATCTCGTGTAGCCATAGGCGCCCGTCGGAGGCGAACGCCAGACCGTAAGGGTTGCGATGGCCGGTCGTCCAGGTCTCGGCACGAACGCCGCCCGCATCTGACATCGGGTTGCCCGGCGCCGGCTTGCCGTCGAGCGTCAGGTGCAGCACCTTGCCGAGGGCCAGGTCGGGGTCTTGCGCCGTCTGGGGGCGCATTCGGTCGCCGGAGGTCAGGAACAGCGACTTGCCATCCGGAGCAAAGGCGATGATGCCACCGGGTTGGCCGCCCTTGCCCTTCGGCATCTGCCGCCAGATCACCTCGAGGCCATCGAGCCGCGCCTCGCCTTGCGGCTCGGCCAGCGTCGCACGGGCAAGCACCAGCGAACTGCCGCCATCGCCGGGTTCGACATAGGTGAAGTAGATGCGCCGGCTTTCGGCGAAGTCGGGCGCCAGCGCCACGTCGAGCAAGCCGTTCTGTCCGGAATGCGCCACCTTCGGCAGACCCGACACCTCGACGGGCTCCCCACCCTTGTGATCGACCAGGAACATCCTGCCCGGCTTGGTGGTGACGATCAGCCGATCGGCGTCGATGACGGCAATGGCCCATGGCACATCGAAGCGAGCCACGGTCTGCGACTGGAACGGCAGTTGCGTCGTCGCCTTGTTCGGACCGGCGTTCTCCGGCGCCGCCTTGGCCGTCCCTGTCGCCACGATGGCGGTCGTCGCGGCGGCGATCAGCGCCTTTGCGAGAGTGGAGTGCATGTCGGCGTCTCCCTGAAAATGGCGGCCACCCCGGCACCATCAAGGAGATTTGGGAAGTCGCGAGCCATTCGCAAGAGATGGAGGCTATAACCAGCCCAGCAACTTCCACCACAGGAAGTCGATCGGCACCAGAACGACAAGGGTGATCAGCGCCAGGGGCACCGTGACCTTCACGAGATGGTCGAGCTTCTCCCCGGAAAGCTGCATCGCCACCACGAGAGGCCCAACCTGGTAGGGAAACATCACGGTCGAGAAACCGACCACCTGCGTCATCAGCACGGTCATGACCCCGTAGCCTGTGAGCGTGGCGAGATCTCCCGCCATCGGCGTCAGCACGGCCGGCGCGCTCGGCACTGTGGTGAACATGCCGGTGAAGAAGGACATGAAGGTCAGCGAGAAGAAGTTGGCGGCATCGTTGCCCGGCGCCAGCGGCAACACGGAGGTCAGAAAGGCGCCCAGCTTGCCGCCAAGACCGGACGCGCCGACCACGGCACCGAGCGCCAGCGCGCCGGCTACGAACAGCAGCAGGCCAAAATCGATCGACTGCTTGAACGCCGGCGGACTGACCACGCCGATACCCGGCGACAGCAACACCACGGCGGCCGCGAGACCGACCCAGGCGGCATTGATGCCATGCAGGCTGTCGGTCATCCAAAAGACGAGCGTCAGGAGCAGGATGGCAATGACCTTGCCCTGTCCTGCCTTGCCCGGTGCGGCCGCCGCCGCGGTCGTGCCGAGCGGTGCTTCCACTTTGGCAGGGAAAAGCGCCAGAACCAAGGCCACCGTGACCGCCGCCTTGAGGATGCCCAGCACCGGATAGTGCAGGAACAGATAGTCGGTATAGCCAAGGCGGACGCCGAGGATGGTTTCGGCCGAACCGGCCAGCACCATGTTCGGAATGTTGGACGGCAGGATGGCAAAACTCGGCATGTTGCAGCCGATGGCCAGGATCGCCGCGATGCCGATACGCCCGTTGGAGCCCTTTGCGAAGCCGCAACGATCGGCCAACGCCATGCCGATCGGGATCATCACCACGGCACGTCCCACCGACGATGGCATCAGGAACCCGAGAAGCATCGAAGCGAGCATCAACCCGCCGATCAGTCGCGGATAGCTGTGCGTCAAAAGCGGGGCGATGACGCCGGCAAGACGACTGTCGAGCCCCGTGGCGTTGATGGCAGCGCCGATGACAAAGCCGGAAATGATCAACCACACTGCCGCCGAGGCGAACCCCGAGAACACCAGCGGCGCCGGTTGCAGGCCTGCGATCAGAACGGCGGCGAACAGCAGGAGACTGGCAAAATAGTTCGGCACCAGCGCCGTCGCCCAAAGCCCGAGCGTGACGAGGACGATGGCAAGCGTAAGGCTGCCCGATGGACCTAGCCCAGCCGGCGACAAGAATGCGATTGTAGCAGCGGTCAGGATCACGGCGGCGAGGATGAAATGCCGGAGCGTCAACCGGCCGAGCGTGAGCATGGGGATGTCCTTCGAAGCGTCTGATCGAACGGCACCCTATCGGAAATTGGGCGCTGGCGTTAAGATGTCATCATGCCAAGAAATGTCGCTGACACGCCATTCCTCGAACCCTCGCCCGTGTCCTACATTCTCGATCCCGCTCGCCCACTGCTGATCCGCAGCCAGACACTGGTCGCCGGTCGAATCGTGCGGCCGCATGCCCATCCGCGCGGCCAGTATGCCTGGGCGAAGAAAGGCGTGCTGCGCATCGTCAGCGACCACTGCGTCTGGATCGTTCCACCGACACATGCGGTCTGGATACCCGGCGGGACGCGCCATCAGGTGGCGAGCGAGACGTCGGCGGAGGTGCGGCACGTCTTCGTCGATCCATCCCGTGCCGTCCGAACCGGAGCCCGACGCCCCGACCGCTGCGCCGTGCTCGCGGTAACCCCGCTGATGCGCGAGCTGACGCTTCGGCTGGAGACCTTGCTTGTCGTGGAGACCGACGAAGCGCGCCGGCTACGCTTCTGCGATGTGATGATCGACGAGCTGGATCGCCTCGCCGAGGCGCCCCTGAGCCTTCCCGGCGGGCGCGACTCTCGTCTGGTACGTCTCACCCGTCACCTCGGCGAGCATCCTGAAGACCGCCGCCCTCTCGCCGAACTGGCGAGCTTCGTCGGCGCCAGCACACGCACCCTGGAGCGGTTGTTTGCCGCCGAGACCGGACTGACCTATCGCCGCTGGCGAGCCCGCCTTCGCCTCCTCACCGCCATCGAGCGCCTGGAGCGGGGCGAAAGCGTCACAGAGGTTGCGTTGACGCTCGGCTATTCTTCGCCCAGCGCCTTCACGGCGAGCTTCAGGGAGGAGTTCGGTGAACCGCCGCGAACCTTCCTGCAAGGCCAAACGCGGATGGTTCTGGACGCCTAGCTCCCCGCGCTGATACAGCCATCGGAAGGTCGCTGTCGGCCGCCCGATTTCAAGACGAGACTGCAACCATGGACCTTCTGGTGAAGCTCTACGACGTCGTTGCCGACGCTGACCTCGACAGGCAGCTGGCGGACAAGGGCATCGTCATCCGCCGGGCGCTGGCGCCCGAACTCGACACCATCCGCGCCTGGATCGCTTCGCGTTTCAGCGCCGGCTGGGTCAGCGAAACGCAGGTCGCCTTCTCGCGCGAACCCAATGCCTGCCTGATCGCGGTGCGGGAAGGCAAGCTCCTGGGATTTGCCTGCTATGACGGGGTCGCCCTCGGCTTCTTCGGGCCGACCGGCGTCGACGAAGCTGCACGTGGCCTCGGCATCGGCAAGGCCCTGCTCATCAGGACGCTGCTGGCCATGCGCGAACGCGGCTACGGCTACGCGGCCATCGGCTGGGCCGGCCCTGTGGACTTCTACGCCCGCACCGTCGGCGCCATTCCGATCCCCGGCTCGGACGACAGTGTCTACAAGGGGCTGCTAAACCCACTGCTGCACGCGCCGACCGAGTAGATCGTCAAAGTCTCGGACAGAAGCACGCCAGACCCTTGAACTGCTCCCAGTTCTTGTTTGCCGCCGGTGTCCACCCCGCCTCGGCCACGGCAGCAAGACGCGGGAATACCAGGTGGTTGAGGTGCGCCCGACTGTCGACCAGCTCGGTCCAGAGGCAGGCCTGGATACCCTTGAGGCGCGGCAGCAGTTCGGCGGGAATGTCGTTTCCCACCTCATAGGCATAGGCCGACTCCAGCGAGGTGGCGCCCGCCCAGCTCATGCCGATCTCGTCCCAACCACTGGAATGGGCGATGTCGAGATAGTAGGCCTCGGCCGGCGCCATGACGATGTCGTAGCCGCGCTGGGCGAGACCGGCGCCGATCGCCGCCTTCTGCCAGACCGTGAGAAGCGTCCCCTCTGCCTCGACCCCCTCACCGTTGCCGACCTCGTTCCAGCCGGCCAGCTTCCGGCCCCGCTCGGCAAGCATGGCCTGTACCCGGCGCATGAAGTGCGACTGCAGCGCCTCGGCGCCATCAATGCCGAGATCGGTCATCAGGCGGGCTGCCCGCGGCGAGGATTTCCACGCCCCATGCGCCACCTCGTCACCGCCGACATGCAGGTACGGCGACGGGAACAGGGACGCGAGATCGTCGAACACGGCTTCAAGCATCGTCCATGTCAGATCGATCGCCGGGTTGAGAGTGTTGTTGGCAAACCCTTGAACGGACGCATAGGCGCCGGCGGGCTCATTCGGGTCGGCGAGCGCCGGCAGCGCAGCAAGAGCGGCGGTGCTGTGGCCGGGAATGTCCACCTCCGGCACGATCTCGATGTTGAGACGGCTGGCATGGGCCACCAGCGCCCGCACGTCGGCGTGGCTGTAGAAGCCGCCGCTCGCCTCGAGACCGTCGCCAAGCTGCGGTGGCAACGCAGCGTCCGGTCCGCGCACGGAGCCGACGGATGTCAGTTGCGGATAGCCACGGATTTCCAGCCGCCACGCCTCGTCGTCGGTCAGGTGCCAGTGAAAGACGTTGAGCCGGAGATAGGCGAGACAGTCGAGGAAGCGGGCAATATCGTCGACGGGGAAGAAACGGCGTGCGGTATCGAGATGGCAACCGCGCCAGCCAAAGCGCGGGTGATCAACGATGTGACCATCCGCCGGAAAGCGGAGGCCACCGCCGGCCCTGGCGCCGCGCAACATCTGCCCCAGTGCCGTCAGGGCATATTGCCGGCCGGCAGCGTCGGCCGCCGTAACCTGGATATCGGTGGCGCGGAAATCCAGTCGATAGCCTTCCCGGTCGAGCGATGCATCACTGGCAAAGCGTAGCAGACGGTCATCCGGCAGCGCCGTCAGCGAGAAAGGCGCAGGCTCGATCGGAAACAGGCGGCGAAACAGCGCAGTCACCGCGGACACCGCCGACAGTTCGTCGGCCGTCGCGCCCTCGGCCGGCACCAGGTAGTCCGGCAAGAGGTCGGATGGAACCATTTCCCCTTCGGCCGGCCAAGGTATCAGCGCGAACGGCTGAGCGGCCATGGCACCGGATACAGACCTCTCGCCGGACGTCTCGCGTCGGAGATCCCCGACGAACACCGCCCGGCGCTCGCCGTCGGCCTCGGTCAGGTAGGCCGAAACGATCCCCTCCCCGCGATGCTGCGGCTCTCCGGTGATGCCGCCGAGCGAGAATCGCCACGCACTGCCCGGCACGAGGCGGAAACCGTCAGGCGGCGCAACCTCGTGGTAATACCCCCGCCGGTCGAGAAGGCGCACATTGTTGGCGGATGGGTCGCGTTCGACAAATCGAAGCGTGGTGAAGACGAGGCGGAAGCCCTCGACCGCCACGGCGCCGGTATTGCGGAGCTCGAACACGACACGGCCGGCTGGATCCCCTTCCGACGGTTGCCAAAGGCAATCGAGATGGAAACAAGCCGCTTCGGGAGCGCCGGGCGCCCCTTGCTGGTTGGTCATCAAAACTCCTCCCAACGCGAGCCCGAGCCCCCTGCCGTGCCCGCTGTCGCATCGGAGCCAGCCGGTCAGTTCCAGGCTCGGTCCGATCACCTTTGCCGATTGGACGGCAGCGACGAGCAAGGCGCAAGCTCGCCGTGCATCCAAGGAACAGAAAAGTCGGCGGACGTACGCCCCTCCGCAGAGCGGAACAACCGCCGACAATGCACGGC
>JAUVXG010000295.1 GCA_030603685.1 Pleomorphomonas sp.
ATGTCCGCTAAGTGCCAATAGCGGACGTAGGAACAAAGTCGAGAGCGCTGCCTGTCGACAGCTAATATGTCGTTCGCAGCCTGAAGCTGAACTCACGCCCCCGTGGTTCGGCTCTCCTCTGTTAATCAGCTCCCGCGACTCTTTGAGCTCCGATCCCAATGATCCGGGCAACCTGGCGATGGCAAACGTTGGCCAGCTCAGCACGATGGCCAAGATGACCGAAACTGCAGCCGCGGATTTCATGGTCGTAGGCTCCCCCTAGCCCCGTGCCGGGTCAGCCGATCTCGACCGTCCCGTCCTCCATAATCTTGATCGGATCGCCGGTCTTGACGGTCTCCATGAACTCGTCGCCAAGCAGGTCGACCGTGATGATCCGACGACCATTCCAGATGTCGTCGATGAGCAGACCGCACGCCGAGACGCTGTCGATGTGTGAGGAGAACAGGTAAGCCTGCATCCCGACGCCGATCTCGTTCATGCCCATGATCGCCCCGGCGCCCATCGTGGAGCCGACGGTCTGGGGGGTACACATGATTGCACCGTTCATGTCTTTCTTGAAAAGCTCCTCGTTGTTGGCGTCCGTACAGGGCGCGGACGTGGTGTTACCCGCCCACATATTCTCGAAATACGAGCCGGTGAGGTTGAAGGGCTGCTTCGAGACGAGCGCCTCGCCCTCGAGGTTCCCGGGAAGCAGAGCGCGTCCTTTGAAAGTCGTTGCCATGTCTTTGTCTCCAGTAGATTTTTCTGCTGGGCGACCGGGTTATCGGGTGCCGGCCACCCGGCAATGAATTCAGGTCGAGATCTTGCCGGTCACGATGGCGTTGATAAGGATCTGGTCCGGGTAGTAACGGATCGTTGAGTAGTTCCGCGTCTTGGCGGAGTTCGTGATCCCGCGCACCCGGTCCGAAAAGCCCTTCATGCCCGCGTAGCCGACGCCGCACATGTTTGTGGCCCGCATGCCGGCGCGCTTCATTTTGCCGGCAAGCTCGGTATCCTCCTCGGCGAGACGGTCTTTCACCACTTTGGCGCTGAACATGTAGACCGGGATCGCGGCTTCCTCCTTGCCTGCGGCCTCAAGGGCTTCGGTCACCATCTTCCCCCACCTCACCATCTCGAAATAGGTGTTGTGCGGGCAACCGATGAAGACGGCAGTCGGGTCACCGTCCTGTTCCGGCCAGAGGTTCGCGAAGGTGTCGATGACGGCCTGCTCTTCAGCATCGTCGTAGACATAGGTCTGGTAGTCATCCACCAGCAGATCGCGGCCCCTGTCCTTCGCGTCCGGCGTGACGCCCTCGACGTGGTAGAGACCGACGGAACCGGACGAGGCCGTCGCGCTGCCCATTGACTTCAGCAGGTGCATATTCTCCGGCGTTATCTCGCCGCCCTCGAAATACTGATCAAGGCCGGTGATGTAGGGAACGTCTTCGACGACCTTGCGTCCGATCGCCGTGCCGAGGACGCCCCAGTCCGGCTCCTTCGACGTCCTGACTTCGACGAGCCAATTGGCCTTGCGGCCTTCGTCGGTCATCAGTCCGAAGTACGGCGCCTTGCCCAGCATGGCGCAGATCATTTCCATGCCGGCGCCATAGCGGTTGGTACGGATGCCAAGGGCGGAATTGCCGTAGTTCACCGCCGAGGACTCGCACCAAGCGACATAGGTGCCCGGCTCTGGCGCATTGCCGACTTCCTTGACGTAGCAAGCGCAGGACCGGAGGTTGAGGTCGGGCGCCCCGAGGCGCGAATGGACATAATCCAACTTCATCTGCAGCGAATAACCTTGGTAGATGAGCTCCATGTCCAGCGGATTGTTCTGGACATTGTAGACATCATAGGGCCGCGGATTCACCGTGTAGGGCGCGTAGAACTTGAGACCGGCATCGGCGCACTGGTTCAGCATGTCGATCATCGTGCTCATGTAAGGCGCACCGATGAACAGGTTGCTGTGCGGCGCTCCGCCGAGATCCACGAGTTTTTCGGCGCCGAAGACGTTGCCGAAGGCGACGAGGATCTTCATGAGCTTGGCCTTCTCCTCGCCTTCCTTGCCGTCGAGGATCTCCTGTTCCTCCTGGGTCAGGGTCATCTGATGGCTCGCGGAGTCCGCCGTGGCGCCGGCCTGGGACGCGCCGGTAAACGTCATTTTCTGACCCGTCGGCTTGCCGTCGGGGCCGAGACCGTTCATGTCGGACGTCAGGAAATGCTCGGCGAAGCCAGGAACTTTTCCAGATCCGGAGTCGCCAGACGCCTTCCCGGCCGCCGCGGCCGCAGCGCTCCTGGCCTCGGCGGGGCCGGTTTCGGCGTTGCCGGCCTGAGCCATGCCAGACTTGGCACCGAACGCGGCCGGCACCATGGCGGCCAGCGGAATGGCCTTGATAAAATCTCTGCGTTTCA